>CAZMWU010000001.1:0-72015 GCA_964570195.1 uncultured archaeon
TATCCTCTTCACCCATTCTACATTGTGTCTCAATAAACTGTCCAATTTTTCATTGGTTAAACAAATGACATCATGCTCCGCCAACCATGGATCAGAAGAATCCAAATCTCCAATGCTAATTGCAACTTTAAAGTCTTTCCCAAAAAATTTTTTGAAATAGTTGTATTTTTCTCTCGCCAAAGATACAAGAGGAGCTAGATAAACAATTTTGTGCTGCTTCGACTGCAACAAAGTGTGCAACATTGACATGGTTGCAATTAATGTCTTTCCGCTAGCTGTCGGCAAGGATAGTATTAGATTCCTTTCTTTGAACAGTCCTTTCCTAATCACATCTTCCTGTGGCTGATACAGCTCCGAGATTTTTTCTTCCTTCAGCTTATCTATATATTTTTCTGGGATGCCGAAACTTGCTAACTCATCAACCTTCATGAATAGAATGCCTATTTATAATATTTGAGTTTTATACATAGTGGTAGAATGATATCATTAGGTATAGAATCGACAGCGCACACATTTGGCATCGGTATTGTAAATGAAAGTGGAGACGTACTGGCAAATGTAAGAGACATGTTTAAACCAGATTTAGGCAAGGGGTTTACTCCATACGACCTGGCAGAACATCATTTCAATATATCAAATAAAGTGCTCGCCAATGCGTTAAAAGAATCGAACCTGAAAATAGAAGATGTTGATGTAATAGCATTCTCACAAGGAATGGGAATTCCAAATTCTCTGAAGGTAGGGGCTACTTTAGCAAGATATCTGGCTTTGAAATATAAAAAACCTCTGATAGGTGTGAACCATGGCGTAGCGCACATAGAAATTGGTAAGCTTGAAACTGATGCGAAGGATCCTGTGATAGTATATCTCTCTGGTGGCAACTCTCAAATTTTAGCTTATGTTGACGGTAAATATAGGGTGTTTGGGGAGACCCAGGATATACCTGTTGGCAATGCCTTAGATGTACTGGCCCGTGAAATGGGGTTGCCGATGCCAGGAGGTCCAGAGATAGAAAATTTGGCTAAATCTGGTGGGTTCATTGATCTGCCATATGTGGTAAAAGGCATGGATATCTCATTTACCGGAATACTTACCGCATCTACAGAAAGATTTAGAGAAGGCGCTAGTAAAGAGGATGTCTCATACTCAGTGCAGGAAGTATGTTTCTCTATGTTAACCGAAGTGACCGAACGGGCTCTAGCACATACTAATAAAAATGAGGTTCTGCTTGTTGGCGGAGTTGCCGCTAATAAAAGACTACAGGAGATGATGAAGGTTATGTGTGGGGAGAGAAATGCAAAATTTTATGTAGTTCCTCAAGAATCCTCGGGCGATAACGGATTTATGATAAGTTGGGTTGGAATTTTAGCTTATTGTGCCAGTCAGAAACTTGAAATTAATGAGAGTTTTGTTAAACAAAATTGGCGGACAGAAGACGTTGAAATAAGCTGGGTTAAATAAGTTCGTTTTCGCTTATTATTACAAAATCACCTATAGACTTGACTGAACTGAATGGAATCAATACTCTTCCCCTATCATCAGACTTTAGGCTCAATTCCGTCAGATGTTTTGTTGCCTGATCGACTACTATATTCATTAATTCGCCGCTTTCTGTGACAAAATCTACATTGGTAACGACACCGAATTTCCGGCCTGTCTCCTCACTAATTATTGTTTTACCGACAACATCGCCGGCTCGTATTCTTGTTTCTGGCATAAGACTCTAGATATAATTAGATTGTTAATTTAATAAAGTTTATGGTGAGGGTATTTATTGGAATCGCCATTCCGGAAGATATTAAAAGATATGTAAGCGACATACAGGAAAAACTGCAATCACTGCCGATTACAGCAAAATTTGTCGAATATGAAAACCTCCATATTAGTCTTTCGTTTCTTGGCGATGTCGAAAATTCGGAAGTTGTGAAAATTGAGTCAAAACTTGATGAAATCGCTAAATTGTATGATATTTTTTCAGTTGTGATAGGAAACGTACTTTTAATACCTAACGAAAAATACACAAGAGTTATTGCTTTGAGTGTAGAAAGTGAAAATTTAGAATTTTTTAGAAAGGGGATTGTCGAAACCATTGGTGGTAGCAGCCATCATCCACATTTAACATTGGCCAGAGTAAAAAATATAGATGGTAAAAGAAAATTTGTTGAAGAAGTTAATAAAGTAGTCTGTAAGGAGATGGCATTTAAGATTGGAGATGTTTGTTTATTTGAGAGTATATTGCAAAAATCTGGACCCGTTTACAAGATTTTGCATACAAGTTATTTAAAATAACTATTAATCTCCTCTATTTTGTTTACACAAAAAGTACGTTTGAATCTATGTCGAGTAACGTCATCTACCTTTATTTCTGCTTGTAGAAGCAGTTTTTCCAATCGTGTATATTGCTTTATACCTTCATTGTCAAAGTCTGTTAAAATAGTAACTGGTAATCTCCTGTCTTGCACTATGTCTGCAACTTTCTCCAATCCTTTACCGGAAATTTCAACTATATTTTCCAAGCCGCTCTTCTCTAAGGCAAATCGGTCCTTTTTTCCTTCTACAACTATCAGATTCTTGCTTTCTTGCATTTCGGAAATAAATTTACTCTGGTATTCTTCCAACATTCAAATCAGAGTAATTCGATTATGTTTCTTTCGGTAATAATCCCTTTCAAATTATTTTCTTCGTTGATAACTGGTAACCCACCTATATTGTTCTCTAAAATTATTTTTAGGGCGTCCGACACGTCATCATGTTCCATTACATATTTGACAGGTGTTGACATGATGTTTGCAATACTTTCGTCCATTTGTATAGGGTTGTAGTTTGTATTGTTAATGAAATGTAAGATATCCAGCCCTGTAACAATGCCGACAACCTCCTTATTTTCGACTATAGGAAATCTTCTGTAATGCGTATTGACCATTGTTTTCATGCAATTTCTAACAGACAAACTTTGCGGTATGAAAAACGGTTTATGCGACATTGCTTCGCTAACCTGTATATCAAAATATTTTTTTGGGAGTATTCGTATGATATCCCTCTCACTAACTATTCCTGTTAATTTCATTTCCTTTATGATTGGCATGCCTCCCCGTCTAGAAATTTTCATTTTTTGTATAACTGAATTTATGGTTTCGTTTGTTTCACAAAATACAACCTCTCTAGTCATGAATGACGATACTTGTGTGTTCCGTGACAATCCGCGCAATAAAGCATCAAGTATATCCATGTAGGTTAAGATACCGACTAGATTATTGTTTTTTGATATAACTGGTATTCTTCTATGACCTGATGTTATTATTGTTTTTACCACATTAGAGAGGCTTTCAAATTCGAATACGTATGATGGAGATAAATTAGCTATATTTACAATGCTTTCTATTTTGTTAATTTCTGCATTTTCTAATTTTATCATACTTCCCTTTCTTCTCTACAAATTTCACAGAGCCATTCCTCATTAATATTTTGTAAATCTTCTGAATAATTATCGCACGAATCGCATATACCCAATGTAGTCTTTTCTTTTATTTCAAACGGTCTTTCTTTCATCTTAAGCCTGTATTCAAGCAAATCGAGCATTTCAGGTGATGTTCGCGCTATATCTGTTAAAGAGACTACCCCAACAACACGTCCTTCTGCCACTACAGGCAGTCTGTGTATATTATTTTCTTTCATTTTCCTAGATGCGGTTAGGAGTTCGTCATCTGGGTCTACCGCTATTATCGGCTCGTGCATAAAATTTTCTAATTTAATTTTATCGGCTTTTGCGCTTTTACAAACAATCTCTTCAATCAAATCACTTTCAGAAATTACACCCGCTGGTTTGTTTTTTTCGGTGACTACAAGGAATCCCTTCCTATGTTTCCGCATTAATTTTCCTGCATCGCGCGCTGTTTTTTTAATGTCGACCGTGAGGACAGGTGTTGACATCACATCTTTAACTAGGACAACCAAATAATCACCAATCATTATTGGAAATTTGTAATATTAATAACTTTTCAGGAACTCTTCTAAATTCTGCCCGTCTGATGTAGTTACCTTTGGTTTTGGTGTGACAACTCTTATTTTGTTATATCCGAAATCGACTACAAGGAAAAACGGGAAACCCTCGAATAACGGCTGTCTGTAACCGTAATAATAAAATGTTTGTCTTTTAGTTGATTTAATTTGTAATAAAATGCATTTTCTGTTTCTCAAACAAACGAGATCTGACTCGCCGAGACTAGAGCCAGCTCTTATAACATTCCATCCGAATCTTTGAAAAAGTAATCTTATTTTTCTCTCTACTCTATATCCCTTTCTCTTTGTATGCATTATTTAATATTTGTTTACAAGATAAAATTGATATGACAAGCATAGTTGTGGTTAGCTGTATACACGGTGATGTGGAAAATTTAATGAAATTCTTAGACAAGATAGCACTCTTGGATAGCGATATCGTAATATGCCCCGGGGATTTTACTGATTTTTCGATACCTAAAGGATTTAGTCGGCTTGACATTGGTAAGATAATCCTAGAAGAATTAAATAATCTTGGTAAGCCGGTAATTACCGTGCCGGGGAGCTGGGATTTGGAATTGATACAATTTCTTAAAAAGGAGGGGGTAAGTGTCCACGCAGAAGGAAAACTTATTGATGGTATAGGGTTTTACGGATATGGCGGGGCTAAAACTCCATTCAGCACACCTTTTGAACCTAGTGAAGGTGAAATTGAATTGGGGTTGGAAAAGTCTTACGGTGAGGTAAAGAAAGCTGAAATTAAGATACAGGTTACACATGCACCACCAAGCAGGACAAAACTAGATACGATTGTAGGTGGAGCACATGTTGGTTCCGATGCTGTACGAAATTTCATTGAAAACCGTCAACCGAATGTAGCTGTGTGTGCACATATACATGAAAGCAGGGGTGTAGATGATATCGGCAGGACAAAATTGATAAATTCTGGTCGCTTTCCTGAAGGATATATAGGATTGATTGAGATTAACGATTCAAAAATAACAACAAAAGTGAGTAGTCTAATATAGTATATCCATGATATAAAATGACTTTTAAAGCACAACAGTAATCTATCCTTACGTGTGGGTTTATAATGACTGAAAACATTCTGCTGGGAACCTTTTCTCAAGTGGAAAATAACGTAGATGCTAATTTTGAACAGGCTATATCGTTAGCCGAGCGGTTGGATTTTTTAGATGTCCAACTATTACGAAAATTTTATATGAATGGGAAAGAACAACCGTTTGATCTGCAACCGTATTGTTTCCCTTTGTTGTATAGTGAAATGAAAGTTAATCATAAGATTAAAATCGGTATGGAGGCATTGAGGAAAAGATTAAACAACTTGGTAAAGCTTGGTTTATTGGATAAAATAAGACACTCTAATCCAGCTAATTACGGACCTTTTATAGACAAGACGTCTTTTATTCGTGTTGTTATCACAAAGTTTTTCGTTATTAACGGGTTAACTAAATTTTTATGAACTTATGGAAGAATAATTCTGAGGTTTCTAAATAATTTTTATTACTTTTCAATGTCATTTATATGAAATTTCGGAAACTATTTGTAACTGTTTCTAACAAATGTTAAATAATATAGTGGTATAGTTAAAAGAGAATTATTTAATAAATTATAATTTATTATAATTATATAACATAGTTATAATATTATAAATCTTTTTTTGTAGTAATATAATAGATAATTATTACAGTACTCACCATTCACACCAACTGGTTATTGGATTATTGTAAAAATTTGGAGAAAGTTTATAATAATTATTCACCAATGTGATTACGATAAATATGAAGCGTGGTAGACCCAATATACGATACGATGTTCAAAAATATATTATATCCCTTTTGTCAAAAGCAACTACCCCTGTAACGATATCAGTTATCTCAAAGGAGATAGCGAAGACAATTGACCGAGAGATAAGTTGGAATACTGTACAAAAATATGTACAAGAATTGGTTGAAAGTGGAAAAATTCAAGCCATCCAATTACCACATTCGAAGGTTGAAAACAAGGTCGGTTTGGTGGTATATACTTTAAAAAAGTAAAAGACTTTACCGTTAATATGAATAAAGTTGATATACTGAATTTGTTTCTGAAATACAACACTCAAGTAAATCAAGACGTCTTGGAAGTGTTGGTTAAAAATCCCGCTATTTTGGAACGTATTCTGAAGTTAGGCAAGAATAATTTACCAACAGTTGTAACCTTAGAATTTTTAAAAACATTCACTGACAAACCCGCTGGTTTGGAGGAAATTTTATCCATCGATTCATTAACTAAGATTTTGAATCACAGATTCAATTTTTTAAAGGAGCTGCTAATAAATAGGCAAGAATTAATTAATCTGATTTCAATAAACAGAATAAACGAAAAGCTAACTCCATTTTCAGTTATAGGAATTGTGTTGGAAAAAAATCAATCCTTAGTATTGGAGGATTCTACAGGTCGTGCAGAATTCAAAATAGAGCAAAAACTCTCAAACTGCATTGTAGAAGACGAAGTTATAGGTGTTGTTTGTGAATTACGAAACAACATACATGAAGTAGTACAAGTGGTATACCCAGACATATCTTTAAAAAAAGAGATTAACAAGACAGAAAAAATAGAAAATTGTTTTGTTATATCCGACATCCATATGGATTCCGAAAAATTTAATCCAAAATACTACAAAAATTTGCTGAATTGGCTGGACGAACAAAAAAATCTACATGTTTTTGTTCTAGATGGAATATCCTCAAGAAATGAAGATAAAATAAAATTTATATCAGATATACATCACCCAACGGAAATATTTCCCGAAAAAGATCTAACAGGAACCTACAGTACACAACAAATAGAAAATGTAAAATTTCAATTTTTTAATGGGACGTTTTTACAACAATATGACGCTTTATGGCAACTACCACTAGACACAACAATAATCAATCTTCTAAGGAAACGAAATTTGAACCCTATAATAACACCAGATTCTTACAACAATTCGTACCTCATTGAAACAACTCCTGATATAATGGTAATATCGGGTGTCGGCAATTCCACATACACCAACTATAAAGGTACAACTGTTTTAACTAACGGTAGCTTTAAAACAGAACCTATATACTGGGTAATAAATTTACAAACACGAGAAACATTTAAAATTGACTTGTCATAACTTAGAGTATGGATTTGGAATTTCAGCTTTTAGATTGCGACTATATAGTTCTTGAAAATTCACCTGTAGTAAGATTATTCGGAAAAACGATAGACGGTAAATCGACTTGCGTATTTTACAAAGGATATTATCCATATTTTTACATATCACCAAAGAAACAATTTGAAGACAATTTGCCAAATTTACTTAAGAAAAGGTTTCCTAACCTTATCGTTAAAATTGAGGATTTATACAAGTATAAACCGATAGGATACCAGTCTAAAAAATCCAAATTTATGAAAATAATCATTAACGATCCGTCACGAGTGCCCGAAATTCGCGATATGTTGCAAAAAGAAAAACTCGTAGATGACGTCTACGAAGCAGATATACTATTCAAATACAGATTCATGGCCGATAAAGGTATTTCTGGATTCAAGCGATTCAGGGTTTCTGGTACGCAAACCAGAACAAAGACAGTAAAAACCGATATTACCATGGATGTCAATGAGATACAAGAAATGGAGAGTTTAGAAAACAGCAATTTAAAATACGTATCGATAGATATAGAAACTATATCCAATGAAGGAGCACCAGATCCAAAAAAGGACATAATCGGAATAATCAGCATGTCTTTTCACCCAGATTATAATTCAGAAAAATCCCTAATTTTGGTATCAAAACCATCCATAAAAAACAGTAAAGATGTTAAATTTTTTTCAAATGAGAAGGAAATGTTAAAGGAATTTCTCAAGATATTGGAAAATTACGATCCTGATGTCATTATAGGTTACAACATAAATAATTTTGACTTACCATACATACTTTCACGATTACGGGAGAATGATTTGTCAACTATGTTAGGACGGTGTAATCAGAAACCGTCAATCTCAAGAAAAATCGGGGCGTACTATAAAAATACAATAACTGGCAGAATAATAGCCGATGCTTACGACCTCATTAAAGAGTCTATAAGAAAAGGGAATTTACGCTTAAAAAGACTTGGTCTCGGTGATGTTTCACGTGAACTATTAAACGATCAGAAGATTGACATAGCTCATAGCGAGATATTTGGTCATTGGCATGGTGACGATAGTCAATTAACAAAGCTGATTAGTTATGCAAAGAAAGATTCTGAGCTTGCTTTAAGACTGATATTGGAAAAAGGTTTACTCGACAAATTTTTTGAACTAAGCAAGGTATCTGGGTTACTTTTACAAGATTGTTTAGATGGCGGTGAAGCACAAAGAGTGGAAAATCTCTTACTAAGAGAGTTTAATAAAAACGACTACGTGTTACCATGCAAACCGTCTGAAAGTACATATGGAAAACAAGATAACCAAGAGTTAAAAGGTGCTCTTGTGTTAGAACCGAAAATAGGGCTCCACACAGATACGACAGTTTATCTTGACTTTAAATCAATGTACCCGTCAATCTTTATAGCGTATAACATTTGCCCAACCACACTTGTTAAAGACAAGTCAAATGCAGTTGAAACTATTAAAACACCATATGGCACCGAATTTGTTTCTAAGAGTGTAAGAAAAGGGATACTTCCCACTATACTAATGTACCTAATTCAGGAACGAGATAAAGTAAGATACGAAGAAAGACGAAGTTCCGATAAAAATGTAAAACGTTTGCTCGAAGCAAAACAACTCGCATTGAAAATCATGACTAACGCATTCTATGGATATACAGGATATCTTAGAGCTAGGCTATACGTTATTGACATCGCAAATACTATAACTGGATGTGGTAGGTTTCTAATTAACCAAACTAGAGATATCATAGAAACCAAATCCGAGTACGAAGTCGTCTACGGCGACACAGACTCTATAATGGTTAAAGTTAAAACCAAAGATCTCGACACAGCATATGAAACCGGTAGAAAGTTAGAATCTCTGGTCAATTCCGAACTTACAGGAATTGTACAAATGAAGATAGAAAAAGTATTCAAAACCCTATTAATTCTTTCGAAAAAACGTTATGTTGGATTAAGTTATGAAAAGTCAAATGGCAATTGGAAAGAAGAAATGGTAATGAAGGGCATAGAGACTGTACGGAGGGATTGGTGCGATGCCACAACAAAAATATTATTTGAGGTTCTTAATATCTTACTAAAGGAACAGAATCCGAAAAAGGCATTTGGATATGTCAAAGAATATTTAATGAATCTTGAAAAAAATGAAGTTTCAATCGAGGATTTGATTATAACAAAAAGCATTTCTAAATCTATAGCGGCGTATAAAGGAATTCAACCTCATGTCGAACTTGTTAAGAAACTAAGAAAAAGAAATGGTGAGGCACCAGGCGTAGGCGATAGAGTGAGTTTTGTAATAGTTAAAGGAATGCAACTTCTTTCAGAAAGAGCAGAGGATCCCGACTATGTTAAAAAAAACAAATTACAAATAGATGATAAATATTATGTTGAAAACCAGATACTACCACCTTTAGAAAGGGTCTTTGAAGTCATCGGTATAAGTAAAACAGAATTGCTTGGAATAGGCAGACAAACTCTTCTGAAGGAGATTTTTAAAAACGGCAATAAAACAAACGGAACTGTTTTGAAAGAGAGTCTAGACTCATTTGATGGATTTCTATGTAAAAAATGCAACAAATTCTATAGAAGAGTTCCTTTAATCAATCAGTGTTTTGAGTGTGGCGGAGAAATATTATTTTCCTCAGATAAAAAGATGGCTCATATTGTACAATTAAAGGGTCAATAGTGATTTTTCCCCTACTATTAATTTAGTAGTTTTTGGAACTCTCTCTTCAAGATTTAAAATTTTTACTTGGCGACCTATTAAGCTGTCTGATAACCGTTTATTGCAATCTATGTGTACATTATCAAATATAATACAATTTTCTATTTCACCGCTCTTTATTATCGTTCCATCACCAATTGATGTATAAGGGCCTATATAAACTCCCTTTTCGATTTCGCAGTTCTTACCTATTACTACAGGGCCTCTTATTGTAGCCCCGCTTCTGACTGTCGTTTTCTCGTCTATGAACACATTCCCTATTATATACGCACCGTCTTCTACTGTACCTAAAATATTTGGTTTTATGTCGTGTAATATAAGTCGATTTGCCTCTAATAAATCATCTGGTGTACCAGTGTCTTTCCACCAATCATCAACAAATACATGTTTTACTTCATGCCCATCTTCAATCATCTTTTGCAAAGCGTCAGTAATTTCCAATTCATTTCTTGCAGATGGAGTTAACTTTTCTATCACGTTGAATATCTTTTCATTTAAAAAATAGATGCCAGTAATGACTAAATTACTTTTAGGTTCGCTGGGTTTTTCAATAAGCCTTTTAATTTTATCACCATCGAGCTCTACAACACCATATAACCTAGGGTCTTTTACTTTTGTAAGATGTATTAAAGCATCGTAATTATGTTCCAAAAAAAGATTCAGAGAATTTTTGATACCACCTTTTAAAAAGTTGTCACCAAGGTACAATACGAACTTATCACCAGCAATGAACTGTTTCGATATTTTAACTGCGTGTGCTATTCCCAAAGGTTCAGGTTGTTCTATATATGTTATGTTTATACCATATCTGGAACCGTCACCAAGCAATTCCTTTATTCCTTCTTTCACAGGTCCCAAGACAATTCCCACATCTTTTATACCAGCTTCAATGATGTCTTCAATAGCGTATAAAATCATGGGCTTATTCCCTAAAGGTAATACATGCTTATTTGTAGTATATGTTAAAGGTCGTAATCTTGTTCCGTGACCACCAGCTAATAATAATGCTTTCATTGTACCATGCTCTAACATGCTAATCAAATGTTAAATATTTAAATTCTTTGCCACACACAGAACAAACAACAATTATTTCACAACATATTACGGATTGTTGGATATCGAAATTCGTTACAGTGAAATAATTTCACACCCAGTGTTTGTATTCACCATTTTGTAATTAGAAAATAAACTCTGGGTCGAATACTAAACATTTTCACCTAGAAATTCTATTATTTTTTCATCTATTCTGCATTCTGGCGAATTGTATCTTTTAAATTTATGAGTTCTGACCGCTTTAATACAATTTTCTAAATTGTCGATGGATTTACAATTAATTAAGTATCCAAGTCTATGCAATTCATTTGCTAAATCCGGGTTATGTACTATAGACGGATTTTCTAGACATATTAATTTCTTCTTATGTCCCAATACCTCAAAGATAGTACCTGCACCGTGATGTGATATTACAATATCAGCCTTTTTATAAAACTTATGAAGAGGGGCGTGAAACCTAAACCATTTAATATTTCGAGGCCTATATTTACTTTCTCCTATCTGAGCGACAACTGGCTCTTTTAGTCTATGCGATATTTCGTCTATTTTTTTAATTAGCTCATCAAATTTCCATCCAGCGATTACAAATATCATAATAATCTCCCAGCATATACAGCTTTAGGATAAACTTTTTTTAACGGTTCCCATTGGACAAAAAATAAATCTGCTATTTTGTATATCAACTTGCCTGATAGTGACGGGTTTCTAACTCTAGACCAACTTTCTATAAAAATAATTTTTTTACCCAGTAGCTTACCCAGATAACAAAATGGTATTGGTACATTTGAACCAGGACTAACAATCGCATCTGGATTTTCTCTTAATAATATCATCAATGCCTTAAATAAAATTATAGGATAACTACACAGAGTCCTAATATTTTTAGGACCTGTAAATGGCATACTAATGAATTTTACTCTATATCCTTTAAGCAAAGTTTTCGAAACATCTGTATAATGCGTTACAAATACCAAATCGAATTTTGACTTTAACTTTTCGGCCAATAATAAACTTTGCGTTAGGTGTCCACCTCGTGTAGTTGCTATCATTATTTTCATAAAGCATCTGTTTTATCTATAACTTAAAAAGCCTTAAATAGTTCACACCTTTAATATTTTTTGATAGAATGAAAAGAGTCGGTGTAATAGGGGCTGGTAAATGGGGAATGAACCATATCAGAATATATAAAACACTTCTTCATGAAGTTGAATTCGTTGGTATTTCAGACATTGACCAAGAAAAAAAGTCTATAGCAGATAAGCTCGAAATAGCATTTTTTCATGACTATAGCGATTTAGTTAAAAATGTTGATGCCGTAAGCATAGTAGCACCTACAAACATACATTACAAACTTGTTAGAGAGTGCCTGACAAAAAATACACATGTTTTAGTTGAAAAACCATTAGTCTTTACCTCTAAAGAGGCCGAAGAATTAGTGAAATTGGCTAAAGATAAGAGTCTGGTATTACATGTAGGATATCTTTTTAGATTTAACCCAGTAGTACCAAAACTGAAAGAATTATTACCCTCAATAGGAGAAATAAGAGCCGTAAATGCCAGATATATACAACCGAATAAACAACGAAACGATTCAGGCGTAGTGTTTAATCTTTCCGTACATTTGGTAGATATTTTAAATTTCATTCTCCCTCAGAAACCAACAAAAGTTTTATGTAAAAAAACAAATAAACTCGACATTAATTTCGAAGATTCCGCAACTATTATTTTACGGTATGATAAATTTCATGCCGCATTAGAATTAAGTTGTGAGCATCCTGAAAAACAGCGTGACATGTTCATACTAGGAACTAAAGGGGCGTTATATGCAGATTTCAAAGAGCAAATTTTAATTAAATATACAGCTCCCCAGATATCTGGCGATGAATGGAAAAGTGAATTCATTTCAATTGAAAAAAAAGAGCCTCTTAGAGAAGAGATCATTAATTTCTTAAAGTCACTAGAAAATGAAGAAGCACGTAAGTTAGGGGAAGAAGAAATTTATACAACACGTATATGTGAAAAAGCTCTAGAATCCGCAAACTCGGAACTGGAATTGGAAATATGAACAATTCAAAAATATATGAAAATGTAGAACTTGGTAAAAATGTAGAAATAGAAGATTTTGTTATAATAGGTAAACCACCAACAAGAAGTGTACCGAATCTCCAAAAAACTAAAATCGGCGATAATTCAATCATACGTTCTTTTACTATAATTTATGCTGGGAATAAGATAGGAGCGAACTTTAAAACAGGTAATGGTGTAGTAATAAGAGAAAGCAACGAAATAGGGGACAATGTCAGCATTGGTATAGGTAGTGAAATAGCATACAATGTTAAAATAGGAAATGATGTCAAGTTACACTCTGATGTGCATGTGTTTGAAAATACCGTTATAGAGGATAATTGTAGAATCAATCCTGGTGTATATTTTTTAAATTCGAAATACCCCTATTCACCAGGTGAGAAAGAACGTCTGAAAGGATGCATAATTAAAAAAGGTGCTGTTATAGCAGCTAGAGCAATAATAATGCCAGGTGTGACAGTTGGAAGTTATTCTCTAGTCGGTGCAGGTTCCCTAGTTACAAAAGATATACCACCATTTAAAGTAGTCGTCGGGAGACCAGCAAAAATTATTAAAGATATCCGTGAAATAAAGTTTTCAGACGGATCTAGAGTATACAGTAATGTTCCGGATGGTTAAAATGGAAGTACCGCTTGTTAATTTAAAAGCGCAATATTTGCGATTAAAAGTTGAAATTGACCAAGCTATACAAGACGTTATTAACAGTTCTCAATTTTTGAGAGGAGATGCCCTAGAAGAATTCGAAAAGAACTTTGCAAACTTTTGCGGATCTAAATTTGCAGTTGGATGTAGTTCTGGTACAACTGCATTAGAACTAGCACTCCGTACAACAAAAATAAAACCTTATGATGAGGTAATAACAGTTCCAAATACGTTTACAGCTACAGCAGCCTCTATTAGCCATGTAGGAGCTGTACCGAAATTTGTAGATATTGATGGAAAAACATTCAATATAGACGTCAATAAAATAGAAGATGCCATTTCTACAAAAACTAAAGCAATTTTACCAGTTCATCTTTATGGTCAACCGTGTGACATGAAACAAATTAAAAGGATTGCAGATAACTACGATTTAATTATTATCGAAGATTGCGCTCAAGCAAATGGAGCAGAGTATAATGGTAAACGTCTACCTATATCTGATATAGGGTGTTTCAGTTTTTTTCCAGCCAAAAATTTGGGTGCATTCGGAGATGCAGGATGCATAGTGACTAACAATGAGGATGTTGCTTCTGTAACTTCAATGCTTTTAGATCACGGACGGGCTAAAAACAAGAAATATGAACATGATTTATTGGGATTCAATTACAGAATGGCAAATATACAAGCAGCAGTACTTAATGTGAAATTAAAATTTTTACACAGTTTTAATAAAAAAAGAAGAGAAAATGCAAAACTGTATAATGATCTTTTGTATAAATTAGACGGAATTGTAATTCCTTTTGAAGCAGAAAATTCAAAACACGTTTATTATGTATATACTGTAAAAGTAAAGAAACGTGATGAACTTGCTACCTTTTTAAAGAATAACGGAATAACAACACAAATTTATTATCCAATTCCCTTGCATCTGCAATTAGCCTATAAAGGTCTAAATTACAAAAGAGGAGATTTTCCAATTTCGGAAAAAGTTTCCGAGGAGATCTTAAGCCTACCAATGTGTCCTGAATTGAAAGAAGATCAAATCCGATATGTAGTAGACAAAATAAAAATGTTCTTTTCAGACAATGTGTAGCAATAGCTTTTTATATATAATTAACCTCAAGTATTACGTGATGTTTTGGCTATAGTAAGTATAATAGGTTCCGGTTATGTAGGGTCTTCGATAGGAAAATCTCTGTTAAATAAAGGAAATAAAATTATCTTTTATGATATAAAAGAATCAGTAATTAATAATTTAAAAAACAATGGTTATAACACTACTAACGATATAAAACAAGCAATTGAAGAATCTGATATATCATTTTTATGTGTACCAACTCCAACGAAAGATGGAAAAATTGATTTAAGTTTCTTGAAATCCGCTGTAGAAGCAATAGGAACCCAGTTGAAAATTAAATCTAAATACCATTTAATTGTTGTTAAAAGTACTGTTGTACCAACAACTACAGAAACCTTTGTAAAATCTCTTCTCGAGAAAACATCAGGTAGAACTTGTGGTAAGAACTTTGGGCTATGTTCAAATCCAGAGTTTCTAACTCAAGTAAATAAAAATACTACCGATCCGGACTTGAAGGCATGGTATGAAGTTAATCAAGACGGAATAAAAACTTTTGAAGATAAATTTATTATTGGTGAATATGATAAAAAATCAGGTGATGTCCTAGAGGAGATGTTCAAAAAATTCAGCGTTCCTGTTTTTAGAACAGATTTAAAAACAGCTGAAATGGTAAAATACGCACATAATCTCAAGTTAGCCAATAAGATTTCTTATTGGAATGAAATTTTTCTGATATGTAATAAACTAGGTATAGACTCAAAAAAAGTTGCCGAAATAGTTAGTTCAGATTCAAGAATCGGAAAATACGGTATTGTCCATGGAAAGGCATTCGGAGGTACGTGCTTACCCAAAGACTTGGAATCATTTATAACTTTTGCAAAAGAAAATAATCTGAACCCAAAGCTTTTACAAGCCGTATTAGAAATAAATAAACAAATGTTTAAAAAATATGGAGTTAGAGAATAAAGTGATGATCCTAAATATACTAAAATTTACTAAATTAAACGATTCATAAAGGCTTGACTAAAATGAAAAGAAGGGTTCTAATTATAGGATTAGATGGTGCCAGTTTAGATATAATAAATAAGGGGATCGAAAATAATATTTTACCGAATTTCAAAACCATGATAGAAAATGGTATATGTGGAAACCTAAGAAGTACAATGCCTCCCAAATCTGCTGTAGCATGGTCGTCATTCATGACTGGAAAAAATCCTGGAAAACATGGCGTGTTTGATTGGACTAGATTCAATTCAAATTATGAAACTGAAATGTTGAATGGTGGTAATATCATGTGTGACACTATATGGAAACTATTAGGACTTGAAGGGAAATTTTCCATATTAGTAAATATACCATTTACTTATCCTCCTGAAAAAATAAATGGAATTGTATTTACTGGCATTGAAACACCGGGAAGTAAACCGGCATTTCACCCTGAAAATTTAGAAATTCCAATTGAATTGATGTATGATATAAAACTAGAAGAATTCAATGAAGTGAAAAATATAACAACATTATTAAATATGCTGAAACATGACATTAAAACCAAGTTTGACTTGTTCCGATACTTGATTCATAAATATGAATGGGATTTATCAATGATTGCCTTCTACGAAACTGATTATATACAACATAAAGTGCAGTATCATAGAGAGAAGATATTAGAACTATACAAATATATTGATGAATTGATAGGTGAAATCATAGATACATTGACTGATGATGATATTCTTATTGTGTTGTCAGACCACGGTGGAGGCAATATTAAGAAGGTATTTCATTTAAACACATGGTTGAAACAAAAAGAACTTCTAGTTACAAAAAAACTGAACTCAGGTTTATTTAGAACAGAATTTACAAAAGAAAATATATATAATATTCTTTCGAAGTTAAAACTTCTTCCGATAGGTCTATGGATTTATAAGAAATTCAATATCAGAATACCAGTTACAAACGCAGAAATCGATTTTAATCAAAGTAAGGCATTTAGTCAATCTTCACTAGGAGTAAGTAGAGGAATAATAATAAATGAAAACTCTCATAAGGAAGAAATAAAAGCTCTTATTAAAGACGGCTTGTTAGAAATCAAAGACCCCGATAATAAACAAAAAATAATAGAGCATGTTTATGATAGGGAAGAAATATATAGTGGATCGCATGTAAATGATGCCCCAGATTTGATTGTAATTACAAAAAATTCAGAATATTCAATAAGCAATAGAATGTATGGTAATATGTTGCTTTCAAAACCAACCCATTCTCAGATGGGAGCACATACAATGGACGGAGTTCTCATTATTTATAATAAAAAAAATAATAAAAAGAAAATACTTGAAAATGCAAATATTCTGGATATGGCACCTACCATATTGAGTTTATTTGACGTCCCAGTTCCGACGGATATGGACGGGACAAAACTTGAAATATAGAAAAACGACACCATTTCATATATAACCAAATTCACTGAGTCTTTTTTAATTTTATTTTCGTTATACTTTAATAACTTTTCTTCTTACATTTTTTTAAACTTGTGGTAGTTTCATTAAAAAATGAATCACACATTCAAACACAGAATCAAAACCCATTCCAACTTCCAGTCTCTAAAATATTTTATTATCCAATTCATCTAATTTTGTTATTAACTCTTTCTTTAATTTCGTGAATATATTTATTTCCTTTCCAAATAAATTATTTTTCTCAGACGGGTCATTAAGGATATTATATAACTCATAAGTATTTTTATCTTTATTAAATATAAGTTTCCAATCACCTTCTATAATACAAAAAATGTTATGTTCACTTTTTGATATTTTTTCTTTATTTATCCTTCCAGTTTCACAAAACACTTTTCTATTTTTATTTTCTGTACCAGATATAAAACTCATAAGGGATATACCATCTAACGGTTCATAGGAATCATCGATTTTTATATTCAATAAATCTAATACAGTGGGCAATACATCTACACTTCTTACCATATATTTAATTTCTTCAGAATATGATTTAGGTAAACATATCACACAAAAAGTGTTGATAGTATAATTATATAGATAACAACCATACATTTTCTCACCAAATTTCTCCCCATTACTAGTTCCATGGTCCGATAAAAGTATCACAATAGTATTATTTCTAAGATTTAATTCATTAATAGAAGAAAATACTGTTTTTATATAATTATCAGCCTCTTGTATGTATTGATTATATTCTTTTATGTTATCCTCAAATCTGTCGAAGTATTCCTTACTAAAATCATTATATTTTTTCCCTATATGCTTACCAGTATTTCGATGAATATGTGCAGGTTGCAAATGTAGAAAAAACTTCCCCTTTTTTGCGACTTCTTCAATAAGTTTTATTGAACTTTTATCTATATCATCTTTATTTTCATCATAAACATGTATTTTATCAAAACCTTGATGAGGTATTATTGAATCATTGTAGATTTCTGCTGTCGTATAATACCCTTCATCATGTAAATACTCTGTAATTGTTTTACAAACATCTTTTTTAAATTTAAACATATTAAAGTAAGAATTTACCCCATTCTTCGATGGGTATATTCCAGAAAAAATAGCATGCATAGAAGCTATGGTATATGGTGTTGCAGTAATCATATTTGAGAAGAAATAATTATTCTTCGCAATAGAATAAAGGAAAGGACATAATTTTATTCTATCTCTCCTTAAACCATCAATAGTGATCAAAATAATATTGTAATCTACCGAACTCATTTTAACCCATTTTTTGTAATATTAAAAATATTCTTTCTCTAGCATTAACAGGATAATCTGAAAATATCTTCTTTTCTTTTATTATTTTGAAATTCTTTTTTAGAATCTTATATTTTGAGTTCCATGTTCCTTCAAGTATATCTGATGCTTGACTTTCAAAGAACAGATACCCATCTTTCACCATCAATGAAGATATTTTTTTAATATAATCCATAAAAGATAACTTAGACAAGCCATCTGCAACATCATCAGCCGCAAAAGAAAAAACTACTTCATATGTTTTTCTAGTTTCATATTTTTCAAATCCTATTGGATGAAAATCAACATTTTTTATTTTTAAATATGTTTTAACTTCATTACCTATAGCTACTAAAAAAGGATTTATTTCTATACCATCAATAGAATTGACATCTGGTGATAATTTCAAGTCTATAAAACCACAGTTACATCCAATATCTAAAATGTTGTAATGTTTTTTCATATTCTTTTTTAATTCATATTCTTTAATTCTAGCTTCTGTATTTCTTTGACCTTTAATTTTAAGTTCATCAAATGATTGATATAAATCGCCTAATCCGTAGATTAAATAATTCCATCCTTTTTTTTGTTGTTCTAAGTGGAATTTTATTTTTTTAAGTAATTCTTCATTGTTCATTTTTCCACCCTCTAGAAGAGACTTTCCTTACATGAAATTTATATACATTTTCTTTAATGAAAATCTTAATCAAGGTATCCTAAACTTCGAAGCCTTTTCTTAACTTTATCTTCCTCTTCTAATAGGGACTCATCATCCTTTGTATTTTCTACCATTACCACTCACCTCAAACCATGGTATTTCTCTTATTTCTTTTATTTTAATACCACTTTGATGTCGTATAAGTAAATATTCTCCATAACATTCTTCATGATCGCTTGTACTTATAGTTTTCCCTTTCAAAATTGGCAATAGTTCTTTAACATAGTCCAATACTAATACAAGGTTTCTCTCATAAAACATTTCAGATGCACGCTTATAAATAATTATACAAAAAGTTTAAACACCTTTCTCAATACTAACGTTAATACATCTAGGAGATAGTTTTTACTTTCTAATTCTAGCAATCATTAATCTAATTTAATAGCTTCTAGTCTTACACGTCTGTAAGACATTCTTCTATTTAATACTCTAAATAATAAATTACTGAAAAATCTTATCACATCTTTAATAGTGTTCATACTAATGGGTTCTTTATAATATGTTAAATTGCATTTTTTGAAACCGGCCGATTCTGCAAGATTTCTCAAATGAGGAAGTTCAAATAACATATAATGTTTATCTTCAACACCCTTTTTTATAACATCATATTTTAATGCATGCTCTTTCAGAAAAGTCCATGCCCAATAGTGTGCGTTATCTGTGATTGAACTTAAATGGCCTCCATTTTTCAATACCCTATGCATTTCTTTTAATGCGAATCCAGGATTAGTTAAATGCTCTAACAAATTTTTTGAATAAACAACATCGAAATAATTACTTCTAAATGGCAGTTTTTCTGCATCTATATTGCATTTTACAACTTCTTTTCGTGAAGGGTATAAATCAACAAAATGTGTTCCATAAGTATCATCTCCACAGCCAACATTAAGAATTCTAGCCATAACATATTTAACAGACTCTTTTAAATTAATAGATATTTCTTAAACTTGTAGAAACGACAAAATATAAAGCATTTAACTGTTTCATATAAATGAAATTCATGAAAATAGTTCATATAACTAAAGGGTATCCACCTAGTGTAGGTGGAATAGAGCAATATACTTATGATATAGCAAACGCTTTAAATAATGACAACGATGTTTTTATTTTGGATACTAATTCGAATTTATTCTCTATCGAGAAAGTCAATAAAATTAAAGTAATTAGAACCAAGAAGTTTTTCGATTTTTTACATGCGCCTATTAATTTACCATTCTTTCATATACTTAACCAAATACGACCTGACATTATTCACATTCATATACCAAATCCTTTAAATGAGTTTTATTTATTAATATACCTTTTACTTAAGGGGAAGAAGACAGTTATAGCGACTTATCATGCAGATATACCCGATTATACTTTTTTACATAAGCTTCTCTCATTTTTACGATTATTTTACATGATTCCACTTATGAAGTTTTTTGATACTATAATTGCAACTAGTAAAAATTATACTGAAGTCTCTACTCTTTTGAAAAAATTCAAAGAGAAAACCAAGGTTATACCAATCGGATCAGATACTAATCTAAAAACAGTCTCCACCAATAAATTAAAAATGAAATATAAAATTAAAAATGAAAAAATCGTTCTTTTTGTAGGAAGATTCTCTACTTATAAAGGTCTAGAATATCTGGTCTACTCAATTCCAAAAGTAATAAAATCATATCAAAATGTAAAATTTATTTTGAGCGGGGATGGTGAAAGATTAGGTGAATTGAAACAACTGGCTGAGAAATTACACATCGAGGATAAAATTATTTTCACAGGTAAAGTAGATTATAAGATAAGAAATACCTTTTATAAGATTTGTAATATGTTTGTTTTACCCAGCATTAACTTAGGAGAAGCCTTTGGAATTTCTTTGTTGGAAGCAATGAACTTCGGTAAACCGTTAATAACCACTAACGTAAAGGGAAGTGGCATGAATTCAATAAATAAACAATTTATTACCGGTTTAGTTGTTGAACCTAGGAATTCAACACAGTTAGCGTCTTCGATAGTCAAACTTCTGAAGGATGATAAGCTTTGCATAAAACTAGGAAATAATTCTAAAAAAAGATTTTTGAGTTATTTTACCAAAGATAAAATGATAACAACAACTTTAAAATTATACAAGTCTATGGTCAAACAGAGTAAATAAAATTCTAATTATTTGTAGTGTTTTGTATTACTTTAAATATTGAGATTTCTCTTACTTCTTCACCATTTCTGTAAGAAAAAACATGTTGTTCGAATGTTTTTATCGGTTCTAAGTATAGTATTGAGTTATTCAATATATATACATACTCAGCCCTGTCGACAATATAAGCAATGTTTTTACTTAGAATATAATTCTCAATGTTATGAACTTTTCTCGCTTCTAGAGCTTCAGGATTCATAACACCATCAAGATTTATAATGTCATGATTTGGTGTGTAATATTGATAAACGCCTGTGTTGAATGCACCTATAATTACATCAGACGGAATATTATCAGTTATGAAGTTTGCAGCTTCCCATTTCAGTTTTTCTTCTGGACCGTTACCTCTATTATAATGTACTACACCACCGTTAACAAAAGCTACCACCATACCACCAATTAAAACAAAGGTCAACAGACTTCCAATATTCGCAGGTTTTACTATTTGACCTAATCTAATAATCATTATAGATACAATAATTGTCATCAGAAAACTTGTGTAAAGTGAATACCAATCTCTTAAAGCAAATTGATAAAACCAGTAAAATGAAAAGTAAGCAATAGTAGATATAATTAAGAAATTCAGCCTATTTAACAGTTTAGGTAAAAACTTATCTCTTTTCACAAGAAGTAGAACTGCTGGAATTACCAATGCTAAAAATACTATTATTATGCCTTGCATGGTAGTATGTGCACTTCGCAAGAAAAATCTCGCTACAAATCCCATTGTCTGATAAATCGGTGGTTTAATGAGGTCCAAATAAGGTTTCTCGGTCAATGTATGACCAGCCACAGCATTTAGATGCACAGCTTCACCACTTATAGGTATAATTCTGCCTAACTCAATAAAATTCCATAATAACCACGGCAAAGCAACTAGAGAAGCTGTAATAATTATAGCTATTAAATCAGGTTGTCTTGCTAAATTAACTAAATTATTTATTTTAAAATTTTTATTAGAGAGTTTTCTTAAAATAATAGCCACAACTACACCAAATCCGACAAAAACACCGTCCAGTCTGCTTAAAAAAACAAACCCGAGTAGTAATCCAATTAAAATAGCCTGTTTAATAGAAAAGTTAGTTATTTTTTCTTTCGCCAACAAGTAGTAAGTTAGTAAAGATAAAAAAAATATCTGAAGAGCCACTTCTAATCCTATAAACGATACAAAAAAAACTTGAGGGTTAAAAAGCCAAATAAATGCTGCTAAGAGACCTGCCTTTTTATTATAGAGTTTACTTACAATTGAATATAAAATTATAGATGTGGATACAGTTAAAAAAGCTATTACAACCAGAGAGATGTAAATGGGTATGTTAATTCCAAATCCATAAAATATCTTAAAAATCGGTATTAGTATAGCAAGATTATAGAGTGGGTGAAACCCATTTGTTGGTATGTTTTCATTGAAAACTATACCTTTACCATCTATTATATTTTGTGTTATTGAATAGGCATAATAAGTATCGTCAAGTAGAAATTTGCTTAAAAGAATGTCTATAGGTTGAAAAACCATTAATAACATAAACGTTAGAGCCAATACAGTAAACGTAATCAATATCCTTTCGTATAAACCAATTCTCAAATGTAATATCATCTAGATCCCATGAGAATAGTATGAAAATAGATATAAATTAGTCTTCTATATTAATCTAACCAAAATGTCAATTTTTAAAACTAGAAACATTTTTATTCTTTTTGTCTTATCAATTATTGCCTTTTCCATAATGGTGTTTATCGGAGATTATAATGAAATTATCAAACAATTATCTAAAGTCAACATAGTTGTTTTGTTTATCATGATTCTATTGACATTCGGTAATCAACTATTAAGATTTTTAAAATGGCAACTATTTTTAAACGTATTAGCTATACGTGTAAACTTCATTCAATCTTTTATGATCTTTCTTTCTGGATTTTCTATGGGATTAACACCAGGAAAAATAGGTGAAACGGTAAAATCATATTTATTATATAAAAAATATAATACAGATATCAGCAGATCGGTTCCAATAATTTTGGTAGAAAGATTAACTGATTTAATTGGATTAATTATTTTATCTTTATTGGGGTTTTATTTCTTATTCTCGTCATTCTATTATATCGTATTTATAATGCTTATTTTAATTGGAGCAATTTTATTAACCACTAATAAAAATGTCTTCAATAAATTAGAAAATGTATTATCTAGAATAAATTTAATTAAAAAATACTTAAGTAGTATCAAAATATTTCATAATAGCCTCAAAACATTATTGTCACCTAAAAGTATGGTACTATCAATTGCTTTATCTATAGTTTCATGGAGCTTAGAAGGAGTTGCACTGTATTTCTTAATAAGTAGTTTAGGTATTGATGTTAATATTCTGTCAATAGTTTCTGTATATTCATTTTCCAGTATAGTTGGAGCCTTGGCAATTATACCTGGAGGCATTGGGGTTACCGAGGGCAGTTTGCTTTCATTATTACTGTTATTAAACATTCCTCTAAGTATAGCAAGTTTATCTACTATAATAATACGATTAACAACATTATGGTTTGGCATAACCATAGGTATGAGTAGTTTATTCATTGCCTTTCGAAAGCAGCTTAAATAGCATACATTAATTTAATATATCCTTCTTTGACATCACGAACACATGGAATGCAGTTTTACAATACAGAAAATTTCTTAAGAATGTATTTGAAGAATACCCTTCTTGCCGTTTTCTCCATAAACCATCAACCTCTTTTATACTACACCCTAACCTTATTGGTTTTAGAATAGTTTCTAATAAGAATGGATGTTTTAATTCTTCCCAATTTATCTTTTTTATTAAACTGCTTCTAAATATTCTATATCCGTATGTCAAATCTGTTAGATTTATTTTATACATCTTTTGCAACATGATTTGAAAAATCTTATTCAGTAACAATTTAAATATCCCATATCCTTTAAAACTATTTTTTCTGCGCCATCTACTTACAGTAACAATATCGTAGTCTTTTATGTATTTTATCATTTTTGGTAAAATTTTTGGGTCAGTTTCCAAATCACTAGCCATTAATACAGTATATTTTTGTGAACTCTTTTCAAAGCCGTTCCTTATCGCACCACCAAGAAATGGTAGAGTCTGTGCAATAATCTTTATTTTGCTATTTACAGCAAGTTCATTAGAAATTATTTTACTTTCCTTAGTCGTTTTTTCTTTATCTATTATTATAAGTATTTCTTTGATTTCTTTGATTTTAAGTAAATAGTCAACAGTTTTAATTAGAGAATTAGTTTCATTGATAACTGGTAATAATACTGATAGCATTTCAATCTCACTTTTTAATTGACTCTAACCATATATTATAACCTTCTTTGACATCTTTGAAGTTATCTGACAACTTATTTATTAGTTCCATAGTGCAATCAAAATAGTTATTTCCAGTAAGTTCAATGTTTCGCAGCTCACTTATAAAAGCTGGTGTTCTTTCCATCCCATCAATCTCATCTTTCAAGTCTTTAATGGTGTCATGCGGATTTCTTTGTTGCACTACAATAGGATAACCGTATGATACGGAATGTCCAAGATGGTCAGCAATTTTTTTTACAATAAAACTTGCCCATATATCATCGTATCTTTTTTGACTAGGATTGAGGAAAAATGCTGGTATGGCTTCTCTAGCAATGGCAGTATTTTGTGTATTAAATGGACACCATGTACTTTCCGATAAGGCAAATTTTTTGCCAAACGATTCTTTAAATTTCGTAACATTAAGTTCACCAAAATTTAACCATGAAATTGCATCCGTGTCAGGAGACTTTGTCCACAAACCAGCATTTACTATTATTTTTGATTGTTTCGTTGATATATTTACATTAGTCGATTTACGTTGGTTAATAGGGTATCCTCTATGAAAAAAATGTCTATTTTTTTCTTCCTCCAAAGTTTCACAAACATTATACCATCCATGATCAGTAGAGATGTGTTTTAATTCAACTATATTTCCTACTATTGAATGGTGTTTTAAATAATCTTCTTCCCCAACTAGATTATCATCGTCGATTGTGATTATTATATCCGAATTTAGATTATAAGCAAATAATACTGCAAAATTTCTTCTTTGAATGCAATTAAATGGTATATAGTTATAAAGTTCTGTGTTGATTTTTTCTTGCTCAACCAAATCTAAATAAAATGTTTTATAACTATATGTAGATTCTAGGGTTTTACAAAAATCGATTATTTCAACAGGAGTTTTCTTATCACCTGCTATAACAAAAATTACATCGTTCCAACCAAATTTTTTAAAATTCGATGCATATTCATTTAACAAATAAGGTATGTTTATAGTAGTAGTTATCACTGCTATTTTCATAATTTTTGCCAACGTTCACTATCAAGACCTTATTTATTTAACTTTATAAATTTATTTTAATACTTTCTTAAGACAGATTTGATAATGTTTTTAATATAGCATTGTGAGTAATTTGGTAAATAACAAGCATCCGATAAGAACAAAGCTAATTTCCAATACAATTTTTATCGCTCTTGAATGGATTTTTACAACTGTCTTTTCATTCCTTTACTGGTTTATAATTGGAAAGTCACTATTTCCAGATGATTTAGGTAAAATTACCATTTTTATTAATTTAACAGTAATGATTTCGGCGTTTTTACCACTAGGTACAGGATACGCTCTTAATAAACTTATACCAGAATACATCGGACGAAATCAATTAGGTAAGATAACATCTGCTATTAGGTTTACGTTAAAATTAATTATGATTACCACTTTAATCACAGCAGCTATTATAATAGCATCATCCAACGTAATTTCGAATATTTTAAAAATACCACAATTTTTGGTTTTTCTATTACCTATAAGTTTATTTTTCTATGCTATTTTCAACCACCAGTCAAATATAATGCTAGGATTTCAAGATACTAAAAAATTAGCTATAACATCTACGATTGGAATTATGTTAAAAGTTTTAATTACTACCGTTTTGATTTTTTTCAACATTAAATTTTTAGGTCCAATAATAGGTTTTATAGTATCTTCTTTCTTTATGTTTTTAACTCGAATTAATTACCTATTTTATAATAAAAACCCCATCAGAATTAACGGCAAAAATATTTTAATAACTTTTGGACTATCTGCACTTTCATTGAAAATAGCTTTTCTTTTACTAAATAGTAGTCCAGCATTAATTTTAGCTTTGTTTCATAGTCCAGAGGTAGTTGGTATATTTGGTGTAGCAATGTTACTATCAAGTCAACTTAGTATAATACCATTAATATTTTCTTCTGCGTTGTTTCCAATAACATCATTGCTCTCTATAAAGAGAAACAACAAAAAACAACAAACATATCTTATAAATCTAATACTTAGATATTCACTTCTTGTTTCAATACCAATTCTCACTTTTATTATACTATTCTCTGGAAAATTGATTGTATTTATTTCTCAAGTTTCGTATTTACCTGGTAAACCATTAATTCCAATTTTGGCTTTTGGTTCTTTGTTACTCGGCACATCTTTTATATTTATAAGAAGTCTCTATGCCATAGGTAAGCCCGAAATCCAGCAAAATTTGATGATATTCACATCGCTCGTCTATATAATTCTTTCCTTCCCTTTAACTTATTTATTTTCTGCTTTAGGGATTTCAATCGCTTATTTCATCTCTTCCTTAATTTTATTTGGTGCAGGTTTTATCTATCTACGAAAGATTCTAAGATTTAGCATACCTTTTAAAAATACAATAAAACTTATTTTCGCCAACATTATTTCGTTAGGTGTTTTATTCATTTTATCAAAATTTGCACCAAACATTACTATTGGATTCCTTTACACGATTCTAACTGGTGTATTTTATTTATTTCTATTATTATTTCTTCGATTTTATACTAAAGATGACATAATTTTGGCGAGAGGTTTGATTAAATATATCCCTTTCGGGAAAAAAGTAATAACAAATATCATAAATTCACTTTCTAAATTTATTGAGAAATAGTTCTCATATGAAATGAAAATAAATAAGATAAAACCCGATGAGTGATACAACTATTTGCATTAAAATCAGAGTTAATGTGATTTGTTTCTCAGTCAACGTCTTTATGTTCATGATTAAATGTGTTATACTGTAGATTTTTTTACCATATGGTGCATAAAGTTTTCCATCCGATTTTAATAACCCTAAACTACTAGCTTTAAATTTGGATTTCATTTTTAAGAGAAATTCTACGATGAAAGGCGTAATTAGAATGATACCAAGTTTTTCCATATTACCCGCGATTACTCCACCAGCAACTAACGCCCCAAGAAGATAAGTTAATGAGTCACCTGGCAAGATTTTTGCTGGATACCAGTTGTATATTATAAACCCAATCAAAGATACAGCAGCAACTAAAAATAGAATAGCTATATTACTTTGATTTAAAAAGGCAAAAATGCCAAGTGTCAGCATGTAAACTATTCCCATACCAGATTCCGATCCATTAAATCCCCCCAACATATTGATAGCATTGCTTGCGCCGATAAACCCAATAGGTATCAACAACAAGGGGTACAATATACCGAAATCAATGATTCCAAAAAATGGCAAATTTACTGTTGAATCACCTACGCTAATTACCATTAACGGTATGGCTGCAGGTAAAGTGAGCAGTGGTTTAAGCCATTGAGGAAGTCCAACACGAATATCTCTTTTTTTCGATTCGTATCGTATTACATTCAAATCATCAAGCAGACCAATTAATGTGACTATCAGAACAGACGACATTATTGCAAATAAATACAAAATAGCGTTTGATATTCCCACCAAAAAAGTTGTTAAGCCGATGTAAGTTAAAAGACCTCCTAAAATACCAGAAGATACAGCTAACCCCCCAGAAGATGGTAATATTGGTTTATTTTTTTTATGTTGATCTATACCTACTACACCAGTTCTACGTAAAAATTTAATTAGGAATGGAATAGCAAAGAAGGTTGTAAAAAAGGAAACGATTAAAGAACTTAAAACAATTAAATCCATTTAAACAACCAACCCGTTCATTATTGATTATTGTATATAACTTCATAAATTATATTACCGTCGCATCCGCCCTGTTGGATGCACTGTTCCAATGGAGGTCCATTCTCATAAACTTTTTTGAATATTTCTGGATTATTTTCTAAAAGTCTCACGAAATCAAATGAATAACTTTCTTGTGACGGTTGTTGACTCAGGCTGAATTTTTGAATAAAAAGATGTGTTATACCATGCATTTCCGACACGTCTCTTATAGATTCAGGATCATTGTTTAGTCGAATATCTGCCCATGCACTACTTACGGTTCTTTGACAACTATACGCAGCTCTAGTACCCCAGAACGTCATTAATACAATATTCTCATCAAGATTTTCTTTCACCCAGTTACAAGACTCGAAAAATAAAGGAGAAAATGTCTTAACCTGTCCCATTACCGCTAACTTGTTAGTAATATTTTGGTAACCGAAAACCAATATTATCATTACAATAACTAAGCCCAAATATTTCTGATATTTTTGTAAAAGTGTATATAACTCACCCCAATACCGTGAACTTACAATAGCTATTATTGTTGCCCATGGAAGTAGTTGTCTTGCCGCATCTTCTGACCTTGACCTTATTTGGTACATTGCAATTAACCCAAGAATTAACATTACTATTAAAATCGGGGTAACCTTATCACGTTTCTTAATAAGTATAATCAACCCACCAATAAGTCCTATAAGAATAAGCCATATGTTACCATATGTGAAAATTATAAAGTTCTGAAGTCCAAACCTTAGTAAGTCTAGTTCTGTGCCACCAGCTAAAGTTCTAGTTTCAAATTTATATTTTTCTTCAAAATTTCTGATTTCGCAACCACTTTCATCAAATAGAGGCAATTGTTGGCATTGGGGTGTCCCATAATAGTACAAATTTCTCAAAAAAAATGGCGCCGAAACAATTAAAACAATCGTACCATAGATTAGATAATTTTTAAGGCTATCACGAAATCTTTTTTCTTTGAATGAAGTATATAAAAACATTGCAGCTAAGAATGCAAAGATCATTATACCTGCATGTTTAGTTAATATTGCAAGACCAGCAAACAAAGCTGATAGCACAAAATATTTTCTATTTTCCTCCTTTACAGCAATCGAAAAAGTTAAAATAAATAGACTAATATAAAGTACGAATAACATTTCATCGAAAGACAAGACAGAATATGTTATGAAAGAAGGGAAAGTAATTAATAAAAGAGTTGCAATTAACCCAACTTCCCGATTAAATAATTTTTTTGCCGTTAAAAATACAGAAATTCCAATTAAAGAGGCTATAAATGGTGGAAATAGTTTGAAAATAATTTCATGTGTTCCCAGAACGAAAAGGAACCCTGCCTCTAAAATATTAAACAATGGTGGTCTGGCGTAGTGTGCTTTGTAAACTTTTGTAACTCCGAATGGAACCCACTGAGGATATTCTACATTTCCAGCTATGTACCTAGCTATTTCAGCGTGAAAACCCTCATCACCAAAAGTTATATTCGTTTTAAGAGAAACATTAGCCTCCAGAATAAAAAGCAATCCGATTAAAATCAACAATAACAAAAACAAATATTGCGAGGTTAGTCCAATTTTCGTTTTATCACCCATCAAGTTATCCCTAATATTCTTTCTTGATGCTTTATGACTTTTTCTAGACCTTCTTTTAACGAGATTTTTTGTCTCCAGCCCATATTTGTTAAGCGACTTATGTCGGAATAGCGAGTCATTACACCAAAGGGTTTATCTTGTAAAGTTCTAATTTCTGGGTTATATCCTTTAATTTCACACATTATTTTAGCAGCCTCAATGAAAGAAGTCGGTTTACTAGAACCTATGTTTACGGCTGAACCGTCAGTAATAGTATCAATGACCAGCATCATAGCATCTATAACATCAGATATATACACAAAGTCTCTCTTTTGATTTCCCGGACCCCATATAATTAATGGGTCTTCTTTCTTAACAACTCTTTGAGCGATTGCTGGTATAGGATAACTCGCATCTTGATCATGACCATATCCTGAAAATGGTCTAATAATAGATACATCTAAATTATAGTGCTTGACAAGTAACTTGCACAGATACTCACCTGTCAGCTTGCTCCACCCATAAGTCATATCGGGCATCTTTAAGTTATCGAAATCTATATGATTTTCCTTAAGATTCAAATAGTCTTTTTCACCCTGTAATTTTATTGGATATGCAGCACTTGAACTGGCATAAAGAAACTTCCCGACCTTTTCTTTATTTTCTGCTACCCAATTGAGAAAAATAGAGTCAATCGCTAGATCTGTCGCAACCTTTATAGGATTACCCTCTATAAGTGATCTGCCTCCAACAATAGAAGCCAAGTGAAACACGTATTTGAAAGATGGGAAATCTGGATTACCTTTGAAAAGTTTTATAACATCTTCATTTATAAACTGGTAATTGTTCCCAGTAAGCCACTCATCCGGGAATTTTCCTACTGACAGATCGTCAACTATGTAGACAAAAAAGCCCCTTTCTATAAGCCTGTTAACTAGGTGTCTACCTACAAAGCCACATCCTCCAGTTACTAGTACATTTTCAGTCATATAGCACTTGTATGAATACTTTATATTAATATTTAAATTTTCACTTCTTTCTCATATATTCACAAATAGGAGTTAGAGAGGCTCCCGTAACAAAAACAACGCTTATGCAACATTAGAAAAGTCAAATTATTTTGAAATTTAAATCTGTTACTATTACTATAACTTATACTATGAAATGTCAAGTATGCTCAAGTGAGAACTTATACAATGTCTTAGATTTGGGGCATCAACCACCAAGTGACGATTTTTTGACAGAAGAGAGATTAAACGAAGAGGAAGTTTTTTATCCATTAAAAGTAATTTATTGCGAAGATTGTAAACTCGTCCAACTTAACTATGAAATTGACCCAAATGTTGTTTTTAGAGAAAACTATGTTTACATGTCGTCTTCAAACAAAATTTTTATTCAGCACGCACATTCCCTAGTAGATAGGTTAGTACATGAATTCAAGCTAACTGAAAATGATTTTGTAATAGATATAGGATCCAATGACGGTACTTTACTCGAGGCGTATAACCCATATAAAATAAAAATTCTTGGTACAGATCCGTCAAGTGTAGCCAAAGTGGCAATTGGAAAGGGTATTCCTACAATAAACGCATTCTTCAATGAGGAACTAGCAGAAACAATTATTAAAGAACATGGTAAAGCAAAGATTATTACTGGTCTAAATGTTTTCGCACATGTAAAGGAATTAAAATCATTACTTAATGGAGTTAATGTGCTTTTAGAAGATTCAGGAACTTTTATAACAGAATCTCATTACCTTTTGGACATGATTGAGAAACTACAATATGATGAAATATACCATGAACACTTGAGGTACTATTCCATAGAATCACTTATTAATTTGTTCAAGCGATTTAACATGGACGTATTTCATGCCGAGCGTACTAATAATCAGGGCGGATCAATAATTGTATTCGCTTGCAAAAAAGGTCAAAAAAATATATCAGATTCTGTTTCGTCAATTCTTGAAGTTGAAAAAGATTACAATTTAAATTCTCATAAAACTTTCGACAACTTTAGAGAAAGAGTCAATGAAATTAAAATGAAACTGCGTAACATGTTGTATGAAATCAAAGCGAATGGTAATATCATAGTAGGGATTGGAGCACCTGCAAAAGGCACAACTTTATTGAATTTCTGTAAAATCGATTCAAATATCCTTGACTATTTAGTGGAGACCAACCAATTTAAAGTTGGTAAATATTCACCAGGTATGCATATCAAAATCCTAGATGAGTCCACCTTAATAAAAGACCAACCTGAATATGCGTTAATGTTACCATGGAATATTAAGGACAATATAATACCTAAATTACGCGAGAAAGGTTATATCGGAAAAATAATTATACCAAATCCCGAACCTACTATTGAGTAAAACTTTATAATGTTTTTTTATAAGCAATCCAATATAGCTTATCTATATTTTCTATTTCATAATTATACTTTTCAAGTATAGCTTCGCACTTTTTAACATGTTCTTCATCCCACGCCTCAAAAATTATTTTTGCATTACCCTCCTTTAAAACATTTTCCATCCCTTCCAATACCTGAGGTTCAGCACCCTCCACATCAATTTTAATAAAATCAAAGTTCTTTATCTTTAGTTCTTCTGCTATATTATCTACAGTATCGGCGTTAACTTTTATGTAGTTGTTTGAGACTTTAACAGAAGATGCTAGAACAGGTTGATTTTCATGTGAAAAGAGTTTTAATGGTTCTTTTTTATTCCAGGCTGCGACTTTGATCGGAATAACATTTTCACACTTATTGAGTTTCATATTTTTAATTAAAATGTCAAAATTTTTGGGATGTGGTTCAATTGAGACTACCATGCCTTCTTTCCTGATTTGATTACTTATCATAACAGTATACTTTCCTACATTTGCACCTATGTCTAAAAACATTCCTTTATTGATTGATTTGAAGTATTTTCTTAGATTGGATTCAAATCGTTCCGAAATTATATCCAAGTTAACATTATCCTTACAAAAGAAAAGTCCGTCTGAGTTTTTAACAATAAATCCAGAAAAGAACAAACTAGGATGCACTATTAATTTTTTTGCAATAATGAAACTTACACGATTTATAGGATATAATAGTAAGAATAAAAAATTATGTAAAAATATCTTTACCTTGTCTTTTAGCATATAGCCATCTTTAAAGCGTGTAATAAAAATATAAAATCGTTTTAACATTCTATCACTCAGGTCTATCGATTGAGGTTATTTCACCATTTTTAACTGATACACTACCACCATTCGGTACATTTAATTTCCCTGTCAAAATATCTCTCACAATATTAGCAATAACTTCAGGTGATTGTTGACTTTCAGCATCATTAAAAAGTTCATCTCTCATCCGTGTGTTCACACCAGCAGGACATATTGAAACACAAGATACGTTGGTATTTAATTCCTTTACCTCTTTTCCAATGGCTGCAGTCAAACCCTGTAATGCAAATTTACTTGCAGAATAAATAGGCAGTATAGGATTGCTTTTTTTACCTGCACCTGAAGACATGTTTATAATTATCCCGCTGTCTTGCTTTTTCATTACAGGCAGAATTTCCCTGACAAAATAAAATATAGAATCGACATTGGTTTTGAAAATATTTTCATATTCCTCGTCTGTCACATCTTCAATGTATTTTGTCTTGTTCGTCCAACCGGCACTATTTACTAGTATATCTATCCTACCATATGTGGTTATAATATCATCTAAAAATTTCTCTATCTGTTTCTTTTCTTTTACATCAACCACATAATATTCGCATTTACCATTATCGGATATAATCGCTTTACAGACACCCTTCAAATTGTCTTCGTTCCGAGCACATATAATAACCTGAGCACCTTCCTTAGCCAATACTTCCGCTATGGATTTGCCAATACCTGTGCTACCTCCTGTTATTATAGCGATTTTTTGCTCTAGTTTCATGTAAATCTACAATTACTATATAAATATAAAATTAATTGTTACAATAATTAGAGGCATTACATGTATAAAACAACAAAAATTTCACCAGTCTTTACCGATGAAAGAGGTACTATTAGTGATATACTTGAAACCACAATAAATCATATAGGTCTGATAACTTCGAAAAAAGGATCTATTAGAGGTAAACATTACCATAAAAAATCTACACAATACATCTTTGTTATTAGCGGAAAATTAGAGTCTTTTACAAAAGATATGAATGTAGAAAATTCGAAGGTAGAATCACATATACTGGTTCCAGGTGATTTGGAAACAGTATCGCCAATGTTAGCTCACGCCCATAAGGCGCTTGAAGATTCAGTTTTTCTTAACTTCACTACAGAATCACGAAAAGAGAGTGGTTATGAAGACGATACAATTAGAGTAGAGATGAATTTAGAATGAACTGGGAAGGTAAAAAAGTAGTTGTAACCGGCGGCGCTGGGTTTGTAGGTTCTCATCTGGCTGAGAAGTTAGTTAATTTAGGGGCCGATGTGACGATAGCAGATATGATAGCTAAATCAACCACTATTAACCTTGAGGAGATTAAGAACAGAATAAAAATAGTCGATATAGATATATCAAAAAAAGATGATTTTAATAAACTTGAAAATGATCAAGACTATTTATTTCATTTGGGAGCCGTTAGTCAACCTCGTACATGTCAAGAAAACCCTGAACTAGCCTTTAATGTTAACGTTGTAGGAACCTTAAACACATTAAACTTCGCCACAAAAAGTAATGTTAAAAAATTCATTTTTTCTTCTTCTGTACTTCTTTATGGAACACCAAAATATCTCCCGATAGACGAGAACCATCCTTTGGATTTGTCGAATAATTTTTATAGCTTGACCAAAAAAATAGGAGAAGACCTTTGCGACTATTATAGTACTGTAAAGAACTTACCGGCAATTTATTTAAGATTTTCTAATATGTTCGGTCCCAAACAAGCTTCAGACTATATAATACCAACCATAATTATTCAAGCTATCAAGGATAAAAAGATAGAGGTTTGGAACGATCAATTTGTAAGAGATTTTACATTCATTTCAGATACGATAGACGCACTTATCACATCTGTGGAAAGTGACTTTATAGGAGGTCCTGTCAACATAAGTTCTGGTAGCAAGATAAAGATAGCTGAAGTAGCTACTAATATAGCCGGTTATACGAACGCCACAATAAGTTCATTAAATAAAAGCCTATCTTCACCTCTAATTTTACATTGTGCTAATGATTTGGCGAAAAAGACATTAGGATGGTCTCCAAATGTGTCTTTCGAAGAAGGTTTGAAAGCAACCTTTGATTGGTATAAAAATAATTTGCACAGATTTTAATTAATTTAATCCAACATCAAATAAGCTGTTCATAATTTCGAGTCTGGTATTGTGGAATGATTATAGGTTCTGGCAACGTCTTCGTACACCCTTAAATGATGTTCTGCCACAGCTTTCCAATTCGCTAATTCTCTAAATTTATTTATTCCAGGAATATACGAATGATAGTTTTTAAATATCTCTTTTATACCCTCAGCTATTTGTTCAGGGTTTTTGGTCTCAACTACAACACCACAGTTGAATTCTTCTACCGTTTCACTTATAGGTCCGGTTCTTGTAACAACTACAGGTATCCTGTATGCGAATGCTTCATTCAATGCTGCAGATTGGTATGGTGCCCATAGATAAGGTAGAACGACAATATCCGCTTTCCTATATAACTCGGACTTTTCCTCTTCGGTTATCCAACCAAACTCAAGTGTAATGTTCTTCAAGTCGTTTTTTCTAATTTCATTCTCAAGCATCCTTACATATGATGGATTTATTACTAGTCCTTTTATGAAGAGTTTAAAATCTGGAAGCAACTTCATTGCCTTTATCAAATATTCCAATCCCTTTTCTGGAGCTATTGCACCTTGAAATAGTATGTTTTTACCCCCTTGTTTTTCAATATCAACAGGGTTCAGTCCATAATAAATCCATTCAGCATCAATCCCACTCTTTAATAAGATCTTTCTATGAGCCTTGGCGTATACAATTATCTTAGTAGCCCTTTTAATCACCATTTTTTCGAACCATTTAACTATGATGTCTTTAATATTTCTGGATGATGTGTGCAATTCATTTAACGTCACAACTACAGGGATACCGAGATTTAGTGCATTTATGAGTCTCATGTTCGCAATCAAAGTTTTGAAATATGCAAGAGGTTTGAATATACTTTTTTGATCCAAATGTCTACCACTAGCTATATATTGGACGTGTAAGACATCTATGTTTTCTTTTTTTATTATACCAGCAATATCTTTCATGAAATTCTTCGTTAATGCGACTTTGTAATTGCATTCCGAATTTCCTAAACCAATTTTTACTATTTCACATTTTCCTTTCAGATTTTCTGTAATATTTTCTAAAAAAAGTACAATCCCTCCTTGTTCTGGCGGAAATCTGCCAAAAAAACCCACTTTAATCATATTTTTCACACGCAGGTTTTATATGCACAAAATAGTTATTTCTCCTCATCGAGAAAATGTTTATAATAATCCTTTTTAGTGCTTCTTATAATTTCACAATCTATCAAGGCCTTCTCCAAAACAGCCTTCATACCATTTTCAATGAAAAGAGGATCAAAGTCATTTAAATAACAATACGCTACAAACATTTCTCTCGCAAAGAAATTATTAAACCATGCGTGTATAGTCGATGAAATTAATTTGTTTATAGCAATCTTCTTATCCAACTTTTCCACACCAGTTCCCCATTCTAGGAAATATGTTTTCTCAAGATTGGCAGTCTTTTCTACTTTCAACATTTTTGATAAATCAATTCTCAAATTTGGATCGACGTACAGATAAAGTGGCGGCAATTTAGAAATGATGTATTTTGCAAATAGTTTTGCTTTGTTCATCGGAGATAGTCTTAGATTTTCGACATTTTTTGAATGAAAATAGATACCAGCCTTTTCTGGAAAAGAAAATATACGGCCGTTTTTTGCTAAAATTACTGTATCATCCCCCAAAACGCCGAAATTTCTTCTAGCCAAACCGAATACTGTCGACGATTTTCCCATTTCAGACCAAGCAGATATCAAAAATCCTTTACCGTTTTTCGTTATGCCACCAGAATGTATTAATGTGCAACCCTTTTCCAAAAGTTTAATTTCAAGAAGAATGTCTATTATTACAGCTATGCCGAAAAAACTTCGTGTGAATTTTGTGAAATAAAATTTCGTCTTCTTCTTTTTCAAATCCTTAATCAAAATTTTTTGCACTGATCTGCCGTAAGCTGTGTAGTCAAGAAATAATGTGTCATTTCCCCCCCGAAATTTCAGACCCAGCTTGTCGTACTTGTCTTCATCAAAATCGATATCGGTTTCTCTTATTTCCAAATCTATGCTCTTAGGTTTACCTATGAAATATTCAGGTAAGATGTCGACGTTCGAATCTATGCCGACAATATCGTGAATGTTGTAAATTGGTATTTTATCACCGCTTCTCCAAAGATGAATTTAATTTATCGGTTTTTATTGTTATCTTAACATTAAGATGGCTATTTAAAAGTTACCATTGTAATATAACCAAGTGATCCTGTGGATAAATTAAGGTTTGCTATAGTCGGCTGCGGTAAGATGGGAAGCAGGAGAATAAATGTACTTAAAAACCATCCTGAGGCGAAAATAGTTGCTTTAGTAGACACAAATGAAGAAAAGGTTAAAATTTTATCTACCGAACTAGGATGCGAATATTATGTGGATTATAAGGAAGCTTTTAAAAGAACTGATATAGACTGTGTTATTGTAGCCACTCCAAATAAGTTTCATGCTCCAATTACTATTGCTGGCTTGGAAAGCGGTAAACACGTGTGGTGCGAAAAACCTCTTGCTAGAAACCCTGTCGAAGCTAGGTCTATGGTTGACGCGGCAATAAGAACCAAAAATTTCCTTAAAACAGGGTCCAATATGAGATATTTCCCAAATTTTGTAAAGGCCAAAGAATTGGTTGACGGTCTTGGTATAGGTAGTTTGCTCTTTTTAAGAGGGTGGATAGGAAATAATGGACAACAACTAGAAGGCTGGTTTAAGGATATAGAACTCACTGGCGGTGGAACATATCTTGACAATGGTTGTCATATGTTAGATCTTGTGAGATGGTTTCTTGGGGATGCTGAAAACTGTATAGGGCATGCATGGTCTAAACACTGGTCCAGTATGATAAACTCTGAAGATAATGCATTTGGTGTATACAAGTTTGCCAACGGGGGTAGCGCATTTGTCCACTCATCGTGGACAGACTGGAATGGATATGCTTATATAGAGATTTATGGTACAACAGGGTTTATAATCGTCGATAGCAGAGGTCAAAACAATAAAACAATTTTTGGTGACAATAAAGGCGTTATACACGAATTTGATTTCGGCAATCTTCCTGTACAATCTTACAAACTAGAAGTCGACGACTATATCAAAGCGATAAAAGAAGGTAGACAACCAGTGGCTACAGGATACGATGGATTGCGTGCTGTGCAGATGGCTTGTGCGGTTTACGAGTCATCTAAAAATGACGGGAAAAGCGTAAAAATAGATTCTTTATAGTCTATTAATTATTGTGAAACAAATGAAAGAAACCCCTATTTTCGATTGGGATTCTGAATGGATGACTTTTAAAGGACTTAATTTTTTTGGCAGGTTACTTTATAATGATATTGAAAAAACTTTAAACTCATTTTTGAAACAAAATAATTTAAATAAAAATATTACTGTTCTTGATTTCGGTTGCGGAAAAGGCACTACACTAAATATTTTCAGAAAACTAGGTTACAGGAACTCGATCGGTACAGACACAAGCAAATTTGCTTTAGAGTTGTGTAACAAGCTTTATGGATTCAAACTTGGCAAAGACGTTTTTCTGTCTAATGACAAGCATGTCAATCAAAAATTTGATCTTGTTATAGCAGATGGGTTAATGGAACTATATAAAAACATAGCAAACATATCCAAAGAAATCAGCAAAAAAACGAGAAAATATATTGTTCTTATAGAACCTAACAGGTTTTCATTTATGCATAATCTAAAAAGACTATTGGGGAGAAACTCTAAAATGTATTCACATCGTCTAGGTGAAATAAAATATATCTTCAAAAATATTGGATTTGAGACTATTCGCGTAGGAAATTGTAACTTTAGTGAACATTGGGTAATATTTCTTGAAAGGAAATGATTTAATGAAAATAGCTCTAGTCAATAATAGTCATCCATTCTCTGGAATGGGTAAATACGCATTTAATCTGTTAAATTCTTACATGCGACAAAAAAAATCTGTAGAAATGTTTTATCTTGAAACTCCGGATAATAAAATCAAATCCCTAAACGGGGTTAATAAAATCCAAAGAAATTTAGGTTCGATTGAATTGAATAAAACCCTTTTACCTTATTTTATCTTCCCCAAAAAAATACCAGAAGGTTACAATGTCTACCACGCTACAAATCAGTTTCTTGCGAGACTGGCGTTATACAAACCTCGTTGCGTGATAACGCATCATGATATACGACCAATTATATTGTCACATGATCTTAAAATGTGGATGGTCGGCAGAGTTTTAAGATATTTGTTGAAATCGTATAAAAAAGCACATAAAATAATAGCAATAGCAGATGTTATAAAGGAGGATTTACTCAAGTTAAAAATCATTCCCGAAGAAAAAATTACTATTGTATATCACGGATACGATAAAGGTTTATACAAACCCATGTCAAAAAAATCAGCTAGGAAAAAATTGGGATTGCCACAAGATATCAAGATATTATTGAATGTAGGTGCAGAAGAACCAATTAAGAATATACCTCTTTTGTTGGAGGCTACACGGATAATTCAAAAAGTTGAAAAAGTCTTGTTGGTAAGAGTTGGTGGAGGTATTACTTCTGGTGGTTATTGGAAAACGTCAGAATCCCTTAAAACAGGGATTGACATTAAAGAGTTTAAGAATGTATCAGAAAAGGATATGCCACTCATCTATAATGCGGCTGATGTTTTCATCGCACCATATACATATGATGAAGGTTTCATGTTTCCACCTTTAGAATCCATGGCGTGCGGTGTACCAACTGTGCTATCTAATCTTAAAACATTTGAACAGGGAAGTATAAGGGCGCCAAACGATCCACAGGGACTTGCTGAAGTAGTTTTAAAAATATTAAACAATTCTTTATTACATAGGAAACTATCTAGAAAGGCTCTTAAAATGGCTGAAAGATTTTCAATGGAAACCCACCTTAAAAATACTTATCGGGTTTATGAAGAGGTAAGTAAGAAGTGATTTAATGATATCAATAGGAGAGCCAGCACTTGATAATGAAGAATTGGAGAATGTAACTAATGCAATCAAAACAAATTGGATATCAGGTCGTGGCGAATACATTTCTGAATTTGAAGAAAAGTTCAGTAGATTCTGTAATGCAAGTTTTGGTGTTGCCACTTGTAATGGAACTGCTGCAATACACCTCGCACTAGCAAGTATTGGTATTAAAAGCGGAGACGAAGTTATCACTCCAACATTTACTACTGTAGCATCAACCAATCCAATACTCCAATGTGGAGGGAGACCTATGTTTATAGACTCTGACAATTCGACATGGAATATCGACCCGAATAAAATAGAAGAAAAAATAACTAAAGCCACAAAGGCCATAATGGTTGTGCATCTTTATGGACACCCGTGCGACATGGATCCTATCATGAAAATAGCAAACGATCATAATCTTTTAGTAATAGAAGATGCGGCCGAAGCTCACGGAGCTGAGTATAAAGGAAAGAAAGTTGGAACTATAGGAGATATAGGGTGTTTCTCCTTCTTTTCCAATAAGATAATTACTACCGGTGAAGGTGGTATGATAATCACGAATAATAAAGAATTGGCAGAGACAGCCGCAAATTTAAGAGACCTTGCCTATGGAAAAGGTGATAAGAAATTTCACCATGAGAAAATCGGTTTTAATTACAGAATGACAAACTTACAAGCTGCTATAGGGGTTGCCCAGATGGATAAAATAGAAAAATTCATTGATATAAGGAGAAAAAATGCAAAAATATACGGTTCTTTACTGAAAGACATCGAGGGTATAACACTGCCACCGGAAATGCCATGGGCTAAAAATGTCTATTGGATGTATACTATATTAATTGAAAAATTGTTTGGTCTCGACAGAGACAATCTGATTAAATTATTGAAAGAAATGGGGATAGATACAAGACCAACTTTTTATCCTGTACATTTACAACCAATATACCAACAATTATTCGGTAGCCAAAAACTGCCTGTGGCAGAAGAACTGAGTATCAAGGGTATAAATTTGCCCTCTGGCAATACCTTAACAAAAGAACAAATAGAGTTTGTTTGTGAAAGTATAAAACAATTTAAAAATTAAAATTTTAGAACAGTCTTCTTAATGCATATTCTAGTGCAAATCTTGCAGCAAAACTAATTCCTTTATATCCCAGTTCTGTAGGTAATCTGCCGTCGTTCAAGGCACTTCTTATTTGGTCACCATTAGAAAAAACGATAAATCCAACATGTTCCCATGCGTCTCTTGCTTTTGTCCATTCTCCTCCTTCACGAAACCATTCAGAATCTTGTCTAATGCGAGTTTCAAATACGATATCCGTATTACCAAAATTGCTCGCATCTGTTACAATACCAACTAGTTCTTTATTTACAATATCTTTTGGTTTAACATCTGTTTCTTCATACAGTTCTCTATCCACACCTTTAAACAAACTACGTGTACCTATGCAATAAGATGGAGTCTTTAGTCGCTTAATTATATAATCAAGATTTCTACTTTCCCAATTCGGTATAGCGTCTTCGAAACCAGCAACTAGATGCAAAAACAATGGTAATCCCATCATTTTACCATCTTTTCTGTATGCGGCTCTTATTGGTAGAGCTAGTTTACTATCACTTGTTATTAATATGTTAGCTGGGCCGACAGGCAGTGAGAAAAAAGCTTTGGGATCACCAAAGTATCTTTTACCAAATTCCATTTTTCTACTAACTTCATAACTGTCTTTTGGTATATCATACCAGCTTACAATCCCTAATTGTAACTTTAATTTCCCATCTTCTCGGATTTGATGGCCTCTATAAGTAACTTTAAGATCACCTGGCGTCATTTGTCCTACAGTCAATAATTCAACAAGTCTATTTGACCAGATATCAAACGATAAAACTGGCGACTGTTTTCTAACACACGTAACTTCATCTCTAGAATATGCTCTCAAATCTTCCCATCTGCGTTCAGGGAGCCAGATATATGTTTTTTGCAATAATCCTTTTTCTTCCAGTTCGAACATATCGATAGTAGCTCTACTAAATTTTATAAATCAATCAGATAGAATATTGTAAAACTCTATAATTTGTTAGTATATAAATCTTTCTGCTTTAATAAAAATGTAACCAAACTGATACTATGAATTTTGATGAAATACGAGAGATAGCGAAAGCAGCAATAACTCCAGAATACGGTGCATATTACATTGCTAGTAACCTCAACTGGCTGAGATACGAAAAACAACTAAATGAACTAGTTAGATTCATACCGAAAAATTCCAAGATTTTGGATATAGGATGTGGATTAGGGATGACAGTTTCTATGATAAAAGCAAGTGTACCTGATTCAGAAGTTATAGGCATAGACATAACTCAAAAATCTACATGGGAAGCTTATGAAAAACAATTTAATGTAAAATATTTTGTTGACGACGCGCTAAACCTACAATTTAATGATGAGGAATTTGACATCGTGGTTTCATTTGGTGTTATAGAACATGTAACAGATGATAAAAAGTTTATCAAAGAAAACCTGAGGATTTTGAAAAGTGGAGGAATGGGATTTATTTTAAACATACCTAATAGGTATTCAATGAACGAATATCTGGCCAAGAGATTAGGTCTTAATTCACATGATATAAGATATAATATGCAACAAATTCAACATATTCTACATTCAGCCAGAATAAAAAATTTCGTTATAAAGAGAAGATTTCTAATACCAGCCCAAGTAAATAGAATCAACTATTCTTTAGGAGAACTTTTTAATAAGTTCTATATTGAATTAGACTTTCTTGATAGAGTGTTAAGTAAATTACCAACTGGAGTTTTTTCACAAGTATTTGATGTATTTTACAAGAAGGATTAAATGTTAGAGAATTACAACAATTTGAAAAGTGTACTTCCCACGATTATCAAAACTATATTAATATTACTGGGTCTAGCTTCTATAATTTTTCTAGGAGTTTATATAAGAAGTAGTACCCTTAGCTCACCAACTGTTTTAGATTATGATCCTTGGTATTTTTATCGATATGCAGAAGATATTGTTGAGAATGGATATAAACTATTTAAATGGGACGGATTGACTTACTATCCACCAGGACGCCCTACAGATATTTACTTAGGATGGTCTTATACAATTGCAATTTTTTATAAAATATTACATTCAATTTTTGATAACATAACTCTAATGCAAGTAGCTAAATTAGCACCATTAATAATGGTAGGTATAACACCTGTATTTGCCTTCTTATTAGGTAGATTACTTTCAAACTCCTTAGGAGGGTTATTAACAGCTTTATTTTCTGTGATTGCACCCACTTTCATAGGTGTATCTATGGCAGGTTATTCAGATTCTGATGTTGTTACAGTCTTTTACATGATTTTATCCACATTAACGATAATTGCAACAATAAGATACTCAAAAAATATACTGCTCTCAATACCCCTTTACTTTTTATCCGTCATTAGCGTTTTGTTATTTACTTTTAGTTGGAGTGCAGGTTGGCTACCTTTAATTTTGTTCATGGCATTTATACCTTCATTCATAACCTTCAGGATTTTTGAAGAAGTGATTCATCAAAGAAAATTAAAAATCAACATTAAAAGTGCACTGGCAGATACGAAACATGTGATAATTCCTCTTCTTATCATATTTCTGATAACAAACATTGTAGGATATTATCTCGGTTTTAGAACAATGTTCCACTCTTTACTAGGTGGATTAGCATTCGCTGGAATAGGTGGAGAAAGATTAATAGTCAACATTTCTGTTGCAGAACTCCAGACAGTCAATGTATTCACCAAAGAAGGGTTCCTGGCCATTGCACAACGTGTTGGTATGCTGTCTACAATAATGGCGCTTATAGGGATACCATTATTAGCGATTTATAAACTTTTTAGAAAGGAAAAAATCAATTTCGTTGAGATATTTTTATTTTTATGGACACTAGTCTCGTTTTACTTTATAATCAAAGGCATAAGGTTCTCACTACTGTTCTCCATTTCTGCTTCACTTTCTACGGGTTATGTAATTGGTAATTTATATAACTACCTTAGGCATGTAAATATTTTGATATTTTCTACAATATTTGCAGTATTGGGCGTTTTTATTTTCGTAGCAATATCGAATTCAATACAAGTTGGATTTGCATCTGGCGGATTGGTAATAGGTCAAAATTGGTATGATGCATTAGATTGGCTTAAACAAAATGCTGATAAAGATTCTTTGGTTGCAACGTGGTGGGATCCAGGTCATATCATTACAGGTTATACAGGATTAAAAGTTCACGCAGATGGGGCGCATTGTGGTGATGCATGTATACCATACAATCATAACACAAGGATAAGAGATATGGGTAGACTGATGACAACAGACAACGAAACAGAATCTATAGAAATAATCCAAAAATATACACATTTGACTGATGAACAATGTGATACAATAAGAAAAACGTTTGGAGATATAGTTCCAAAAGACGCGTGTAAAGACGTCACAGAAACATATATTTTGGCAACCAGCGATTTGATAGGTAAATATTTCTGGATGAGTTGCTTTGGTAGTTTTGATATGAACTTATGGAAAGAAACTAAAGGTGACGAATGGAGATGCGATGGAAAAAATTTTGCTCAAGTACCGTTTTCTAATTTCGATCGACAAGGTTTACCGATATATTCGCAAGGTGGTCTTACGATTACGCTGCTTCAGAACGGTACCGATTTATTAGCTGTACTCAATGCACCTGGGCAAGGCGTCCGTAATAGAGTAGTAAGTGACATAGTGTTTTATCAAAATGGTCAGAGAATGCACTCCAAATCCTACTTTAATAATTCGGTAGATGGTATGGTCTGGATAGACCCAAGCTTTAGACTAATTTTATTCATGGATCCTACAATAAGGGATTCTGTATTTACTAAAATGTTCTTTTTTGACGGTGAAGGTCTAGAAAACTTTGAGCTTATGTACCAGAACACAGAAGTCAAAATATATAAAGCGAAAATTTAGTGATTTATGATGAAATTACCTTTTTTAAAACTCAAAGGAAAAGACAGACTAGAAACCATGGAAAACTATTCTATATTATTTATTTTCATAGGTGCCATGATTCTTTCAGTCGGAATAGGTCTTAATATAATTAGTACACGAGGCCCAAGTGCAATTTTGTCTATGTTCGGTGCTTTAATCAGTTTTATTTCAACGATTGTCTTGATTGTTGTTTGGAGTCTGAAAGAATTTAAAAAAGAATCCAGTGAAAAATAAGGTTTTATATTAAGAAACAATAATCTTAGTTATGATAAATATCTTACCAAGACTCCCTTTTGAGAGAATTCTTAAAAAAGTAGGTGCCAAAAGAGTATCTCAAGATGCTCTAGACGAATTCGCAATGATAATGGAGGAAAAACTTATGACCATCGCAAAAGAAGCTACGGCATTAGCAAAACATGCCGGCAGAAAAACACTTATAGACGATGATATCAGATTATCTAGAAACAAATAACATATATTTTAAATTAAATAACATAATCAATGCATGGATTTCGACATTCTTGTCGCAGAATTAGAGAATAAAACTAGCCTTAAAAAAGATGATATATTAAATCTCGTTAATAAGAAATACTTGGAAATGAAGGATTTGATAACGAAGGAAGGTGCTGTATACTTGATAGCTAGAGAGTTTGATGTAAACCTACCAGAAAATTCAAGTGGGAGAGTTCCCATCCGGAATATCATGCCTGGGATGAGAAACGTGAATATAATTGGCAGGATTTTCAAAATATCTAAAATCAATGAATTCATCAAGTCAAACGGAATTGCAGGAAGAGTGGCCAACATTTTTGTCGGTGACAATACAGGATTTGTTAGAGTCCCACTGTGGGACGAGCAAGTTAAATTGTTGGAAGATAGTACTATCTCCATTGGGGATGCGATACGGGTAAGCAACGGAATTGCTCGAGAGAATGCATTCGGCGATGTGGAGATTGCTTTAGGTAAGTTCGGCGCAATAAATGCTATAGAAGATTATGTAGAATTACCATCGGCAGAGGATTTACTAAAAATGTCTTTTAACATCTCCCCAGAGAGGGCACTTATATCAAATATAGTATCAGGTGGTAATTTCGAAATAAAAGGAGCTGTTGTACAGATTTTCAAAGGGAATTTTATATTCAGTGTGTGTCCGATGTGCGACAACAAGGTTGAAGGTAATAACTGCATTGAACATGGTGATGTGAATCCTAGCCATAAACTGGTTCTTTCATTCGTTCTCGATGATAGTACTGATGATTTAAGATGTGTTTTATTTAGAGAAATCGCAGAGAGGGCGTGTAATGTAACACCAGAAGAGTTAACCGAACTCAACCTAGAAGAAAGATACCAACTATTATGTAACAAACTTCTTGGCAGAGAACTGATATTATCAGGAAAGGTTAAAAAAAACAAATTATATGACAGATTGGAAATGATGGTAGGCGACTTTAAATCTATAAATCCTTTAGAAGAGAGTAAGAAATTAGTCGACGAATTGGAATTAATGGTTGGTGCTTAGTTGGCAAAAAAAACTGAAATAAACCTAGGAGATATACCTGGTATAGGCGAGAAAACCATCGAGAAACTAAAGGGTATAGGATATGCCGATCCTATGGTCATTGCTGTTTCGTCGCCTACAGAATTGGCTAATATTGCAGAAATAGGAGAACCCACTGCGGCGAAAATAATAAGCGCAATAAGAGAAAAACTTGACATCGGTTATGAAACTGCCGACAAAATTCTTGAAAAGAGAACAAGTGTAGCAAAAATAACAACCGGAAGCAGTAATTTGGATAACCTCTTAGGAGGTGGCGTAGAAACGCAAGCCATCACAGAAGCTTATGGTCAGTACGGCTCCGGTAAAAGCCAATTAGCTTTCCAATTAGCTGTGTCGGTTCAGTTGCCGAAAGACAAAGGTGGATTAGATGGATCATGCCTTTTTATAGATACAGAAAACACATTCAGACCGGAGAGAATTGTTCAAATTGCCAGAGCGATGAAACTAGAGCCAGAAAAGGTTTTAAGAAACATCTATGTCGCTAGGGCATTCAACACAGAGCATCAGATATTGCTGGTGGAAAAAGCACCAGAGATGATAGAGGAGAAAAAGATTAAATTGGTAATCGTGGATTCTCTAACTTCACATTTCAGATCAGATTTCGTCGGCAGAGGCGAACTGGCAGGAAGACAACAAAAATTAAACCGCCATCTGCACCAACTTCTCCGTCTGGCAGACGCTTATAATCTCGCGATTTATATCACAAACCAAGTTATGTCAGATCCTGCAATGCTTTTTGGAGACCCGACTCGTCCTGTCGGCGGGAATATTCTGGGGCACATGTCTACATACCGTCTTTACTTACGAAGAGGAAAGGAAGGGACAAGAATTTGTAAAGTTATTGATGCTCCAAATCTACAAGAAGGTGAAGCTGTTTTTAGGATTACTGAAAATGGACTAGCAAATACCTAATTTATAAAGTTTACTATCGAACCGAAAAATTGGACGAATATCATGGAATTTATTATACTATTTCCTATCACATAGGGCAACTCTTTACCAAACCTTTCATTCTCGCCAATAAATGTGAAAACCAGACTTAGTAAATTTATCCCAACAATGAAAGACACCCCTAAAGGTCCAATTATTCCGGCTCCCAAAACACCCGAGAGCACACCTAATAAAATATATTCAGGTATCACCCATGCTAAATAAGCTCCGATGTAATAGCGTCCTACTATAAAATGGGGCAATAGAATAGCAGATGCGTATATACCGCCAACCACAGGGCCGTATACCACTCCTACGAGCATGGTCGATAATGTGACCAATTCTATCCCGATGTATTTCAACGGTTGCAAAAATCCGAGTAGTACAGCCACTAGAATAGTTGTCAGAATTATGATCAAAAAGAAGAAAACTTTCTCTAGGAATATAAGCAGTATAGCCAGTAACAAAGCTACAGATCCAATTGCATAAATTCTCCAATTCATTCTCGGTAGATTTATCATTATTTAAATATTCGAGAACAGCTTTTAATTCATGCAGGTTTTGTACCAAGGTGCAGAAAGTCGCATATATCTTGACATGTTTGATGGACAAGAGGTAATAATTAAAGAAAGAGTGGTCAAAGGTTATAGAATAAAACAATTAGACGAAGAATTGAGGAAATTGCGTACCAGAAAAGAAGTCAAATTACTGACAGAAATTAGGAAACTTGGGATACCCACGCCCAAAATTTTCAGCGTCGATGAAAATAACCACAAGATAATAATGGAAAATATCACAGGAAATAGGCTAAAGGAATATCTTAATTCAGCTACAGTCGATGCCGTAAAACAGGTTTGTCTCCAACTTGGGAAGCAAATAGGAAAATTGCATTCAAATAATATAGTGCATGGAGATTTGACGACTTCTAACATGATTCTGAAGGACAATCAGATATATTTTATCGACCTTAGTCTCGGAGAGTTTACACGGCGAATAGAGGACAAAGCTGTGGATATGAGACTGTTAAAAGAGGCATTAAAGTCAACACATTTCAAGATTTTTGATGAAGCGTGGGGCAATATTCTGGTTGGATATAAGGAAGTGTACAAAGATGTTGGTGCAGTGATCACCCAACTAAAAGAAATTGAGAAAAGAGCAAGATATGCAAATAGAGAAAATCCTTTATAAATCTAAAGAAATATAAGTTTTTCTAAAACAATTGAATAGTGAAATCATGGCAAGAGTGTACTCGGGTAAAAAAGGGAAATCAGCTAGTCACAGGCCTCCGTTTAAGTCTGTGCCAAATTGGGTAAAGCACAACAAGGAAGACGTTGAGAAGCTTGTGGTCGATTTGGCCAAGCAAAAATACACGTCAGCAATGATAGGTACAATTTTAAGGGATTCTCATGGAATCCCTGATGCGACAGTGATCACTAATAAATCAGTAAGTAAGATAATGCGTGAAAATAAATCATATCCGGAATTTCCCGAAGATTTGATGTTTTTGTTGAGGAAAGCTGTAGAATTACGGAAGCATATGGCGACCAACAGGAAAGACAAGCATTCTCAGCGAGGTTTGGAGAATCTAGAGTCAAAAATAAGGCGGTTATCTAAATATTATGTAAGGACAGGAAAACTGCCTAAGACATGGAACTACAACCCAGAACAAGCCCGGTTGATTGTAGAGAGATGGTGAAGTAAATGGTAGTCAAACTAAAAGGCAAGCAATGGTTCATGATTTTATCCCCAAAATATTTTGGTGAAAGAGAGATAGCCAAGACAATATCAAGTACAGCAGAATCTTTGATAGGCAAGACAGTCAACCTCAGTGCTGTCGAATTGACAAATGACATCAACAAATATTATCTAAAATTAAAATTCAAAATAAATTCAGTCAACGGTGATAAAGCATTTACTCAATTTTATGGCTCAGAATGTTTGCAGGATTATATATCTAGGATGGTTCTTCATAGGGTCAGGAGAATAGATTCGATACAGGACCTCGCAACTACCGACGGGATGAAGATACGCGTCAAAGGATTGACAATAGTTTCAAAAAAAGTTAAAAGTAGCATAGCAATCAAGATAAGGGAGTTTGTATTGGAATTGATAAAGAAACAGGTAGAAGACTCCACTCTTGAGGAATTTCTGCAGAAAATGTTATCGAACGAACTTAAAAATAAAATTCTCAGAGAAGGAAGAAGTATATACCCTATAAGAAATTTTGAAGTCAGAAAGATAGACGTTATCCAAGGCCATTAATCCAAGGTATACCAAACAGATTGAACAGAAGAAGGCCAATCAATAAAATACTTGTCAGATTTATAATCAAAGTTCCTTTGTCTTTGAATATTTTTGTGAATATCTCGCCAAAAAACAATCCGCCATCCAATGGTTTCACAGGCAAAAGATTCACAATGCCTACACCTGCGCTTATCATGAATAGCCAATTTAGGAATGACATCACAACAAAAAATGTTTTTAGGAAAGCTGACGGTACAATACCATTCAATCCAAATATATTATATTCGTAAGAATTCCGTATACTAACCCCAGCATATGACCTGTTTTGTATTTCGGGGTGTTCTTCCAGCACCAGTTTGTAGCTTCCTTTACCGGTTGTAATCAGAATCTCATCACCAGCTTTTGTGTTGTTCAGTGCTTTCACAAAATCTAATGTACTTTTAATTTCCACATCGTTAATTTTTTGTATGGTTCCTTCAAGATTCACCTTGTCTGCTGGTGAATCTTCACTTACAGAATCTATTACCACCCCCGACGTGTCTGTGGCAGTACCGAATGCAAACACTCCAGAAATGAAGATTCCAATGGCTATAAGAGCAACAACAAAATTAGCGAAACTACCCGCAGCAAATATTCTTAATTTTTTCAAAATAGACAATCTTTTTATCCTATTGTTGTCAGGGTCGACGAATGCGCCTATCGGCAATAGCAACAGCATTAGTATGCCGTAATTCTTTACAGGAACCTTTTCCAACCTAATGAAAACAGCATGCATAGTTTCATGCGTAACGGCTATGATGAATATCGCAATCAGCCAATACCAAAATGGCACAGAAAATACAGGTCCCGGTATCTGATACCCACCCGCAGTTGGTAAAACCAAACCAAATGTTTGTTGTAATTTTACTGTTAAAACAATCAAAAGAATTGTCCCAGCGATACCAGTCAATACTCCTAATCCTACACCAATATTCCCCATTCTTGTTATGAATTTAGGATATCGCTTAACCAGCTTGTCAATCAGTTCCAAACCTTTCGTCCATCTTCTGACGATTATTCCATAGTGAAAATTAATGTTCTTCCTGTCTTTCAGTAACAGACTACCAATGACAGCGACAAATATCAGTAGAGACAATATTTCAAAATTTACCATAACATCATTATTCTGTTTCAATGCTTTTTAACTTTCTAATGCAGGGGGTGAGATTCGAACTCACGAAGGTACTAAACCATCGACCCCTGAAGCCGACGCAATTGACCAGACTATGCGACCCCTGCAAATCAATACGGATTTCTATATAATTTAAAATTTATTTAGAAATTAAGAAACAGCTACACCGACTTTTTCTCGAGTCTCATCCAATAATGATTCTTCATTTGCTACACAAAGTAGTGAACCTATAGGATATTTCCACAGAATAGGCGGTGGAGTTTTTGTAGTATGATTTTGTGGATCCAAGAACAAATAGGGTTGCAATGTTCTATCCCCAGTGTAAGTCCCCACACCATAAAAACTACCTCTTTTTGTTCGACCGTCATTTAAAGTAATAAGAATTTGAGCACCAAGTGGAATTCTATCAATGATTAGAGCTACTTTACGTGTATGTTGATACCCCATAAAATTTCTATTATTGTTTTATTCTTACAACTATTTAAAATTTACATCCATAACAATCTTCCACATCTTATTTCCATAAGGTAAAACTTTCCTCTTCTCTACGGCTTTCACACTTTTGTTAGATTTTTTACCAATAGACATAACTAATTTCTCTGCTTCAGAGAATAAGGATTTTTCATTCCCTATGGTGTAAAAATGAATAACACCTTTTTTATTAGCCATTTTAAATGCATTGTCCAAGTATTTTTCTGCTCCGATTGCCATAGGCATGACTATTCTATCAAACTTTACATCAAAATTCAAATTTTTGACATCACCGTTTATCAAAACAATCTTATGTGCTAGTTTATTTATTCGAACATTCTCTTGCGCATAGCGATGAGCACCTGGATTTATTTCGATGCAATATACCTTGTTAACTTCGGGTCGTTTTTTAGCAATACATATGGCATATGGTGCAACACCACTAAACATGACTAGAACATTCTCGCCGGATTTTACCTGTGATGCGATTCTCTGCCTTTCGGTAGCTTCTCTTGGCGAGAAGAAAACTTTTTGAGGATCCAATTTCAACAAATAACCATGTTCTTTATGCACAACTTCTGTATCTTTCTCACCCGCTATTAACTCCAACTCTTCTAACCTGTACGTTCCTTTCCTTCCGGATACTTTGTTCAAAACAGACTTAACATTTTTATTTAGTTTCATTAGAGCTTCAGCAATGAGTTTCTTTTTGTTTTTCAACTCTTCAGGTATATCAATTACAGCAACAGCTTTCTCTTCAGATCCTATAACATCATAGCTTCTTGGAACCAACTCCAACTCTTCATCGGTTAATTCACCTTGCAGCAAATCCGCAATCGGTCTCATGGAATAATAATGTCAATTAACTTTAAAATCAGTTGGCCAATGAAATTGGAAGTCCAATTGAAGGAATCTATTGCAAGTTTTGCGCCTAGTTTCAAAAATCGGAAGTCAAAATGGTCACTAGGAAAGAAAGTCTTTGTTCCGAAATAATAGAGCAGACTAATGATAAATAAAGTTGCGAAAAATCTGCCGACAAGTCCACCAACAAATTTCAGGGTGGGGTTTTCTGAATAGATGTATAAAATCAATCCTGGAAGGGCCAGTATAAGATACAGTGGCAACTCAGCACCAAATATATAAAATGTTATTATAACGCCAACCACACCAAACAAAAACCACACTAAATACTGGATAGCTACTTCCCGCATAGTTTATCATTTTCTATTATAAGAATAAGAAATCTTGGTTCTTTTGTGAAATATATAATAAAGGACAATAATGCTTATATATTGTCACTCTAAGGTAGTAAATATGAGTGCTATAACAGCTTATGCAAATCGAAGAAACGTATTTGATACAGGAAGTCTTGATCCTTATTTACAGCAAGCGCAACCTAGAAAGCCGATAATTCCTGAATGGGCGACTAATCAAGTAGATAAGTATGCAACTCGTACTGCAACTGCAACCTCTTTAGCTACCGCAGGATATGCTCTGGGAAGCGGTTTAACATTAGGAGCTGCTGCAACTGGTCTTATTGGTTTGGGTATATTCGGTTTTCTATTCGGTGGGTTAGCTAGAGCTGGTTATAACCTACTTAGACACTACAAGATTTTTTAAATTTCATAAATGCTTTCATGAGATGATAAAATGGTAATGCAACAAATCCAGAATTTAGAACCGTGGGCTAGAAGAACTTTGGGAACAGGCTTAGGCACAGGCCTAGCGAAAACAATTATGTCCTCTCAAGATGGATTTAGACATGCTGTAAGAGAAGGAGGTGAACTTGCTATTTTAGGCGGGTTTACAGGGTACTTATTTCCTTACATAGTAAACGGTGTGAGAACTGTTTATAATAACACTTATGAAGCTTTTAGAACCCCCCAAACACTTGGAACTGTATCGCGCTCGGTTACGAGAAATTGGAATTTACTTAGGACAACAACATCTGGGTATTTAGTCGAAACAATTTATTCATTAGTGAACACACCACAAATAGGAGAAATAAATGATTTTAGAAATCATTTGGTAACCCATGGATGGAGAGGTGCTGTCATAGGCTTAGGTATTTCTTCACTCCCGCTAGTTGCTTATGGCGTTAGACGACAAATCGTAGAGCGTGCTTACAATTTCGGTCGTACACGTGGTTGGTGGTAAGTTTTATTTTTATACTCTAAATTCTGTTTATGAGTTTAACGTTGATTGGTTTAGGTCTATTCGATGAAAAGGATTTATCATTAAGAGCTATAGAAGAATCTAAAAAATCTGATAGAGTCTACATCGAGCTCTACACAAGCAAATGGTATGGTGATTTGAATAATTTAGAAAAGTTAATTGGCAAAAAAATAATTGAATTAAGAAGAAAAGATTTGGAAGAAAATTCTGGAAAAATCACAAAAGAATCTAAAAATGGCAAAGTTATAATTTTTGTCCAAGGTGATCCCCTAGTTCAGACTACACATGCATCTCTACTCTTAGAAGCGAGAAAACTTGGAATAGAAACAAAAATTATACATAATTCTTCTATCTTGTCTGCAATCGGAGAAACTGGTTTGCATGCTCAGAAATTCGGTCCTTATGTTACAATACCGTTCCCAGAAAAAACTAAAGGCAAACTACCAGAATCTGTCTTCGAAGTTATTAGAGAAAATAAAAAAAGAGGATTGCACACATTATGTCTTTTGGATGTGATAGCCGAAGAAAACAAATATATGCTAGTCAACGAAGGTTTGGACATTCTATTACAAGGAGAAGTAACTGATAAAGACGAGCAAGTTATCATTTTTGCTAAATCAGGTAGTGGAGACCCTAAAATAGTTTTCGATAAAGCCAGCAATTTAGTTACGAGTGATATATCGGATATACCGGCTGTAATAATAATTCCAGGAAAGCTTCATTTCACAGAAAAAGAATATTTAGAATTGATTAAAAATGGTTAGATTAACAGCATTCTCATTGGTTTGGTTATTGTTCTTTTTCATACCTCTGTTTTTAAGCATCTATGATAACAGAATGTTTTTCCTACCAATAGTATTTCTTATGTCTGAAGTATGGAGGGTATGGACTCATTTCATTGGTGGTGAATGGGTACCAACACCGCAAAGGATTGTTGACAAAATGTTGAAAATAGCTAAAGTCAATAAGAACGATACTGTTTATGATTTGGGTTCGGGTGATGGTAAAATCGTTTTAGCTGCAGCGAAGGTCGGTTCAAAAAGCATAGGCGTGGAAATAGATCCTATAAGAGTTTTGATCAGCAGAATTAAAATAAAATTATCTAGGTTAGACAAACTGACAGAGGTTGTTCGAAAAAATATATTCGAGACTAATATAAAAGATGCCGATGTTATTACATTGTTTTTGTTACCCAAAACTATGGAAAAACTAGAGAACAAGTTAAGAAAAGAACTAAGAAAAGGAGCGAGAGTAGTTTCTTACAGATTTGTTTTTAAGAATTGGAAACCTGTGAAGATAGATGGAGAAAATAAGATTTACCTGTACAAAGTTTAAGCTCTAGCGGTAGCTAAAGCTGATCTGTAGTTCTGTGCTCCTCTTAAAAATGAGTCAATCATACCAGCTAAATTCCTGACGATGTATGAAGGATTAATTAGAGATTTTTCTCCATGGTCGCTAGCCATTTGCTTTGCACCAGCTCTATAAAGTCCATATCCGTCTTTAGTCTTTCCCTGAATTCTTTCAGTGTAAAATGATGCTACACCCTCTACTACCGGCTTTAACAATACCAAACCTAGTATCCCATATCTTTCTAAACCTCTTGAATATGCTTTTATGCTACCAGTCTGGTTTTGCACATCATGAACTACCTCATGCACACCAGCTTCTTCTCCGAATTCAGGATCACTTTCTAAAGTACTAGCATTTAGAGTGAGTACTTGATCGTCAGGGGAATACATACCGCCTATATGAGGATCCAACCTTTCAATAGAATACTTTCTGACGCTAGGTCTCCTGCCAAAATAACTTCTCACTTTTCTGATTCCGCTGGCCAAATAATTGAGACCCCTGCTAACAATATTTGGGTTGATACCTCTGTAATCTATTGGTGCATCCAATTCTTCTTCCATGCTTCTTATACCTTCGTCGCTCATATTTACTATCTCTTATTCAGCTCATTTAAAGATATGTGTATACACTGAGAAGTAGTGACAGTGAGAAGCTATTTATTACGGTTTTCTACCAAACAAGAAAACTATCAAAGCAAGCCCCGTCACCAGAAAAATTATCGACAATGTAGTTATGTCCAAACCACCAATCGAGCTAAATAGTTGAGTAGGTGCTATCTTTAATCCTGGAAATATCGCAGTCCCACCACTTGATATGAAGACACCAACAACTATCAATGCAACGAAAGCCAGAAGCAACCACAATACGTTGCCCTTAAAAATGTCGTTCCACATATCTGGAAGAATTCCCCCTATCATAGATACAAGAACTATCAAGACAATAAAAGTCAGAATTACTGCTACAGCTCCTCCAAAAAACTGGGCTAAAAATTGACTGAACGTTATGCCGGCAGGAGTGTAAACCATGATAAATCCAGCAGCCGTCAAAGCTACCACAACAGCAATTCCCCTTTGTTCACCAAATAATTTTGTTCTAGTCAACAGTCCAAAGAAAACAGCGAAAACTATAATAAAAGGAAGATAAAATTCAAAAACACCAATCTCCTTAAGTGTGCTTACCACATCTTGAAACCCTTGAGATAATGCAACTGAAGAAAATATCAAAACACTAAAAACAAAACCCAAACCAACTTTAGAAATATCGGCTCTCATTTTCAACTAACTCATATTTATTTTCCAAAGATTTAAACATGTCACTTGGCCGCTCGGACTATCACAGCTATAATTCCCACCAACGCTATCAACGCCACCACAGACAATACCAGGTCTGATGAAAAGCTTATTCCTATTCCTTTCGGAAACAAAACTGTAGCAAGCCCACTAGAAACCAAAATCACACCCCCCACAATCAGTGCGACAACAATAACTCCCCCCCAGAAAACCGGTGCTTTCATCCTATCACCCAAATTTTTGGCCAAATCTGGCGGGAAGAACATCCCAGCTAAAACCAATGCTATCAATACAATCAAAGATACGCTGAATCCTTGGACGAAGAATGCCGATAGCTTCGTCTCTATGTCAATCCCTAGAATTATCGGCGCAGCCCATACGAACAAGCTGATGACAAAAGCAACAATAGCATTAACAGCGACATTCTTTTCAGGTTCCCCAAACAATTGCGCTCTTCTCAAGCCGCCATAGATTATCGCTGCCGTCAGAATGAACGGCAATAAGAAATTGAAAAATCCCAGTCCCTGCAGTTTCAATATTGCTATTTCAAAAACTGTAGGCATTACTTGACCTCCTTACCCATAGACATCGAGACAATCAATAATATGATAAGTATTACAAAAATAGCAACTGTTACTGTCATCAGTTCGGCAGGTACTTTAATTGCTTTGAGCAGACTTTTGAAAGGATTTCCGATAATTGAGAATAGTCCGGCAGACACAGCAAAAGCTATAGTAGCCCATACAATCCATGCAGCCGGTCCGCCGCCTTTAAAAACATCAGGCAATTTTTCAATTATGTTCGGGTAGAAGAAACTAGCTATAAGGAATGCTACCAAAACAACCACTAAAACTATGGCGCCCTGCGTTAAAAATGCTGTCAGTGCAGGTACTATGCTTGTTCCCAAGATTACCGGTACACCGAAAACAAACATCCCGGCAACAACAGAAATGATCCCATGAATTACAACCGATTCACCAAGGACCTTTGTTTTCCTCAACACTGCATAAAGTACTGTCGTGAACAATATGAAAGGCAGTAAGAAATTATAGAATCCTATCTCAACTAGCCTCTCAACGGCAACCTGAAAGATGTTAACCATTCTATCTTTCAATAATTTGTTTTAGTAAAAATTTAAACATGGTAGTTACCTTTTGTACTTAACCCTCAAATAATCTTCGAGTTGTTTAATTTCATCATCTTTCTGTTTAAGCTGTTTAAGCAAGTCCATTTTTTTTCCTGTGCTTACAAAGACACCGCCAGAATAGTATTTCTTTAGCAACTTTGCTCTTTCTTCTGTTAAAGATTTTAATTTCTGTTCGTTACCCTGCAAACTTTTAGCTATGTTTGCACCTTTTCCGATTAATGCCCAAAAGAACAGGACTGTAATTCCGCCCAAGGAGATAACAGTCCCAGCAACTCCTATCTGAAACAAATAAGATGCAAGGAACTGAAAAATACCACCAGGGTTTATAGCATAAATCATTACCGTAAGTCCAAGTGAAACCAGAACGTAAACAAAAGGATTGTCACCTAAAACTTTCGTTTTTTTGATTGCAAACAGGAGCACAGTAAAAATTATCAGAAAAGGAATCACGAAAGTTATCAACATGTTCGTTAAATTCGGTGAAAGAAGATTCTCTATGGGAAAAGCCATATTATCTAACTATAATTTGCTTTAGTAAAACTTAAGCGTCTCTCTTCAGTCTCTGCACCAAGTCAGTCAATGCTCTGACAGATTCTATCAATGCCGGTAACGTCTCCTTGAAAGCTTTCTCCAGGCCGCCAATTCTCGTATCGATATCACCAACACCTTCTTTGAAAATCTCTATCTTGCTTAAAATCTGCGTCTGTTCAGCATTCCTCAAATTCATTATTTCGCTTATCCTGTCGCCAACTTCCTCAATTCTTCTTTCAATCTCCTGGGCCTTGACAGAGAATTCTGTCATCTTCTGGTTTATCTCACCCATTCTCGCCTGCACAACATAGTCGACATATTCCTCAGTAGGATAATTCTGTTGGCTACCCTGGTAATATTCTTGAGGCAATGAGGTTTCTGGTAGCTGTGGTGTTTGTTGCTGTTGCTTTGGTATGATTTCCTCCAATGTAGGCAAAGCAGACTCGCTTCTAGGAGGTTCTGTCGGCATTCCTTCTGTCGGGCTGGTTGCAGCGAACTTCAAAGCTTGCGTCAATCCATTATCAATCTCTTCAGGCGAGTAGCCTTCTTTCCTCAGAACATCAATTACTTCCACTTCAGAAAAACCTCTCCCAGTCAGATCCCTCACCCTTTCAACGGGTATAGAGCCTTTTCCTTTAGCCAAAGGATTCTTCAAAAAGGGTAAAGCCATTATTCCACTATAATTAATTCCCTTTTTAATTAATATAATCCCAAGCTTTGTATACAAACATGAAGACAAGACTGGTAATCGCAATAATTTTGTTTTTTGCTATTGTAGCGTCTTATTACTTGTCGCCGAGGCTAAGCGGCAATTCAAGTGCAGTTGATGAAAATAGAATTGTGGAAGTGGAAATGGCCATAACACACGGTGGCTATATGCCTAATAATATAACAGTAAACCTAGGAGATAAGGTCAGAATTTTAGCAATAACAACCGACCCTTCACATAGCCATGGAATAACTATCAATGAATTAAAAATTAATAAAGTAGTTTCGAAAACATCACCCTCTGACCCTGAAATAATAGAATTCATTGCAGGTAAATCGGGAATATTTGAAATCTATTGCAAAAGCTGTTCTGACGGTCCAATTGGTTCCCATCCATGGTTGAAAGGTACATTGGAAATTTTATCTGATTAAGTCTTTTTGTTCTTTGGGGTTCTGTAATCAAACATCTTTTCTACTTCGTCTCTTGTTACAAACTTGGCAGTAATAGGATTTATCAAGTCTATGAAAGTCTCTATTTGTTTCAATTCCCTTTTCGTCGCAGTCTTGGACAATTCTTTGCTCAATCTTAAAATCTCGCCTTCTATGCTCAAGAGCTTCTCCGACACAGACACAATTTTATTGTTTATTTTTTCGAGCGACAGCTTCAGGTCATTTAATTGGGTTAGCGTATTTTCTTGCAGGGACTCCAATGAACTTTCCAATCTGTCAATTCTCTGCTCTATAATTCTGATTCTTCTTGTATCTTCGTTTATTCTTTTGACGAGCTCTGTTGTTACTTTTGTAACATCTTCTTCATGCCTCTCGAAAGGCAATGTTGGTAGGGATGGTAAGGCCATTATAAAAGATTTGTTTAACTACGCAAATAAATTAAATAGGGTGAATTGTTGGCTGTTGAATACGAAGTTGTCGATGGGGCTCTGAGGATAAATTGCATCAACTGGGCGATTGCCCCAAGCATAGAAGATTCCGATGCGACTATGGCAATTGTGATTGACACGCTGTTGCGAGCAAGGGATGCTGACAGGGTTGTTCTGATAGAAACTCGCGAGAACGAGTATGATGCAGAACAGACAAAAATGCTACGCGAGATAGCAGATGCTTACAATCGGATTCTGAATATCGACAAGACAATAAGTCTGCAAAACTTTGGTCCATCACAATGCGAAAAACTTTTTCCGAAAAGATTAGCAGATTTGCAATTTTTGGTTTTAGAAATCCTGCGAAAGGATCCTATCGGCGCTTATTTGCGGACAGTTAAGATGGTAAACGCAAACAAAGTCTTGGAAGGGACTGCTCCGTTAGAACAAAAAATTTGTTTCACACATTATTTGGACAATGCATTAATTCCAATCAAAAATATTCTTGAGGGATGCACGCTGATTCAGAAGGCTTTGCCTATTTTGCAAAATTACCAGATTGGTAGCAGGGACGTATATCGCGAAATATTTTCACCAACTGTCAGGCCCAACTTCATGTTGACAAGATTTATGCTGGCAATTCCAAAGGGGGCGAGGATGGTTGGCAAATATTCTCTTGTTGGTGCTGAAGTCGAGATATACAAACTGCCAACAAAAGTGCGACATCTGTATCATATAACCCCGAAAGAATTTATTCTAAGTGACGAAAAATACACAATATTGGATTCTGCTAGGAGATATTTGGCTGCGCACAGACCAACAGAAGCCGAAGCAGTCGAACCAGAAAAATCAAGGGAACTTTTTAAAAATTTGGGAAGAGATTTGGTAAGAGACGTATCAAGAAGCATGAATGTGAATTTGACCGCAGCTGAAATAGAGGAACTGGCAATAATATTGTCGAGATATACTGCAGGTTATGGTATTTTAGAGCTTTTACTATCCGACGAAAAAATTCAGGATATTTTTGTCAACGCTCCCATCGGTACAACTCCTATTTACATAAATCATTCAGATTTCGAAGAATGTGAAACAAATTTAATGCCTACGAGTGAAGACGCAGAATCATGGGCAACAAGATTTAGATTGTATTCAGGCAGACCACTTGACGAATCTAACCCAGTTTTGGACACAGAGTTATTGGTTCCTGGTGGAAGGGCGAGAGTTGCAGCCATAACAAAAAGCCTGTCACCAGAAGGCCTTGCATTTGCATTCAGAAGACATAGAGAAAAACCATGGACTTTCCCCCTGTTCATTAAAAATAGAATGTTTGATTCTCTTTATGCAGGGTTGATGAGTTTCATTATAGATGGTGGCAGAGCTCTACTTGTTGCGGGTGGAAGAGGATCCGGAAAAACTTCTGTTCTGAATGCCCTAATGCTAGAAATAATGCCCAAATTCAGAATCATCACAACCGAGGATACACTTGAAATTGCTGTTCCGGAAATGCGAAAGCTTGGCTTCAACATTGAAAGGATGAAATCACGTTCTGTAATTACGAAAGTAGAAACAGAGTTGCCGGCAGACGAAGCGTTAAGAACCGCATTGAGATTGGGCGATTCCGTTTTGATTATAGGCGAGGTACGTTCTGTAGAGTCACTTGCTTTATTTGAAGCCATGAGAATTGGTGCGATGGCTAATGTAGTTGCAGGTACGATACATGGTGAATCTGCATACGGTGTTTATGACAGGGTTGTTCACGACCTTGGTGTCCCACCGACGAGCTTCAAAGCTTTGGATTTAATCACAATTTGTAATCAATTAAAATCTCCAGATGGTTTGCACAAATTCAGGCGTGTAACGGAATTGACCGAAGTCAGGAAACAATGGAAAAATGATCCTTTGGATGAAGGAGGTTTTGTCAATTTAATGGAGTATTCTGCAAAGGAAGACAAGCTCAAGCCTACTGACACTTTGATTGACGGCGAGTCGCAGGTGTTGAATGAAATCGCTAGAAGAGTTAGGGAGTGGCGTGGCCAATGGGACGCCGTCTGGGACAACATTCTGTTAAGAACGAAGATAAAGGAGACAATGGTTAATTTTGCAGCCAACTTGGGCAAGGACAATATTCTTGAGGCAGAACATGTTGTTGAATCAAATGCCATGTTCCATCTTATTTCAGAGCAGGTTCGCCAAGAGGTTGGTGCACTGGATTCGAAGATGATATACGACAAATGGTTGGAGTGGTTTAAGAAAAGAATTGGTTAAGGAAATCAAATAATAATTATGATGAAAGGCGTAGCTATACCATATGTGATAGCATTAATTCTTGGTGTGGTTGTGATTGGAATCCTAGGCTACTGGTTTGTTTCATATGGTGGCAGTGCGATTGGAACTGGTACACAGGCTGAATGTGATGCATCGGATTTTAATTATTGTAAAGGATTTGTAAAAACATGGGACACAAAATGTGGAGAGCCAAATTGTGGTGAAATTAGCCCAGCAAAATGTGGCAACACTATAAAAGAAGAAGAGGAACAGTGTGATCCACCTGGTTCTACTGAAATTAAAGATATCAAAGGTGTAGGTAAATGTACCTATAATTGTGGTGACAATTGTAAAGTTGTTAGTATATCTTGCAAGCCACCATAGCGATTATCTTTATAAAAGCTAAATATAAATTATGAAAGCAGTTGCCATACCTTATGTCATCGCACTTATTCTAGGAATAATGGTTGTTGGCATTCTTGCATACTGGCTTATTAATCAAGCTGGTAAAACAACAGCCCAAGGAGCTAGTGCAGAATGCCAAGGAAAGATATTTTCATACTGCTTAGCATGGGATGCCCAAGGGAAGAAGTGTAGCGATGGCCAACCATCTTCTTTTGATTGGGGAAATAAATGTACTAAACCCAGTGATTTCAAGATAGATAATTGTAAGTCCCTAGGCATTTGTACTTGAGCATTTGAAGATATTTCATAAATCTTTAGTTATAGAAATCAAATAATAATTATGAGAAAAGCAGTTGCCATACCTTATGTCATAGCCCTGATTATCGGAGTCGTGGTAGTCGCAGTTCTAGCTTACTGGTTTATTTCTTCTGCAGGTAAAGGTAGCAGCATCGGGACAGAGGCAGAGTGCACAGCAAGAAAGGTCGAATACTGTACCACACAAGTTACTGACGTTTGGAATAAATTTAAACAAGTCTGCGGCAATGACGAATGGTCAAAAGCCGGATCATGCTACAATTTTTGCTCAAGCATAGTTCCGAGTTGGAAATCTACAAATAGTCAAGGTGGATCCTGTGCCCAATCCACTCCTTAAGAATCCTCGGAATGAATTAAAGAAATAAGTATAATCTTAATCTCTCCGCACGCTAAATTCTAACTAATGCCAATAATTTCCCGCGAGTATGAGAAATTCCTTAGAGAGGAACAGTTAGCCAAGAAACTCACTTTCTACGAAAGATCATGCCGGTTATCAGAAAAAATTCTACCACTGTCACCACCATTTAAAGGTCTCAAAGAAAAATATAAAGAATCAATTGAATTCTCACACCTCAAGATAACACCAAAAGGTGCATTTTCCCTCTCGCTTATAACAACATTGTTAATTTTCATCGTTTCTCTAATAGCATTAGTAATATTGAATTCGTTCACTTCCTCTTCACTTATCCTCTCATCTATCCTGTCTTTAATAACATTTTACTTTTTTGTTGTCTATCCCAATCACCACGCAACTGTATTCAGAATCAATGCATCATCAGAAATGGTACTTGCAACAATCTACATGAGCATCTCAATGCATATATCACCTAATTTGGAAAATGCGATTAAATTTGCTTCAAATAATTTGAAGGGGTCACTGTCAGTAGATTTGCGTGAATTATTGTGGGATGTGTACACTAGGAAATATGATAAAATTGAGGATGCTTTAGATTCCTTTATTGTAAAATGGAAAAAAGACAATAAAGAGTTCGCAGAGTCGTTGTATCTTATTAAAAATTCCGGTGCAGAATCTCAAGAAAAACGAGAAAGATTTTTGGATGAAGCAGTCTCTGTTATGTTAGATGGCACTAAAGAAAGAATGCGATTATACTCGCGCCAGCTAAAAGAACCGGTCACAATTTTAAACGCCCTAGGGATTCTCTTGCCTATAATAGGCTTGGTTTTCTTTCCAATAATCAGTCTATTCTTGCCGGAATTAATCCAGCCTATTTTTCTTGTAGTGGGTTATGATTTCTTTCTTCCTCTAATAGTCTTCCTTTTCATGAATAGTTATCTGGAAAAAAGACCCTACAGTTTACATCAGCCAGATTTGAGTAAACATCCCGATTTTTCTACTGTCAAATTTTATGAAAAACCATATACTATACCACTGTTAGTTTCCTTGCCGTTGATTGCAATAGGCTTGGTTAATATAATAGGAAAAAAGGACCTTTTTAGTTTCGGTCTACTTGTATACTCGATGTTAATCACATTAGGTTTGTTTATCGGGATTGCTACTTATTCTGCACTGTCTGTCAAAAGGAAGCTGAAAATAAGAAAAGAAATTGCAAGCATAGAAAGCGAATTCGCTGAGACATTATTTCAGTTGGGTAGCATGATACTGCGAGGAACACCATTAGAAACAGCTTTAAGAAGAGTTAAAGAAGACATTAAGAATCTGAAAATTGCGCAATTCTTCGATAAAATATTATACAATATAGAAACATTTGGTTTGACATTCGAAAATGCTGTCTTCGACAAGACATACGGCGCAATAAATTATTATCCGTCTAATATAGTCGAATCTGCGATGCATGTAATAGTCGAGACTTCAAAAAAAGGAATGCAAAGCGCATCCAAATCAATGATAATCATCTCCAAATACCTGAAAGATATGCATGAGGTAGAAGAAGATTTAAAAAATATGTTGGAAGAAGTGACATCAACAATGAATATACAGAGTATTCTCCTTGCTCCTTTGAGTGCAGGCGTTGTAGTCACTATTGCTGTTATAATGACGAGGCTTTTAGTTAATCTGGGGGAGACTTTAACTTCCGTTTATTCAGAGGTAGGTTCGGCTCTAGGCCCTGCTGGTGATATAGGTACAGGAGTCATATCGTCAATAGTCAATTTAAGTGCGATCATACCAATTCACGGTTTTCAATTAATTGTTGGCGTATATATTGTTGAGATTGTGACCATTATCGCGATTACACTGAGCACAATTACAAACGGTGACGAGGGTTTAATGAAAAGGTTGACGATATCAAAACATCTCACTTACAGTTGTATCGTGTATTTCATAACTTTGTTATCCACATACTTTTTATTCACCTCGGTTATTTCAATAGAGAAGTTAATAATCTGAAAATCAAAATTAGATTATGAGGAAAGCTGTTATTTCTGTTTCTTTATGGTTTATTGTCACGCTGATCATGGTTTTAATTATTATAATGGCGGCTTTTACCATAGTGCAGAAAGGAATGTTGGTTAAATGAGAAAAGCAATCGGAATGGCATTGCAAATTTTAATCGGGGTTATATTCATGATACTTGGTCTGATTGTTGTCTGGTCTTTTACTGAAAAGGTATCCGGATTTTCCCTTGGACTTCTTCTAGGCACAACAGCTAAAAATGCTTACTGTGGAATAGCAGGTAGTCCTGTCAAAGGAGGTATTTCGGGAGGTGCACTCGGTTTGGCTGTAGGCGGAGGTATATGTGCGGCAGGGGTGGTAGGTGCTTTCTTTACAGGGGGAATATCTCTCTCTGCTTGTGTCTTAGGTGCTAAAATAGGAGCTGGGATTGCTGTTGGGGCTGGGATAGCGGGTGCCGCATACTCGGCAACTGCATGCTAGTAATCAAGTTATTTATCGTCTTTTAACCTAATTACAATCAATGTCCAAAGCCATGGCTATTGAAGGTGTGGGAAAGATTTTCATTATGATAGCTGTTCTTGTTGTCGGTATTGCCTTTCTGGTGAAAGCTCTAGGGATTGACCCTTTCGGATGGCTAGAAAAGAAGTTTGAGGGCATCGATGTGCCAGAAACAGGCAAGGCCTTGCATGTTAGAATGGATGTGGATGCAAAACTTAAAGATGTATTTTCGTTCCATTTATTATCCGATAACGAAATGCGGAAACACCATACAGATGAAGAGGGTAGTAGCTCTTATTATAGCCTATATTTTCAAATCGAATCAGATAAAGTAAAAAATCCGCTTGTCCTTGGAAATTGTGTATTGTTAGTAACCGAGGAAGAAAAATCATCTTTTGGTATTGCTGGTGGAGCCGACAAATCTTATGTCTACTACATCAAATCCGGCACAATGATTCAAGATGATGACAAGCCCTGCCAATTTTTGGGACAATGCCTCTCTGACAAAAACTGGGATTATAAAAAATTAGTCGACAAGGGATATGGCTGTATTTCTGATCAGGTGAGAGACGAAAATCCCAGTTGCGATAAATGTAAAAAAGCTGCAGCTCCATCTTACGATTGTATAGGTCCCTTTAGTGTTGTTAACTGTGCCGGTCAGGTTCTTCCAGGTCCCTTTGGTGATTGGCAAAAGAGTCCACCATGTGACAGCGATCACACGGTGATAAAAAATTTCGAATTCTCTGACGATATATTAATATCCGATAGATGTGCAGAAGATGATCCAAGTGAATGCAATTTGCTAAATTATAGAGAAGTCGAAGGAAAAAGCATATTTGAAAGTAAAAGATTTATTGGCAGCAAAGTTAAATATGGCATCATCTGTGGCAATGACGGGTACTGGCATACCTGTAAACAAAACATCGAAGGAGAAGTTCCAACCCCAGATGGCACATATACATGTGACAGCAAGTTAGGTGGTGCAGTTTTCTATTGGAAAAAATAATCTGTGAAATAAATGAGAATGCCTAGGATACCCCTGCATTTGGCATTGGCTTTAGCGCTTGGCACAGGAATAGTAGGTTATTCACTACCTAATCATTCAAGAGTTTACCAATTCTTAAGAGATACACCATCAACAGCCCGAGAATATGGTAGAGAACTGTGGGAAGCACTACCTTTCACAGAAAAAGAAGCATATCCTATAACCTCACCAGTTAGCTATACATCAACTAAGGAAGAAAAATTTACATCAATCGCACGCAGGTATTCTGGGTCATCTCCTCTGGCTATGACAAAAGATAAGAATTCAGGAGTGTTATTGCCAGGGCAAACAATAACAATAAACCCAATCACAACTGTGATTCACGTACCTCCTGAAATATGGACGATGGCATACGGCGACCCCAGAAATGTTCCGTATATTAGAAAGATAGTGAAACGAGGCGACGAACCTGATAAAATTTCTGTAAAAATAGAAGATGTGATTACAGGAGATTTGGGGTTGGGGCGTCCTGAAGATGTAGCCGTTGTTAGCATAATTGGACAGTTAGGTGAGAGTAGAAGCCCCTTATTATTAATCGGACGAAATGGGAAGGTGGTTTCCGTACCTTTTAGCAGGGGAGAGTATGGCAGTGGATATGTTGGGGCAATAATAAATACAACGGATGTAACTGGCGACAATAGTCCAGAAATTATTGTTCAAGAAAGGGACATGGATTCTAATCCATGGATTCACCCAAGATTATTGCATATTTTTCGACGAAATGAAAAAGGAGATTTTCAAAACCACCCCACTTATGCAGCAGGCATTACATTAATAGAGGATGCAGACGGAAACAACATCCCTGATATATTTTCTGCTTGGTGGATACCTGCACCAGAGTTTGGTGTTAAAATCAACAGAGGACTTACATACGACCCCAAAACACTAAACATTTTAAGAACTGAATGGGTTCCAAACCCACATCCAGGAGGTTTTCTGAGCCTGACGCGAGATGAGTATAACGCACCTGAAAACATAAAAGTAGCACTGGCTACAGATTTTTTAATCAATAACCCCAACTATCCTGAAATTTCCCGCGAGATTGAGCAGGGGCTGATAACAACATCTTCTCAATTATCTGAGATACTCAAATCATCACAACGTTCTCTTATAGATAGGATAGGATCTAATGCTTATACGCAAGCTGCAACTTTTGCAGGTAGACTAGAAATTAACAAAGGAGAAATTCTAACTTCATTGCTTTCTCCAAATCCCGAGCAAGCTATTGAGGTCGCAGAGCAGGTTCTAAGGACGTCAGACCGCCATATTATCGATTTGGCTCTTAGGGAAGCGGGGGAGGATCTTTATGTAGTCGACCTAGAAACAGATTTGGCACGACCTCTTTGGGAATATCTATCAGATGTTAGTGCGGAACGGGGTGAATTGAATGTCAGGGTTGGCGTGGAACCCCTTGCAGCATATCTTTTAACAGCATACTTGAACAATGTTGTGCCATGGGCAATCGATCAGCCGGCAGCCCTCCTTCTAACACGGGATATAGCATTGATGCCAGGAAACAGTTATGTAACAGTCAGATTAAGGCCTGACGAGAGAGGCGATTTAAAGTTATCCGGAGGATTTGAAACCGGTGAAAACGTAAGGAGATTAAATAATGCAGTGAACTCTTATGTAATGGATAAACAACCTGAACTCGATAGATTTGAAGAGAAAATTAGGTCGGGTACTGGCATAAGGAGCATGCTGCAGACATGGGGAGAAATAGGGTTGGATACAATCGAACAACTAAGAAGACGGTTAAAAGAATAATCAACAAATTAGATATTTAAATACTCGCCAAAACAAATATAAAGTTAAGTGAAATTAATGAAAGCTGTCGCGGTTCCTTATATCATAGCTATTCTTCTTGGTGTTGGTGTCATCGGGTTAGTAGGTTATTGGTTATTTGTTTCCGGAGGTCAGTTCGGCGGCGGAGCCGCATCTCAACAATGCAGGACAGATTTTCTACAAACCTGCCAGAGCTGGGCGGCTGGTGGATATTTAGCAGATAACCCTGCTGATAATGGTGTTTTTAAGCACGCAGATGATAATGTTTGCATGAAGCAAGTGACAGGTAAAACCGACATGGACGATGCCACTAAAGCCATATACAGGTCTTCCTGTACAGTGGCTGGTGCTTAATTTCTATATTTTCTAAATCTATTATATGTCCAAAGCCGTTGCAACGCAAGCTGTTTTCCTGGTGGGCGTCATCGCCATTCTATTTTTCTTCATAACCGCTATTTTCTTCGGCTGGATTAAAGGAACTAAAATAGTTACCACTCAAGCTACATGTGTAGTGAAGCAAAGGAGCTATTGCAGTGAATGGTCTGTAGCAGGAAAGGAGCCTGACTGGTGGGGAGAAAGGGAGCCTAAGAATTGTGAGAGCGCGGACTTTCAAATAACCAAACCTAGTTGTAACGACTGTAAGAAGATATACTCTGCTATGAGATGCTAATAATTTATCAGAAAACAAAATAATCTTATGTTGAAAGGCTCCGCCGCCACAAACGCCCTTACCATTGTAGGTGTGGGACTTGTGAGCGTAATAATGTTTGCCCAAGTCCCTGACATGGTAAAAGATATAAGATTGGTTTTGTCGAAAGATTCTGTCATAGCAAAATCGGCAGAGATAGCAGATTTGTTAACTCGCACAGCATCAGTGCCAGGGGACATCAAAATTACCCATAAACTATCCGATGAAGTTTCTTACACCATTTCGATTAAAAACGGTTATGTAAATATCAGCACTGAAAACGATTGGGCGGTGTCAAAGACATTTTCGAATGTGGAATTCGAGTCAGAAAATGTAAAGTCACTCCTGATAACAAAAACTAGTATCATAAAGGTTGAATGATATGAAAAAAGGGCAACAATCGGCAGAGATATTATTCTCAGTTACCATTGCTGTGCTTCTTGCAGGAATCCTTTTACCAGCGATTCCTCTTGGTCAAGCAACTAAAATAGCTCCAGAAGTGCAAGCCAAGGAATTTGAAAACAAGGCGATTATTTTAGCAAATTCCTTTTTGGACAATCCGGATTTAATTTATTCTGATTCTTACGGTTCTTATCATGGGATGTTCGATACAACAAATTTCGAAAATATTTTTTATGAAAGCGATTCTGATTCAGCCTTGTACACATGCAAGCCAAATCTAAGCAATTGCAAACTACCGACTTATCCAGAGACTTTCGCATTGGTGATAGTTGTTGATATAGAAAACGATAATGGGTGGTTCACCGGTACACACAGGTTGACTGGTTCAGAGTCACAAGTTACCAATATAATTTCATGTTTCCAAAATAGAGTAACCATAAATTATCCCGACTTGTTCAAGGCTGGCTCTTATACAGCCGAAGTTTTAGAATTAGACAATTGTAATTTACACAGATATTCGCATCTTAATTTAGTTTTTCCTGTCTCACTCAGATATTCAGACGGCAGGATTAACAAGGGCGTACTAAAAGTTCTGGTGGTCGAATGAAATCGCAATCCATACTTGACATACCTTTGATGGGAACAATAGCAATAATAATTATTCCATTGTCTATAATACTTCCCCCCACCATAATTAAAATGACACTCGACAAAGAAATTGTATATACCTTCGAATATGAAAAGACACAGTATACTTTACTTGCATTGCTGTCGTCTACCTATAATGGCAATCATTTATACGAAATAATCGCGAACAATATCGACAACCCCGAGAATTTAGAATTTTTAAAAGATGATATTAACAAACTTGTAGAATCCAAGTGTTATACCATCCAAGTCGGCGACGGAAACGAGTTCGCTCCTATAGTCGAGAGCGGCAGTTGCAACAAAAAATACACTTTCACTACAATAATTACACTTCCCTATAGCCCTGATTCTAAATCACGTGTAAAATTGTTGAGGATTGATGTAGGATGAAATCGGTAGTTAACGCAGCAGTAACTGCGGTAGTAGGAGTGTTGGTTGTTATTGGAGTTACGTCACTTGCTCTTGTAAACCAATCCCATGCCTTAACAAAGGGTGTTAACGAGAGAAACATAGTCGAATCGATAAACCAAATGGAACTGATTAAAAAGGCCATCCATCAATCCGCAATAGACTCTATTTACCAGGAAGCATACACACTTGCAAAATATGGCGGATACGGGGATTACAACGGTGAATGCGACTCAAAGCTGATAGAGGGTTACCAGATGGAATTGCCATACTGGAAAGCCTTTGGAAATAATTGTTTTCCGACACCTTCAGTAAAATTTGAATCCGAGCTGAAAGACACAATATTTGAAAAGTTCGGACAATATCTAGGTTCCATTAAAGACAAGTTTAGTTCAGAGTTGACTATACCGAAATATCTAGGCGGGGGCAATGAGAACTGCCCTGCAAGTTACACTTATTCAAAAGAGGAAAAAACATGCATATGCGATTTTAGCGAAGAAGAGGAAGAACTTTGTTATCTTGGCATACAATATTACACATCTGTCAAAATTTTTGACGATTTGACAATTGTCCATCTACCTGCTACCGACAAAATGAAATTCGCAAATGAGAAGTTAGAACTCACGGACGATATAACTCTGTTGAAAACAGTCAAAATACTTTTAGGGAAATTAATTGACATCGGTGAAGAAAATTTTGTCAATAAGGATCCTGTTTCTTCTTCAATTGAAAATGCAAACCAGAAAATGAATAGTGTCGCCTATCCTGGAGCAACAAAAGATTGCAAAGCGATTAGTAATTTCCAAGAATGTGGCACAGAACCGACAAAGAAATTCATGCTCGACACCACTTGTCCGAACGCGATGGATAAATTCAAGGGAAAGACCGAAAGTGAAATTAGCGATTTGGACAACTCACTTGATACCGATGGTATAAAAGTTTCATTGACAATAAAAGACCTAAAACTAGATGTCGATGATGAGTCAGAATTTGAAGCGGCTACATGTACTTCTCTCTCCCCAGAACCGGATTCTGATAGTTGTTCTTGTATTGCTTGGATGTGCCCCTATAACGAAATGGGCGTTCCAGATGCGCCAGTAGAAGTTGGTGATTCAGTACCAAATCCCAAACTTTTAGCCTCTAAATTGAATGTGCCTAGTGATACTAAATGTGCACCCTGTGTGGAGATTACAGAAGATGGTGAATGTAGACAATGGGTCGGTCTTAGTTGTCCACCAGAATATCCTGTAGACTTGGGTGGTGTTGCAGTTGCGTCTATAGAAGACGGAGTTGAAGGTATAAAATCATTACCATCTATAAGATTCGCTCCAATACTCCCTCCTGTACAACCTGCGCCTGTATCAG
>CAZMWU010000002.1:0-41473 GCA_964570195.1 uncultured archaeon
TCCTTTTCCATGTTTCATCATTTATAAAACAAAGTTTAAATCATATCTTATGCGATTGAACTGGACCCTGACGTTTTTCATAATTGCCGTAATAGTATTTTTTCTGCAGTTTACAGGATTATTCGACTGGAGATTGTTTGCATTCACACCTGCGCTCGCATTGGAAATGCCATGGACATTCATAACGTCGATATTCATGCACGCCGACTTGGCCCACTTGTTCTTCAACATGTTCGCTTTGTTGATGTTCGGGCTTACACTTGAAAGCAAAATTGGACCTAGAAATTACTTGACAATATTTTTTGTTTCGGGTATAATAGGCAGCATTGGATACTTGTTAACATCGAGTAATCCTTTGATTCCGGCAATTGGTATGAGTGGGTCTATCTACGGTATAATGGGGACATTGGCGATGTTAATGCCGGGTACTATGGTGTTCATAGGCGGATTCTTTCCGATGCCAATGATATTCGCGGTATTCTTCTGGGGCATATCCGAATTCTTAGGGTTGTTTTATCCAAGCGGTATAGCTCGTGGCGCACATCTGGCAGGGCTTTTCATCGGAATTCTATATGGATTGTACATACGCAAGAAGGAGGAAACGTATAGTCGCAGAAGACGGCGAGTTGAAATACACGGTTATGCTGACTGGGAGAGATAAATTTCTTTACACACAATAACTTTTATGCGAGCTATGATTATACCAGGAAATGGAAATGCAGATATATCCCAGTTTTGGTATCCTTATGTGAAAATGGAATTAGAGAAGCTGGGTGTTGAGGTTATAGCAAAAAATATGCCCGATCCTGATTTAGCTCGCAAAGAATTTTGGCTTCCATTTATAGAAGAGCAGATACATGGTGATGAACAGACTATTTTGATTGGGCATTCTTCTGGTGCAGTAGCTATTCTGAGATATTTGGAAACTCATAAAATAGAGGGCGCTGCAATAATCGGAGTATGCTATACTGATCTCGGTGACGAAAAGGAAAAGGTTAGTGGCTATTATGATGACCCATGGCAATGGGAAAAAATTAAACAAAACGCAAAATGGATTGTTGAGTTTGCAGCAATCAACGACCCTTATATACCGATAGATGAAGCACGTTATGTTAGAGACCACATAAATCCAGATTATCACGAATATATCGGCAGAGGTCATTTTATGACAAATGAGTTTTCCGAGCTGGTAGATGCAATAAAAAGGAAGTTAACGTCATAAAGCTTTTAAATACACAAACCAATTAATATTTAGTATCAATGTCATCCCATACCTTAGCATGCAATAATCTTGTATCACTATTTACTAAGGTAACCTATCAATCAATTAAATGTTGATTGGGGATGATTCCTTTTCTCAATTATTTCGGATGACCCTTGCTTAACAATTCTGCATTCATGATGAACTCCTTGAGATAGGATAGTAGACAATCCCCTTGGAGGTTTCCTTCAATCAAAATAATCCCCTTCTCTATCCCTCAAAATGGTAGTTATCGGTGAAATTATGGGTAATAAAACTTGGATCAGATTGGTATTGACAAAATACAGGAGTAGTAAGATCAGGAAATGATTAGTGATGCCTTCTTCGCTCTCTCTTTCTTCTTCGCATTCGTTGTTTCTTAGTTTTCTTTCTTCTACGCCTTTTTTCTCCAGCTGCCATAAATTCTATATCTTCTTCTCTCTTCTTAAGGGTTTTTCGTTATAGCTTGAAGCTAATACAGATCCAATTTGAGAAGCCACTCTCCTCATATTATGACGACCGTTTCCCATTACTAGTAAATCATCCGTATAGGGAACAATATGTACATGAAGATGAATATCATTTAAATATCTTTCCTGCCACTCCCCAAACTTTTCCAGATCTCGATTAGTACGAATGGGTACATAGACCTTATCATGTTCAAATTTAGCAAAATTTCCCATGACCGACCTGAAAATAAATTAAATTTAAGCTATTTAAAAATAACTCCTGTTTCTTTCGACCACAACAATAAATCCAATTCATCTAGCATAATTCCTAATCTATCAGCAAATTTTTTCATCCTAGCTTCTATTTCCAGATATCTCTTTTTAGTAAGTGATTTAGGTATCTCATCAATCACGCCAAATTCTTTCAGGTTTTTCAAGATGTGGACATCAAGTATTGCCAATTGGTTTTTAGTTAGTCCAATATTTCTTATAAAATGTGACGTTTCTTTCATTCCTAATCCTTTTACATTATCCAGTAGCCAGTCTCGCAACAAAACAGGATCATTTTTAGTTTCCGATAATTTATCTTTGATTGATATTCTACCATCTCCACTAAACAGCTTTCTTGCCGCAACCAAATACTTGCTCTTATTATCAGCAAATCTTACAGCTTGGAGAAATGGTCTTACTTGTTCCACTGTACCGTTCAAAAGGAGATTCTTTCTTTCCAGAGATTGGATGGCATTCCATGCTGTAGTTGCTTTCGACTGTGGCGTCATCAGACAGAATGCAAGTTCACCGAACACTTTCTCATCAGACTGATTTAATACATCCTTGAATTCGCTTAGCCTTTTTCTGATTTCACCTTTCTTAACTTCATAACCTTTCAAAATATCATCCACGGGGTTCATGCAATCATCTTGTGAGATTATTTATAAATTTCCATATGGATCTTCTGAATTCTATAAATCTTCTGCTAAATCTGAATACAAATATAAACAGCGAACCACCTATTAGTTCGGTTACTATGACAAATTTTGTGAATGTTATCTCAATCTGCTTACACGTGTCGAAGAACGCGTAATCTTTCAACGGGTAAAGAAACGGCACATTGTCATGCATGTCCTGCAGCAAATGCAAAAATGCCCCTAATGCAACAGCCAAAGCCAGTTTTTTGTTTCTTGTTATCGCATAAGTGACAACTCCAGCTACAGGAAAGAAAAATATGGAATGCGCTATAAATCTCGAGCATGGAGCATGTCCCAAAATAAATAACCCCTTGTCAATGATATCAGGCAACAAAACGCCTATTATGCCGCCCAAAGCCGATAAATAAATCATAGAAGAAACGAATGCGGTAATTCCAATGTGACCTAAAAACAGCATACAGTTCTCCTTCAAGATTCACGATTGGAAATTAAAAGCTTATCTGTTCTTGATGAAAGTCAAAATTTTATTGACTGTCTGGGTTATTGTCAGGTCAGAGCTATCTACAACCAAGTCGGCATCTTTTTCCTGTTCGAAATAGTCGAAACCATACAATCTCTTGAATTCACGTCTTTCAATTTCTTCACGTCTTTCAATTTCTTCCCTAGCTTGGCCAACTGATATGTTATCACGTTGGGCAGACCGTTGCGCCCTAATTTCCAAAGGTACATCAAGCCATATTTTTTTGTCGCTCATGTTCTTCAAAAAATGTATGCTGAGTTTGCCATTAATAACCACATTGCCTTTTTTCGCTTCCTCTATTTGAGGCCTATCCAAAATTTTTTCATGAAATTCTTTTGTTGTGCCATACTTCTTTCTCCATACCTGCAATGATGATTCGCCTTCTTTTCTCGAACTGCCAAAACTTTTCTGGATTTTGCCGACAGAAAAATATCTTAATTTCAGTTTTTTCGCCAGCGTTTTAGCAATAGTAGAACTCCCAGCCCCAGGAGGACCAGAAACTACAATGACATTTTTCACCATGAAATTTATTGCACGATATAAAAGATAACATTATCCAAGTAGCTTGATTTCAATCCTGATATCTGTCGGGATGTTCACTCGCATTATTTGCCTAAGCGCCCTGTCGTCGGCTTGGACATCCAGTACCCTCTTATGGATACGCATTTCCCATTTTTCCCAAGTCGCGTTTCCGTGACCAGTTCCGTCCCCAGAAGGTGTCTTCAAAGTTGTAATCTTCATTTTCTTTGTCGGCAATGGTATGGGACCATGATAATCTATTCCAAATTTCTTGGCAATCTCTCTAATCTCATTTGATACGCCGTCCAATTCCTCCGGATTCTTCCCGCTCAGTTTTATTCTCGCTATTTGCATACTCTCTTAATTAGATGATTACTTTAAAAAGGTTTACTGAGGAAAGAACTAGTTACTTAGCTTTGACCACATAGAGCAATTCAGATGTTTAAAAGTTGTCTAACCTTTTGACACTTAATATCAATCCAAAGGAGTTAGATAACATGGTTAGCGAGTATCAGATAAAGAAGTTAGAAACTGATTTGAGGAAGCTTCAAAACACTACCAAAATAAATCAGTTACAGAAGGATAAGATATTCAAATTCTTAGATTTGATTAATGCTCAAGGCAGGTCTCCAGCTACAAAAAGGAATATTATCTGGGCACTAATGACAACAGGAGAGATGTTAGGGAAGCCATTCGAGGAGGCTACATACGATGACATTGTTCGTATTGTTGGAGATGTAGAAAAGAGATATCAGAGTGGTAAAACTAAGAAAATGCTGAAAGCTGAAATAAGAAGATTTTACAAATGGCTGAGGCAGACATCTGATTTTCCACCAGAAGTATCGTGGATAAAGTTGGATTACAAGGTTGACACAGAAAGTAAGATAGCCCCAGAGGATATGCTTGCAGACAGTGAGGTAGACGCTTTAGCGAATGTTACCCTGAACTCTAGAGACAGAGCTCTAGTTTATATGTTGGCTGAAAGCGGTTGCAGGATAGGAGAACTACTTGCTCTGAAAATCAAGAACATAAAATTCGATAACAAAGGTGTTCTATTACATATTCCAGAAGGTAAGACAGGAAGACGTCAGGTAAGACTTGGAAACCACACTAAAGAACTTTTGAAGTGGTTAGATGAGCATCCCTCTAAAGAAGACCCAGAAGGACCAGTATGGGTTTCTTTGAGTAACAACTCGAAAAACAAGTGCTTGACTTATGTTGGTGTTGAAATTCTTTTGAAAAGATTAGCTGTAAAATGCGGTTTAGGTAAGTGGATAGGTGGGAATGGTGGATTAGGTAGCAAACCACGTGGTCGATATGTAGGAAGACCAGTAAATCCTCATAATTTTCGGCATAAAAAGGCGACAATGCTATTAATCCATAAAGGCATTCCAGAAGCTATAGTGAAAAGGTATATGGGATGGTCTAATCATTCAAGGATGGTAGAAATTTACACTCATTTTAATGACCAAGATGTAGACAATGCAATTCTCGAGTCCAATGAAATTGATGCAAAAAACGTAGAGAAAATGATTCCAGTAGACTCTAGAATATGTGCCAACTGTGGGGAGGTCAACACAATACTCTCGCATTTCTGCAAAAAGTGTAATAACTTATTGGACTTGTCCGTAGCATGGAAAGAGAAGGATATAGCTGTAGCAAAAATTTTGGAAGAATTGAAGAATGATGAGTGGTTTAGAGAAAAGGTAAAGGAAATAATTAGCAAGTTGAATTTGGAAAAGGAATTTATTGAACTTGATTGACAATAGTTATTATAGCTTTTTCTGGTATATCCCATCCTCTTTCAATTTCCAATCTTTCTAAGTGGTCCAACACAATTCGCTTTTCAAAGTTAGTAAAAATTCCAAGATGTTCCATAATAGTGAAATACTTGTTAGATATGGTTCTTATTCTCTCTATGTCAAATATCATATTATATCCTTATCTAATAACTGTTAGGGCACGGTTTAAAAGCTTTCGGTTTTCTTATTTCAAGAAAGCATTTAGACAATTTGTGAAGGAGAGAAATTACCAGACCTTATTCGTCACCGAAAGTTGAGAGAACTTGTGATTAAGCTTTTATATGAGGTAAATTTAGTCTTATTTAGATGAAATGTTAAAAATCTTGGGTGTGCCTTCGATTGCAATTGTTTTATTCTTATTTTTATCCTCTTTAGCAATTGCACAAGGTCAGGGGTTTACAGTAACATCTGTTTCTACTTCATCAGTTGTAACAAAAAATACCGACCCTATCCAAGTCTATTGGATAGTTAATACACAGTTGACTGGTGGCGGTCAAGCTATAACAGGAACTATTTCTCCAGAAACAGTCAAAAGTTTTATGGGTAATAAATTATATACGAACAAATCTCTTCTCATCGAAGCCAGTACTGTAGACGAACAAATATTTTATGAAATTCAAAATGAAGGTATAGGAATTTACAAATATAAGGGTCAAACATTCACAGACGCCCCTAACTTCTTAGGTGTTACAACAGGAAACCCTTCACCATGTCCTACTGGAGCTAATTGGGATATACTTTTAGGCAGAACCCTTTTCAGCTACGGGACAAAAAGGTACTGTATAACTAAAGAACAGGTTGGAATAAAAGGCGTTTACAATAATCCAACTATTGGTTTCAATGCAAAAATTAAACTATCTGTTGGTACAGACACGAAAGAGAAAACTATCTGTTCTGGTTCAGTAAGCGGTTGTGACGGCAGTTCAGTTAGCTTTGATAGTGTCGCTGTAGCTACTTGGAGCGGTTCTTTAGTTACTGGGGACCCAGCACCAAACCAAGATAATTTCGTTGCTATAAAAAGAAACGATATTGGCAAATGGCAAATAGCAAGAAAATCAACTTATGAAGCTTACTTTCCAAAAGTAGACGTTACTGACCAGAAACTCAATACAGCCAAAACTACTTACGAGAGAAGTTCCGATGTAACAAAAGCCGATAAAGAAATAATAGATGCAGTAACACCAGTTAATAATGCTACCGCTACACTCTTGGGTGAAGATACGTCATTTACGTCAACACCGTTTACAAAGGACGATAATACAGGAAAGGTTACTTTAACACTGAAAAGAAGTCTGACTTCACCTAATATTGTACTCAAAGTAAGAGCTGACTGGATAGGTCTTGTAATTCCTTCAGGTCAACCTAAGATACTTGGTGTGCAAGCTGAGAAATTTGCCAGCGGTGAGCCTGGAACCATCAGCATCCAAATAGAGAACGTGGGGGAGGTTGGTGGTACATTTTCTGCAATGTTAGTAAATTGCGACCCATTTGTACAAACAACAACTACTCAAAGTGCGAGAAAAACCTTACAAGCTGGAGAGGTTGATAGCATAACAATTTCTGTGAGTGGAGGGGATGAAGCACAAACTCTTACAAAATCATGTTCTGTAAAAGTTTATGATGTTAATGAGCCTTCTCAAGAAGATTTGTATCCACTAACTTTAGAATTGACAACTCCAAAGCTATGTGTTCCAAACAAAGTCATCGCCGATGGCAATATCATCAAAAAATGCAATCAGTTTGGAACAGGTATAGAAATTGTAAAGACATGCAAGAAAGGTGTAGTATCTGACGGTAAGGGTGGATATATATGCTCAGAAGAGACTTCTAAATACGAGTGTATTTCAGATGCACAATGTGGAGAGTTTGCTTACTGTAATTTGGATATTCATGCATGCGTACAAAAGAGTTCTTGTTTGAAAATAATTGATAATGGAGATTCGAGTTCAAAAATAGATGTCTCGTTTGTTGGAGATGGTTATTCTGATAACCAAGTATTAAAGGACGATGTTGCTAAGCTTGTGGATTATGATGGGAATAACGGTTATAATGGCATGATGTCTGTTGAACCATTCAAATCAAACAAAAACAAATTTAACGTTTGGATAATAAAAGGTGGGAATATACCAGCTGATAGTTCTAACACTGTACTTGGAAATATTCCAGATATTGAAAAGTCTTTAGAAATTTCAGCAGAATGTACATCGGCAGATTACCAAGTTATATTATCTAAGAAAGATTTCCGTTCTTTTGCATTCTTTTCAGGTGAGGCGTTTGTATCAGTTGAAAATAAAATTGATACTGACGAAGGCAGACTTTTATTACATGAATTTGGACACTCATTTGGAAAGTTGGCCGACGAATATGTCGAACCGCAATTGGGCGATAGAGCAACATACCCTAATTGTGCTCCAGACACTTCTACTGCTCAAAAATGGTGGGGAAGCGTTTCGAATACAGGGATTTTTTCTGGTTGTAGTTATGTTGAAAATAATATAAGACCAACTTTCAACTCGATTATGAGAGATTATTGGATACTAAAAGATGATTATGGAGAGGTAAATAAATTGGCACTTTTACAAATATTAAATAAATACAGGTGAACTAATGAAAAAATCGCTAGCCACAATCATTTTAATAATTCTAATGCTTTCATTAACAACTTTTGCTCAAAGTAATTTAGTTTACTCTTTAACTTTAAAATACGACGGTACTACTTTAACTAACGAGGGTCTAAGATTAATAGAAGGTACTGCTCCAGATAGAATAAATCAACCCGAAAACGGATTCACTTTGAAAGTCACTTCTTTCGATAACGAAGTCCTTCATTCATTCAAATTTTTGATAGAAACAACACCTATTAGAGCCCCACCAAAGGATATTTTTAGTGAAAATGGTACTCAAATAAAAATTCCTACAGGAGAATCAACTCAAATTACTAAATCTGTAGTTTTAGTAGTTCCGTATTTCTCAAATGCAATATCTGTTGATATATTGGATTCAAATGACAAACTGATATTATCAGTTGACGTTTCAAAATATTCGAAAGTACCAGCTGGATTATCTAGTCTGACAATCTTCATAATACTAGGTATTGGTATAGTAGCGTTCATCGTAGTTTCATTCTTTTATGTTAAGAAACGAGAACATAAAGTGAGTATAACTAAACACCATAAGAGAAGTAAGTGAGTATATGAAAAATGATATTAGAGATATAACTATTTTAATTATCACACTACTTTTTATTGCTCCGAATATTTTTGCACAATCTCAAGCAGATGTTGAGGTAACAGCATTGCCTTTAGAAGTTACATCACCTATTGAAACAAGTCAGTCATCTGATACATCATCGCTTATAGCATATGTAGTTGTTATTGGCGTTCCTATTTTAGGAATAGGTTTACTTTATTTTGGTATAAAAGGTTTATTAAAAAGCCGTAATAAAAAAAGATGAAAGTATGAGGATTTATCTAATCTTAAGCTTGATTGGACTTGTTTTTCTTGCGGGATGTACGCAATTAAATATCTCAAGTATGAGTTCTGGTAGATGTCATGAACTTGCTGAAGAGATGATACCCGATAAAATTAACTTACTAATAGGTACACAACAGAACGTTCCAGGAGATTGGAGTCTCCCAACAGGGGCATTTGGAAGCTACGAAAGTTTTTGGAACGATGGGTCAGAAATTACTGCACCGTATATGATGTCTATCTATTTTAGGCCAGGAAATCAAGAAGGTGAGAATGTTAACTACTACTATTTTGAAAAAGGAAAGTTCATCTATGAAGACAATTCTCTCAAGTATTCAAAGCAAATAATCAATGATGATGGCGTGATATTAGGAATCCGTGAGTTTGGAATTGCACCTACATTGAAAGAGATTCCAGGTAGTGAGAACCATATTTCAGACATCCACAAGATTAAAAGTTTTGAAATTATTAAACCTAATTTTATTTTTTGCTATTGGGTTACAGACGAGGGAGAAAGTATTAAATGAAACTGTCCAAGCAAAAAATAAGCTTCGTTCTGAAAAATTTTGGCATCGGTCTTGGCACAGCATCGCTTATTTACGGAGTCACAAATAGTTTTGACATCCGTGTATACAGTTTGTTATTTCTTGCACTTAGCTTTATTGTAAGCAATTGGTTGTGGAAGAAATAAAAAATTAGATTTATTGTATGAGAGGTTCAAAAACTAAATAGCTATTATCTCTTGTGCTGTTGGCATCCACACATTCTGAATTAGTTTTTAATGCTATTTGAGGCGAATTTAGAAACTCATAATTCAAAACATTAGAAAAGTTTAAACTATTGGTTGAGGAATGTATCCAAGGGCCACATCTCTGCCATACTATTTGCGTTGCATTAAGAGTTTGGTCACAGATAAAGACACTGTAATTTGTTACCCGTTCCTTTATCAAATCTGAGTATTGACTTCTATAAATATCATCGGGAATTGTAAAAACATAATCTTGAAAACAAACTTGAAAATTTTCTAAATTATTCAAATATATGGGGACAATGTATTGTACACGTCCAGTATTAGTAACATATTTCCAAAAGGGGCTTTGTATATCTGATATCCATGCATTATGAAGAGGAAATGTATCGCCACGATATCCGAGTTTTACATTGATTTTTTCATATGTCCATCCATCACCGAAACCATAAAGCTTTGCAGAATTTTTATCCTTGTTAACGTGAGATACTAAGAAGGGTTGTATGTTCTCATACCAAACATCGGTTAAATTGGAAGGTGATAAAGGTATTGTCACATCTCTATCAATTGGTATAAGTGGTGGTTTTATTTCTAATTCAACCCTACTAGATACAAAATCTCTTCGAGTATTATTAATAGTACGTATTGACCCAAACCTGATTTCGTTATCTAAAACAGAAACTTTTGGCAAAAATATAGGCCACACCACTTGAATTGTTAACATAAAACTCAAAAATATTGCAGCATATTTCCACCAATGCTTACGAAATTCCTCATTCTTAAACGCCGATATTGCGATAATTGTAAAGAAAAATAAAACTAGAATTGGATAAAGTGAAATAAGTGATTTTTGATACAGAATCAGAAATATGTATATATACAGCAATAGAGTACCTATGACTACTCCCATTACAATTGATAACGCCATGTTTTTTATAAGCTGTCTCGAAAGCTTATTTCGACTGTCGGTTTGTAAGATTTTTTGACTGGGTTTATACCCCTTTTTATTTTTAATAACCAAGTTTCTGTTCTTCCAAAAGTGGGTGACTATCGTCACAATCCAAATAAGTGCAACTCCTTCAAGAAAAACTCCTATGATAAAATAAATCATTGCAACAGGAGTGACTATACCTAGCTTATCCAATCCGAATAAAGAAATTGCAAGACCAGTTCCTAACATTGTCAATGGAATACCAAAAAGATTACTCAAACGCTCTATTATAGACATAGTTTTTAATTGAGAATAAAGCTATTTAACCCATTCCCTTCTTGTAACTTCTGTTAAGTTATGCACCATCATAATTTTTTTTGAATAAAGCTTTTTCAACAACCCTCAGATTGAGATTATGTTTGTTTGCTATTTTTCTTAGTTTCTCCAGAAGTTTTATGTAGTGGTTAGGATTAGTAATGTCTTTCGGTCTTGTTTTAGGGTTGGTAGCAAACACCTCATCGTATATGTGTATATCAAACACACCGTAGTTTTTTGGGTCATAAAATGTTAAGATAGCACTTGCTACAGCTAGCCCGACGCTTTTAATTTCCATAAGATACTTCAATCTTAGGAGTTCATCATCGGTAGTAAAAGCTAGGTTAGACAGTCTTTTTATTTCATTATCATCAACTTTTTCAACCAAGTTTAATTCTCTTTTCAATCGGTGTTTGTTTGTTGCAAATTTCCATTTGATAACTTGAATCAAATCTTCTTTAGCCATTTTTTTATTTGTTCTGAATCTATTTCCCAATTCAGCTTCTAGTTTTGGAGACCATTGGTCTTCTTCAGCATCGTATTTCTTACATAAATCTAGAATTTGTTCTTTCGTTATGTCAATCATATATCTAGATTAGTTCTTCATCCAATAAAAAGCTCTAACCCTTTAACTTCTGAAGCTCTTTCAGAACTTCCAAACCAAGCTTAGTTATCTTATACAATTTACCTACTCTTTCATGTGGTGTCAGACATTCTATGAGTTTCTTCTTTTTAAATTCCTTCAAAGCTCTTGATACATGTGTAGAATAAAGTCCGCTCTTCTTTGCTACAACACTGGGAGTAATGGGTTCCCTAAGTAACGGTAATATCTGCTTTCTCTGTTTGCTTCGAGACACGAATGATACCAAATCCCACTTGACCATAAATTAGTCTTCTAAGACCTAATTCTAAACAGAATATGACCAAAGTATTACCAACTAACAACAAACTTAAATATCTGAATTTTTAGTTAAAATTATGGGTTGGAAAAAGAAGCTCCTAATAGGTTCTGTTTCAATAGTTTTCGTTCTGGTAGCTTTGGGTGTTTTATTTGGGGGCAGTGAAACCGAAAGTTCTAAAACAACTGGACAGGTAACTGGGGTATCAGAACAGCAATCTTTAACCATGAAATCTGCAAGTGAAATGTTACCAACGAGAGAAGAGATTCCGACGGAATTTGTAATGAGCACTGTAAATGATATTAGCACCTCCGTTTCCGTGTCTGGTTTGGAAGAGGCTAAAAGTATTTCTACAGATAAGATAGAAGGGAGTTTCGGGGTAATTTCAGTTGGTTATTCAGTTTACAAGTTTTCGACAGTTGAAGATGCGATAGTATATCATAATGGTTTAGTTGATAACGTAGTTCAGGTTGGTGGATACGAAGAGATTAAATTATCTAGTGACAACTGCTTTAGTTATAAGGAGGATTACGGATTTGAAGCTAAGATGGGTCAAGGTATTTGTGTTGAGAAAAATGTTGTTTTTACAGTAGGTTTTGCTTCATCGAACTCTTTCAAAAGTCCCGACGGCTTTATCAAAGATGGTATAAAATTACTTGATAAAAAGGTGAGTTAATTAACTCTATTTTAATATTTTTGTTGTTGAGTGTTGTTTTTCTAGTTGGATGCACGACACAACCTTCTACAACAGGACAAATTGTAGAATCCACACCATTAGAAGAATCTGAAGTACCAGAACAAAAAATAATTCAGAATGAATCTGAAATCATTTCTCAGGGAAAAGTAACAAAAAACGTCTCTCCTATTGATTTTTGTTCCTCGTTGCAATTTGATGCCGTTACAGGAAGATGGTCGCCATACAAATATGAAATTTCCATAACTAACTTAGGCTTGGACATTGATGAAGATGTCGAAATTTCCACAATAGACAACAGTATTGTCATTGATGAAATCAGATTCATAGATTGGTTGAGTCAAAATGTTAAGACTATCTATATGGATGCAGGTATTAGAACATTAAGAATCAAGCCTGCAAGTTGTGCGAAAGGATTTATTATTGATTTGAACATGCCTGTGCCCAAACAGTGTTCCGTGACGATTTCTGATTTAAGATGGTCGGGAAATTATGATGATAAGGTATTTCTCACTTTCAATGTGGAAGGATATGATACTTTTGAACAAAATGTAACTACAACAGTCAGTACGGGAAATCATCAACGTTGTGTATACCCTGAAAGTGAGGGAGGGTTGCGAATATTTATGTCTGATTCGTATGTTGTCTATAATGACCGCACAGCAATAGTCGGCTCCTCTCAAGTATCAAAGGAGATGGTGATGAATATAGACAAAGAGCATTGTGAATATACTAATCAAATTAAAGTAAATGTCTCTTCATCGCAGTGCGAACTATTCCTAAAACACTATAATTTATCTACAGATGATTCGATAGACGGAAGAGTTGCTGGTTAAAGTGATATTGGACGTGAATGATTTAGAGAGCGAAAGATAAACTCGTACTAAGCATTAAATTCATTTTATGAAATGATAAGATATGTTAAGCAAAACGGCAAAAAGTAAACCATAAAGTATTATCCGACCAGAAAATTTTGTGCGTACACTAGAAACGGACTTGTTGAACCTTTCACTTCGTGAAAGGTTCACATCCCCTCCGTCCCCAATCAAATCTATATGAAATTTTCGATGAAAGCATAAAGTGTAAAGGATTTGTAAAAGAAATAAGCATAAATCATTTAGATAGCTCTAGGTCCTTTTTCCAAGTTAGCTTTCCCTTCTTCTTGAGATACTCTTTATGTCCTTCTTTGAGCAATTGTTCTACTTTTCTACCATGTTCACTGTTCTTTTCATCCTCTCGAACTTCATCCCAATCAGTTGTATCTAACACATGTCTCGATTCGGGACTCATGGATTCTCTCAGTCTTTTGTTGCGTTCCTTGTAGTATTTGCCAACATTCTTTTTATTTTTACGTTGGGTATTCCTCAAGTCTTGTTCGTGATTATACGTAGCTATGTACAGCGACATCCCAATCGGAGGGACTTGCGGATTTGAAATTTTCAATATCCCGTTGTCTGGGTCGGCTTGTATTCCGACTGGTATCTTACCTTTGTCCTGAGGTATATCCCACCCCATTGAAATAATCATGTCGCTTGGTAAACCTTCAATGGTGAAGTTTCTCTTGGTTTTTCTGATATAACTTCCCATACATGATATTGCCTAGGGCAAAGTTTTATAGATGAAATTTTCCACATTCTTACTCAATGTTAAGAAAACAGGTTTTGTTAGCTGAAAAGGAAGTAGAAAGGGTTAATCAACTGCGAGAGAATGAAACAAGAAGTTTCAGTTCCATGTTGCGAGTACTTCTACAGAAAGCTTTGAAAAATGAGGTTGTCTGATGACTAAGCTGTATCCAAAATCCTGGCAAGTCATTTTAGAAATCCTGAAAGAAAAGAAAATGCCCGTTCCTGAAGCGGGCAAAGGAATTGATACCAATGAATAGATTAAACAAGGCTGATTATAAATCTCAGATGCAACAAGATGGAATCGATGCAGTATTCTTACGGGTTAAGAACGAGTTGGACGATTTCACACCTTTCATAACTTATCCAGTCTTTTTCACATGGGCTAAATTTTTGAAATATCACAAGCCTGAACTATGGAAAATAATTTTCGAATTGAAACGCAGGAAGTATATTCGATTAGTTCGCGGGCATGGATTTGAAATTCTCAAGTGATTTTATGAGGAGCAAACACGGTTTCAAGTTTATATCAAAGATACCCAGCGACAATTTGCCCATCCTTCACGAGAGCTGGCAAGAATATGCTGATAAAGTCGACCCGAATGAAAACGACAGGGCAAAGAATATCACATATGACTTACCCCAAATCGGCAAGGTAACAGTCTCACATACAACAGGAACAATCACGATAGACACAAATAAAAGTCAGAAAGAGCTCCTAAAAACAATAAGAAAATATGTTGGTGGTAGACAGTACGAATCCTTCGAGAGTAATCTAGTATGCAAAGAAGCTGGTGCACACTTCAGGAAGTTCCATGGAACGGTAGGGTATATTCTCAATGTCAAACAACCAGGTAAGATACCTATTTTCCTAAGTGCAAGAGGGTGCAACAGTTATGCAGACATACATATCAAAATTCCATGGAAGATGGCAGACATAGAGGACTTTTCAAAAAAGGACTATACCCCTACCAGTACCCCTATACGGAAATACACCTTAGACACGGATATTTTAGACTTGGTAAAAAAACGAGATGTAGTTAGAACAAAAGACTGTTCTGCGGTAAACCTATCTGAATCCGCATTTTATCGCAGACTAGAGAAATTACGTATCCAGGGCAAGCTCACTAGAACAAACAGATACCCAGCCCTGTATATGTCTAATCCATTGATTTTGCAAAAAGCGAAACAAGATTTATATTCTTAAGAAACTAACTAAGAAATGGGTTAGACAAAGTTCAACATCATTTGGCTTTAACCACATCAAGAACTACGCCGGCAGCCACAGTCATTCCCATATCTCTGATAGCAAACCTAGCCAATTGTGGAAATTCCGATTGCTTTTCAATGACCATAGGCTTCAAGGGCTTCACTTTAATCCTTGCGGCATCCCCTGTCTTGATGAAGTCTGGTTTTTCCTGGACGACCTGCCCCGTCTTCGGATCTATCTTTGCTATTATTTCTTCAATCGTGCATGCTACCGCTGCCGTGTGTGCATGGAATACAGGCGTATATCCGGCAGTCACCACAGTAGGATGGTTCAAAACAATAATCTGCGCTGTAAACTCAGAAACAACTGTTGGCGGGTTGTTTGGATGTCCGATAACATCACCTTTCTTTATCTGCGACTTGTCTACACCTCTTACATTAAATCCTACATTATCACCTGGCACGGCTTGTGGCAGTTGCTGGTGATGGATTTCTATCGATTTGACTTCGCCAGTCACACCTGCAGGCTGGAAAACAATAGTATCATTAATTTTCATCACGCCTGTCTCCACTCTTCCAACAGGAACGGTACCGACGCCAGTGATAGAATAAACATCTTGTACAGGAAGTCTCAATGGCTTGTCAGTTGGCTTATCGGGCTCTTTTATAAATTGATCCAAAGCTTCAATCAAAGTAGGGCCATTATACCAAGGCATCTTGTCCGATTTCTTCGCTACGTTATCACCAACATATGCCGATGCCGGAATGAATGGTATTTCCGCGACCTTGTAGCCAATCCCTTGCAGAAGTTTCGTAACTTCGACTTTCAATTCCTCGAATCTCTTCTGGTCATAACTTGCCGCATCCATCTTGTTCAACACAACCAACATCTGGCCTATTCCGAGGACTTTCATCAACCAAGCATGTTCTTTTGTCTGTTCCTGTATTCCTTCACCCGGCTTTGCAGATACAACAAAAATCGCAGCATCGGCCTGTGAAGCGCCTGTAATCATGTTCTTGACAAAATCCCTGTGGCCTGGAGCATCAATAAGAGTGAAATACCATTTTTGTGTTTCAAATGGTCTGTGCATAATGTCAATCGTAACCCCTCTTTCACGCTCTTCCTTGACCTTGTCCATCACGAACGCGAATTCAAATGTCTCCTTCTTCAGTTCAGTGGCAACCTCTCTCAGTTTTCTCATTTCTTCTTCCCTGATTGATCCTGTGTCATATAGAAGTCTTCCGACTAGAGTAGACTTCCCTGCGTCTACATGTCCTGATGTCATTATGTTAATGTGCGGTTTTGTTGGCATGTGTTCACCAAATTTACTTAAACTAATATAGCAGATAGGTTTAAATAATTTCCTAAACCTCCGGTTGAGGTATATCCTCTGGCAATCCTTTTCTCTTTCTGATTGCTCTGACAGTCAACTCAAACAATTCTTTAGGCACTCTTTCGAATGCAGTCTCTATCAAAGAGTAAAATCCTCTTCCGCTTGTGGCAGATTTCAGTGTCGCATCAAACCCGAACATCTCACTGACAGGTAATTTCGCAGTAATAACAGATGCACCCCGTTCTTCCTTCATGTCAATAATCTGCCCTCGTCTATTCTCGACTTCCCTAATAGCTTCACCGATCAGTTCTGACGGTATGTCAATTCTGATAATCTGCTTCGGTTCCAGCATTCCTGCATTTGCCGCCAGCATAGCCTGCCTGATAGCCCATCTAACCGCTGGACGTATCTGGCCTTCGCCTCTGTGAACAGGATCCTCGTGCAATTCAGCATCCATCAGTTTCACTTTCAATTTGGTGCAAGGTTCCCTTGCCAACGGCCCATCATCCATCACATCCTTGAATGCATCCTTGATCATTTCAATAACTTCATTAAGAAACTGAATACCTTTTGTCTGATCAAGCAAAACACTTTTGTTATGCATTATAACTATGCTCTTAGCTTCATCGTAATCCATACCAAATTTTTTGAAATCTTGGAACAATGTTATATTTTTCTTTTTGATTTCACCCTCGCTCTGAAGTATCCCATCGAGCATCGCCTGGTACACACCATCCTCCAAAGGCTCGACTATTATTTCAAATTTGTTGTGTTTGTTAGGGGACTTGCCTTCAATTTCTGGCGATTTTTCGAATATGGTCTCACGATAAACAACTATAGGCTTGGACATTTCAACATCTATACCCAAATCCCTCAGCTTGTGTTCAACCTTAATTTCAAGATGCAACTCGCCTAACCCAGAAACAAGATATTCGCCAGTTTCCTGATTGATTTTAACAATCATCGTCGGGTCTTCACGCCCCAATCTTTTTAGAGTATCAACCAACTTTGGAAGTTCCATCGGGTTCTTAGGTTCAATTGATTTGGTAACAACGGGTTCGAACATGTGCTTGATTTCTTCAAACGGCTCAATAACTTTTCCCGCGTCTGTAATAGTTTCACCTGTGAACGCATCTGGTATGCCAACAATGCCGATAACATTGCCTGCAGGAATCTCATCAACAGGTATTCTCTGTATTCCCTTGTATACGACTACTTGCTGCAATTTTTCTGTTTTGTGCATCGTCAGCAATTGCACGTCTTTGCCTTTGAAAATTTTTCCGGAGAATATCCTTCCAGTTGCAACAAAACCAACATGCGGATCTGGAACCATTTTTGTAATTATCATGGCCAGTGTTCCGTCTACATTGCATGCAAGCATATCCTTTCCAACGTCGGAATCCAAATCGCCTTTCCATATCTTCTCAATTCTATATTTCTGGGCGTCCACGGGATTTGGCAGATGCGTTATAATCATATCAAGAACAACTTGATGCATCGGGGCTCTCTTCGCAAGTTCATCTTCATTTTCCTGCAGAGTAAGGTCGATTATGTCCTTGAATGTCATTCCTGTCCTTTTCATGTATGGGATTGATATGGCCCATCTTTTTACCGCGCTTCCCATAGCGACCGACCCGTCCATTACATTCACTATCCATTTCTGTTTGTATTCTTCTGGCGCGTATTTCTGAATGTAAATGTTGACATCACGAATAACTTCCTCGAATCTTTTTATCATCTGTTCTGGTGTCAATTTTAATTCTCGGATGAATCTGTCCACTTTGTTGATGAATAATACAGGTTTTACATATTCCCTCAGTGCCTGCCGAAGAACTGTCTCTGTCTGAGGCATTATACCTTCAACAGGGTCTATCAATACAATTGTGCCATCGACAGCTCGCATAGCCCTGGTGACATCACCACCAAAGTCAACGTGTCCTGGAGTATCAACCAAATTTATAAGATAGTCATGCCCTTCAAATTCATGGACCATAGAAACATTTGCCCCATAAACAGTCAGCTCTCTTTTTCGTTCTTCAGGGTCGAACCATGTGACCATAGCCTTTCCTGCCATTTCTTCAGCAATCATCCCGGCCCCCGCCATAAGATTGTCGGTAAGCGTTGTTTTTCCATGATGGACATGACTGGAAGTGGCGATATTGCGGATCCGTGTCGGTTCTTTCATAACCTCTACAATTCGTTCAGTCATTTCTTTTTTTGCCATATGATCTTCCTTAATTTACACAATGATTTGTATTCGAAAATTTATAAAATGAAAGTTCATTATAAACCAACCAATTATATGAATATTACCTTGCGCCCTCGGCTTCCTTCTCTACCCTTTCCTTTTCCTTGATGGCCTCACTCTTAGATCCATCTTTATTGTAAGTCGCAATTAACTCGTCTACAAGTGCGTCAACTATATTTAATTTTTTCCCAAAGGCTTTCTTGTAAGTCGCTTGTGTTATGCATCTCAGGGCAGAATCGATTCTTCTTTGCGGAGACGTTATTACAGCTCGCCTGACAATTATGCCACCAACCTGATAACCAGCAATTTCTTCCCTCAGTGCTGCATTCTCCAGCGCCCTAACAAGAATTTCTACTGGATTCTTTTTGGTTCTTTCATAAATTTTATCAAAGGCTTTCTGCACAATGGTATATGTTGTTATATACCGTCCCACAATCTTTCCAGATGTCAGAAAATGTTTCCTGCTTTTATGTCCCGGTACCATCATTTTATTTATCAGTCTCTCAACGATACTCATCTTAGATTTATAGAATTGATGCTTAGAAAATCTGCCGGAGCTTTTTGGAAATGCGTAAGGAGTTAGATTTATGTGAGCCCTTAGTCCCAAATCAGCGACAGTTATTTCGCTGACATCCCATTTATTGAAAATCTTTATGTCTCCCATTTGATTACCTCGTAGGTTTTTGCTTTCTGCCGCTTAAAATCTCTTCCAAGTCAACGCCATTAACAGCGATAACTTTGTATTTTAATCCCCACATGCTACCTACAGAACCACCTTGTGATCCACCAACACCAGCTATGGTTACTTCATCATGTTCATTTATCTGGTCAATAGCCTTGTTGCCAGGGACAAATGCAGTGACTTGTATATTGTTTTTAATTAACTGAACTCTAACCGCTTTAACTAACCCAGAAGAAGGCTGTTTTTGTTCAATAGTTCGTTTACTTATAACAAGTCCGCGTGCCTGCGGAGCGCCGCCAAGAGGTTCGTCTTTCCATAGTTTCTTCGTTTTTCTTGTATAAGTGATATCTTTCCATCTGAATTTTTTCCTAGTTTTCTTCAATTTCCTTCCTGCGAATTCTCCTGGCATATATTCACCTTATTATTAGTTCATTTATAGCATGGTTTCTATGCAACAACTCTTTATAAACTTTTAAATTTTTTCCATCTCTTCCGATTACTATAGCTTTGTCCTTCTTGCTGACCCAGACCTCAGCCACATTCATTCCATTTTCAGTTTTCAATTTTACAGAATTTATCTGTGAAATGAGATTTTTCACAAATTTTTCTATATTGTCAGAGAATTCAAACACCTTTACGTTCTTCTTAATAAGATTTTCTATGTTTCTTATACTGCTGCCATTCTTACCTATAGCCTTTCCAATCTTCCCTTCTTCTATTACAAAATATACAATGCCGTTTTCTGTGTCGGCTATACAATCTCTAACACCGGCTCCGGTCAAATTCTCAAATAGAGTTATCAATCTTATTGTTTCTGTATCTAGTACTACTGGCATAGAATCATTTGATTATTATTGTCGTCACAGGAAAGGGTTTACCGCAAACAACTCCTAATTCTCTGCTGGTCCCATCGAACACTTCAAACTTCGCCCTCGAAACTTTTGAATTATGTTCAAGTTCTTGTCTTATACTTAATGGTAAATTATTGGCCACAATAACTACTTTAGGGGTATTCGTTTTTATATAAGTTAGTGACTCATTGTATCCGATAATGGTTTTATTTGCTTTAATCGCTGATTGTATGTCATCCGTTAATGTCATTTTATCTACTCAAGTTAATCGTCAAAAGGATTTAAATAGTCAATCATATTCAAGTTTACTTTTCTGGCCTAACAATTAGCTCAAACATTCCAGTACCAGCAGGTACAACTTGTCCTATCATAACATTTTCGAAAATGCCTTGCAAGTTATCAACCTCATTCCTTATAGATGCGCGTACGAGGTGCTTTATCGTCTCTTCAAATGCCGCTCTTGACAAAATCGATGTCTTAGCCCCGGCGACGCCGTACCTTCCAATCGAATTCACCTCTCCGCCAAATGTCATCATATCAGCCACCAGCATTACATAACGGGCATCAATGTCTAAAGCCTGCTCCTGCATTGTTTTCAATGCCTCTCTGATAATCACGTCTCTTGCCGCCTCTATCCCAAATACAGAAACAGTTTCGTGTATGTTGTTTGTGTAAGTTCTCCTTTCATCAACTTCTTTGACGGTCAAAGTGTCCTTCAAGTTCGTACCTATGGTGTTTATTATCCAATCCTCTCCCTCCTTTCTAACTATGGCATTCTTCACTCCTTTAACCCCGCCAATCTGAAGATTAAGAATCTTTTCTTTTATTTTTTGCAGTTCCTTGACATCTTCCGTTTTAGCTATAGCAACAATTTTGTCGGCTTTAGTTTTGGTGTTTACATTTTTCAAAGTCTCTCTAATAGTTTTAGAAATTGCTTCAACTCTCCTTCCATCCGTCACTTCAATTTCGATTGAGTTCTCATTCAAATTCAAAGAAACTTTTTTTGCCAGATTCACCACTTTCTTTTCAACTAAATTTTCTGCCAGTTTTGCCGTTTCAGTTGCATTGTTGAATTCTTTTTTCAGATAGATTGTCATCATTGGAGTTTCTGGTTCTTTCTTCGCATCAAAAATTTCTATCAGTCTTGGTAGGCCATATGTAACTCTTATGCCAGCTGTTCCAGCAAAATGATATGTTCGCATTGTCATTTGCGTCGAAGGTTCTGATATGCTCTGCGCAGCAATAATCCCAATGCTTTCACCAGGCTCAAATTTCCCTGCCAAATAGGTTTTTTTGATGTGCTCTATTAATTTTTCCTTCTTCTCCTTGCTCAACCTCATTTCTTTACCGACTTCTTCTATCTCATCGATAATCTTTTTAGGCAATTCTATTTCATAGTTTGTTTGCAATTGTTCTGACATCTACACCAACCTTTTCGATTTTTGAAGGATCTAACCCGTCTTCACCGGGCAAAAACTGTATAATTCTATTTGCACTATCTCTGACAGTCCCGTCATATTCAATCTTCAAATCCTGTAATGCACCGACCAGTCTTCTTTCCATATAACCGCTATGCCTAGTCTTTAATGATTTGTCCATCAAAGACTCTCTGCTATTGATCGCATCGAAGAAAAATTCAAACGGTGTCACACCATCTTTAAACCCTCTGCTTACAAATCCTGTAGCTTCCAAGCTCACAGTCCCTTTTTTGAAATGAGGAAATGTTCTTTGGTAATAACCTCTCTCTATCCTCTCACCCATTACCATTTCCTGTCCGACCATAGCTGCTGTCTGAACCATATTTACCAACGATCCTCTTGCACCGCTTTTAACCATGGCTAGAGTTGGGTTGTCTTTGATATGCCTTTCTAGAACTTTCTGCACATCATTCAAACCGTTTCTCAAAACAGTCTTTACCATGTGATTTAAACTTTCTTTCGGAGATCTCCCGACTAAAAGTTTCAGCTCACCCCTTTCATATTGCCTGTTCATTTCGTCTACATCTTTTCTGATCTTTTCAATAACTTCTTTTATTTCTTTTCTTGCCATGTCAGGCAAATCCTGATCGGATATGCTTATTGAAAATCCGTCTTTCATCAGAAATTCTATAGCGAGTCTTGTAATTTTATAAATGAAATTTTTGGTGAATTCACCACCGTACGTTTTTTCGATTTTATCAATTAGTTTTCCGGTTTCTGCCCCCACAGCTACCTTGTCAATAACACCCTTTATCATTTTACCTTTCTCTATAACAACTGTCTCGCCTGAATTTGATTTGAATTCAATTGTAAGGTCCTTAGGTAAGAATAAACTGAATAGATCCTTTCCGCTTAAACTTTCCTTGTCAGGTAGCTCCACATTGTAATCAACAGCTCTAACTAATTGCGTGAATTCTTTTTTCGACAATCGCGTCTCGTCCTTGGTCAGAAGATACAAACCTGTTATATGATCACGAATAGCGCCTATTACAGGTCCCGAAAATCTCGGACTTCTAATATTTTTTGGCACCATCATCAAATTTTCCGTTTCGACTTTCGCTTCTTCTGTCTGCGGGACATGAAGGTTCATTTCATCTCCGTCAAAATCCGCATTATACGGTGTAGTAACGCTAAGGTTCAGTCTAAATGTTCTAAACGGCATAACCCTAACCCTGTGACCCATTAAACTCATTCTATGCAGGCTTGGTTGTCTGTTGAATAGGACAATATCATTGTTTTGCAAATGCCTTTCTACAATGTATCCAGGAACAATCTCATTGGTAATCTCTTCCTTATTGAGTTCAGTAATTTTCTTTCTTCTTCCATCAGGTCTTATTACATAGTTGGCGCCTGGCCAGATCTCAGAGCCATTGAGGACAAGTTTCTTTACGTTTTCTATGTTAGATTCGTTAACTCTAACAGGGACTGTAAGCTCTTTTGCGATAACTTCGGGCACACCAACTTCATCCAAATCAATCTTAGGATCCGGAGATATCACAGTTCTTGCGGAAAAATTCACCCTTTTACCTGCCAAGTTCCCTCTAAATCTGCCTTCTTTCGTCTTCAGCCTCTGCGACAATGTTTTCAGAATTCTTCCTGACCTGTGTCTTGCAGGCGGCACCCCTGATAGCTCATTGTCGAAATAAGTTGAGATGTGGTATTGCAATAACTCCCACAAATCCTCGATTATAAAATCTGGTGCGCCAAGATCTATGTTTTCTTTCAAGCGGTCGTTAATTCTTACTATATCAACAAGCTTATGCGTCAAGTCATCCTCGCTTCTCTCACCTGTTTCTAATGTTATTGACGGCCTCACAGTTACAGGCGGTACTGGGAGCAATGTCAAAATGAGCCATTCGGCTCTTGCCTTCAAGCCAATCAGATTCAAGTCTTCCTCTGAGATTTTTTCAAATCGTTCTCTAACTACTGATGCAGTCAATGTCTCGGCGCCTTCGACAAAGGTGTACGGTTTGATAAGTTTTAATTTTTTCTGTTCTGCATTGCAGTAGGGGCATTTCTTTTTAGATAAAGTCACAAATTCTTTGAAGCTGAGTTTTTTCCCTTTTATTTTTTCCATATCCTTTGGATCAACTAGGATTCTACTACATTTCCTACAAAACATTTTGATAAATGCAAAAATGATTTTTGAATAGTGAACATGTATAACAGGTCGCGTTAATTCCAAATATCCAAAATGCCCGTGACATTCACCAACATTTCCTCCACAAGTTCTACATCTTACTCCAGGATCTATGACACCGAGCCTAGGATCCATAAGACCCCCTTCAATCGGGTAGCCTTCCTGATCATAAAGTTCAGTTTTTGTTATCTTCGCAGCCGCAATGCTCTTTACCATATCCGGCGGCACTATCCCAAACTCTATTCTTTCAACTTTCATTCTTCTCCCACCACAACTTTTGGATATATCAGCATGCTTTTCAACTCATCCAACATAAGTTTGAACGCATAGCTCATCTGAACATCATTTATTTTTGATTCTCCGTCGATCGGGCATATTTTTTTGTTTTTTGTTTTATCCTGTATCGCGACAAGTCCACATATAGAGCATATAGACACTGTAGTTTTATCAGAATCGAATCTCTCTTTCAAGACTAGAGATGCCCCATGCGCAATCAGACAATCCTTCTCCATTTCACCAAGCCTAAGCCCACCTTCTTTGCTCCTGCCTTCTGTCGGTTGTTTTGTCAATAATGTGACAGGTCCGCGAGATCTCGCATGTATCTTGTTTGAGACTAGGTGATCAAGCTTTTGGTAAAACGCAGAGCCGATGAAAATCTGGCTCTCGAATTTCTTCCCAGTCCTCCCATCATGCATAATTTCTTTACCGTCATTTCTGAAACCGTTCTTTACAAGCGTCTCACGCAACTCCTTTTCTGGGACCGGGTTGAATGCAGATGATGTAACATAATTGCCTGTAATTGCGGCAACTTTTCCCGCTATAATTTCCAACAGCTGCCCCATAGTCATTCTCGACGGAATACCATGAGGATTGAATATTATATCCGGCACAATGCCACTCTCTGTGAATGGCATATCTTCCGGCGGTACTATCAGAGCTATAACACCTTTCTGACCGTGCCTTGATGCAAGTTTATCGCCAATTTCAGGGGTTTTCAAATCTCTGACAACGACTTTTATTAATTTCGTACCGTCAGTAGTGTCTGTAACAAAAATCCTGTCAGCTATTCCCTGATCACCATGTCGCAATCTTATTGAAGTCTCACGTATATTTTCCAATCCTGTAACAAACCTATCCATCGTCCCTAGGAATCTCAATGGAGATACGCGACCAATTATTACTTTATCAGACTCCAGAGTTGTCTCTGGGGAAGACATCCCATCCTCATCCAAGTGTTTATACGCATCTTCACCGGCGTATCCTCTTACACCTGCTTCTGGCACATCAATCAAATCCTCTTGACCGCCCAGATATCTTTTTTGCTCAGCTTCGTAGGATCTGTACATGTAAGACCAGAAAAGTCCTTTCTGCAAAGAACCCGCATTAATCACTATGCTGTCTTCCATGTTATAGCCGTCAAATGATGCGACTGCAATGATTACATTATTTCCATTCGGATGGTTGTTATACGGGATAACGGAATATGCGTATGTCTGAGTTAATGGCATGTTAGGATAAATCATAACGTTAGACTTTGTATCTGTTCTTGATAAAAAGTTTGTTGCAAAAATACCTATCGACTGCCCGACCATTTTTGCGCCATAGTTTACTCTGTCGCCTCTGTTGAATTCTGGGTAAGGTATAAATGACGCCGATAGACCCAAGATAACAGAAGGATCAAATTCGAGATGGGTATGTTCAGGCGTCAGTTCCTTTTCAGTCAATGCAATATAAGTGTTTTCCTCCTCCTCACTATCGAGAAATTCCACAATCCCAGTTTTTGTCAAATCCATCCAACCAATTTCCCTCTTTTTCAATTTCTCCACATGTTCATCCGTCAGTTTCGGCACACCATTTTCAACAATGATTAACGGTCTTCTGACTCTTCCCGAGTCGGAAAGTATCCTAACCTCATCCAAATGCTGATGATAGGCTACATTTATTTGATAAGGTATGATTCCGTTTCTTCTTTTGGAACGGATTTCATTCACGAGCTTCTGCGGATCAGAAGCATTCCCTGCAAACTTGCCATCAAAAAATATAGACACCATAATAATCACTTTTTAAGTAGATCCATCACAGGTTTCAATTCTTTTTCCTGCATACTGCGCGTGACTTCAGCCATTATTGCAAGATATTTTCTCAATCCAATTGTTGCACCTTCGGGTGTTTCACTAGTGCACAGCTTGCCGAAGTGCGTAGGATGTAATTCTCGCGCTTCAAAATGTTCTTGCGTTGATGTTAACGGTGAAAGGACGTTTCTCATATGTGAAATAGTTTTTATGAAGCTGCCCCTCTCAAGCCTCTGGCTAACGCCAGTTCTCCCGCCAACCCACGATCCGATTGCCAAAGCCGAAATCAACTGGTTGCTCAATACATTCGATTCAATAATTGACTGTAAAGGAGGCAGTCTTCCTCTTTTCGTCAGCTTCTGGTAATTGTATGTCACTCTTGTTATCAATCCCCATTTGCCGAGAAGAATCGATCGCAACAATATCTCTAACAAATCCCCTGAGAGTCTAAGTCTTTTGTTTGAATAATGATCCAAATCATCTTCTTCAATTTTGTCCAAGTGTAGTTTGATTATTTTTTCTATCGCCTTTGCAAGAAACATGGCCTTAGAAAGCCTGCCATTCGGTTCTTGTCCAAGATGCGGTAGCAGATACCTGTCCACAATTTTAATAGCGCGGTCCATCCTGTATTCTTTCTGGGGTATTTTCAAATGTTTTCCTATCTCGTCTAGGCCCTCATCTTTATTTACAGCGTTAGTTTCGTATAGGTTTATGTAAAACTCCTCCTGTACCGCTTCGTCCTGCGACACTGTGGTAATGATATCTTTGTCCGTTTCTAATCCCAGCGCCTTCAACAATATCCCGACAGGTAACCGGGTGATGTTAGCAAAGCTTATGGTTATCGTCCCGTCTATCTTTCTTTCAATCAAGTGCCTTTGGACATATCCATCTTTTTCAGAGTGTATTCTTGTTATTTCGGTAATATTTCCCGCCCCAACTTTTGTTGCAATAATTCTATTGGGAGCAATTTCTTCGACCAGCACCAAAATCCTCTCAGTCCCATTAACAATGAAATACCCACCAGGATCATCAGGATCCTCACCAGCTTCAATCAGTTGTTGTCTTGACATTTGCGCTAGCGGGCAAATTTTTGATTTGACCATTACTGGCATATCACCAAAATTGACAACAACCGGCTCACCTTCCTGTTTGTTTATTACAGGAGTTATTTCAACATACATAGGTGCGGAGTAAGTAAGATTTCTTATTCTTGCCTCGGAAGGCTTGATAGGTCTTATGCTACCATCAGCTTCTTTGACTATAGGTTCACCGATTTTAAAGTCGCCAAGCTTTAATTTTATATCGCCAAGATCAGGAACATCCGGTTTTATTACACCTATCTCGCTAAGAACCTTTGGTATCCTTCGCGTAATAAAGTCATTATAAGATTCTATTTGAAACTTTACAAACCCGTGTTCATTAATAAAACTTTCCAGTATTGTGGCAAATCTATTATTCATTTTTACCCCTTCACAACAACTCTATAGTACAAAGATTCACCAATGGTAGGTGACTCTCGAACAATTTTCACAATATCACCAATTTGTCCACCCAAATTCTGGATTACAGGATCGTTCACAAATATTCTAGGCAATTGTCTAAGTACGATTTTGTACTTATTCATCAACTCCCGTTTCTCGTTATCAGTCAATAAAACATGCTTCGGTACTAAATCGTTTTTGGTTATATCTATTTCTTTCGTGCTCACACCCCGATAATGTCGGCTGGTCGGATGCACATATTCATGTGAAGAACAGCAATTCGTCTCTCAATCAAAATGTTATCCCCACTAGGCCGATTGGATATCGTATATATGATATTTGTAGGTTTTTAAATTTATCGGTTGCATAATAAGCGCCTTGGGCGGGATTTTCAGGAACTTTAATTCCATTTGAACCCGCGTATACTCGCGATATTTGGTCGCTCGAAGCCGCTCTGTGTGACCTTGACAGGGTTATAATCTTTCGATCTTTATCCTAGGCCACTAGACGACCAAGGCTTGATTGAATAATATGAAATGCTTGTTTATAAATCTAAAAGAGGTAGACGACGTGGTGCATTTCCCATGGCTCACGCCATAGTACAGAGCACTACGCTGAACTGTTTGACTTCTGTGTTCGAGATGGGAACAGGTCGTTCCAGTTCGCTTTGGTCGTCAATAAAATAATACTGCATGTGAATGTTTTTAAAGATTTGTCCCGACTGGGAGATTTGAACTCCCAACCTCACCGTTTCTGAGCACGTGCTGAGTTACAGCACCAAATTATTATCATTTTGTACTGCGCTACAGCGGCGCGCTCCACCATTACTCCAGACTAAATCTGTTTGAGCTAAGTCGGGATTAATAGAATAAACATCTTGTTAATATAAAAACTTTATTGTGCCTTGGCCAAAGCCTGCTTAGATATACTCATTCTCTTAACCTTGTGCCTGTCCAAGAAAAACATCTGTGCCACTGGCAAGCTTAAATGCCCAACAATATCAACAACAGGCCTTATTCTGTATGTAACAACCCTTTCTTCACCAGATTTCATGGAGCCTATATTCCACCTCAACTCTGTCCCGTCTGGAACTCTCTTCGCTTTCGGTCTTAACGTATCAAATCTATCAACAACCCTTGCTATCTGCGGCACAACATCAATAATTTCCACATCCTTGATTTCATGCAGTGCCCTGTTTTTCACTTCAAGTAGAACTAGTATTTCCTTGCCTCTTGTTATTTCGCCTTCGTGTCTTGTCATTTTGCCAATTCTTGGTTTGGACAACCATCTATATGCCCCATAACCTATTCCCCCTATTAGACCAATTGTCAGCCAAATTCTCCAGATAGCGATTTTATATTCTACAGTATACTGTCCGCCAGGAGCTAATGCAGGAACAGACCATGTATATACCACACGATTTGCAGACGAGTCGATTGTTGTCGGTTCTATATCCGGATCAAACAGGCTTTGTGCAAATTTCGGAAGCGATTCTGTTACAGTAAATGCAGGCAGTTCAACATTCCCTTCATTTTTAACTCTCACCGACACAGATGAAAACAAGACATTGTAACCACTGGATTTTGTAGTGTATTCTGTAGGCGTCTGTGTGACAGTGTTAACGTTGAAATTTACTGATTTGGAATATTTTAGTTGGTTTGTCGTGTCTCTTAGTTCGGTTTCAACCACATAACCTCCCGGTACAGCATATTTGTCTAGAGCAAAACTCTTCGGGACGTTAACAGAAGATTTCGCACCGATAGCATCTAAACTCTCCTCAAATGTTTTCACCACAGCAACCCCTTTTCTAACAGCTATTTTTAGGAAATATTTCCCAGATCTAGTCTCTTCAAGATTGAAAACCTTGACCGCGATTTGAACTTCCTCGCCAGGATTAAGTGTGTACTTTTCTAGTGACATGTCTGGAATGTAAACTGGTGTCTGTCGCTGGATTATTAAAATCAAATTCTCGCTATCAGACACAGATTCATAAGACGTCGATTTGGCAGTGACTGTAAATAAAGGCGACAGCAAGTCAGCATCGAGTGCAACAGTCAGGTACATCTTTACCACCTTTTCTTCGTTTGGTGCAAGGGTTAAAAGAAAGCTTTCTAGATTAGCGGTGACTTTTTCAAATTGAGAAGGAAATAAAGACAATGTAAACGTGTCCGCCTTATCTTGCATATTTTTTACAATCACATCTACAGTCTGAGTTTCTGCCGTATATCCAATCAAACTACCAGTCGATAATGAGACATCCACTCCTGCTGCAAATGTTGCTGATAAGCTAATCATGAAAGCGAAGATGAAGGTAGAAATCAGAAGTCTTTTCATAGATTCACTAATAGTATTTTCTTTTCTTTATATTTTAAACTTATTTTATTCCTTTTTCTTCAGTTTGTCAATAATCTGGTTGACTATCGGTTTGAAGACTTCTTCTTTGGGCCCTATCTGGAAGAGATAGGATATATCATACTTTTGCTTGAACTTATTGAACGATGTCATGTGCTCAAAGGATTTCAAATTCTTTTTCTCGGCCTTTTCAAAAGCATATCCCAAAGTAATAATTCCGACTGGTCTGAGTTCATTAGGCAATCCGAGAATTGTTTTTACATCGTTCTCATTTAAAGCTCTTATCCAATTGGCGCCTAGTCCTAGAATTTGTGCTGTGAGCATCATAATTGTTATCGCGCCTGTTGTGTCTTGGATAGAATACAGATATTCTCCTCTCTCTTCGTACTTCAAACTGAACTTCTTCAAATCCGCGCACACTACAATATCAACAGGGGCGTCTTTGACAACATCCAGTTTAAGTGCGGCTTTATGCAATTGTTTTTTAATTTCAGGATCGCGGATAACAATGAACTCCCATCCCTGCAAATTCCCTGCAGAATCGGCATGATTAGCCATGTGAAGAATAACGCCAATCAGCTTGTCGTCAACATCTTTCTTTTCGTATCTTTTCACAGTCGTCTGTGTTGTCACAGCGTTGAAAAAATCCATTTTACCATTAAATAGTTTGTTAGTTAAATGTAAATCCTTTCACGGACTTCTGGTCGAACCGCATCTTGTACACACGTATAGCTCAGAGTATTTAGACTCGTCATGCGGAGAAACAACTCTTTTTAAAACCACTTTTTGTTTCTCGTGCGAATTTTTCAAACAGCTTTCGCAAAGCGAATAGCTCCAGCTATTCGAATAACCGTGACTTAATGCCATCTTTTGGTCAACCAACCTATAATTGTTTATAGTTTTTCTAAATAAATGTATTGTATGGAATATTCTATCCTTACCGACAGATATGAGAAGTTGGAGGGGGTATCTTCCAAACTATCAAAAGCAGACATTATAGCAGAGTTTTTAAGAGAAGTGCCTTCTGACGAATTGCCGAAAATAGTCTTGCTCCTTCAAGGTCTTGTTTATCCGTCATATTCGGAGTATGAGTTGGGTATCGCAACACAAATGATGATTAAAGCTATTGCCAAAGCTTCCGGAATTCCTTCTGGAAAGGTAGAAGATATATTCAAGAAAACCGGTGACTTGGGATTGACTGCAGAGCAATGCGTTAAGGACAAGAGACAATCTAGTTTATTAAAAAAGAAACTCACAGTCGATCACGTCTTTGAAAACTTGCAAAAACTCGCAACTGTTACTGGCGAAGGCTCGCAAGATAAAAAATTAAATCTTATATCAGAGCTGATAATCTCTGCTCGGCCAAAAGAGGCGCGGTATATTGTGAGAACTATTCTGGGCGAATTGCGCATTGGCGCAGCCGAAGGTATAATCAGAGATGCAATAGTCAAGGCATTTTTAGTCAATGAAAAATCAAGCAAGGACGACAAAGACAATGCCACCGAAAGTGTGGAAAATGCATGGAGTCTGATTAACAATTATGGTGAAGTTGCTGCAATAGCCAAGGAAAAAGGAGTTAAGGGCTTGAAAAGAGTTGGAATTCAACTAGGTAACCCCCTGCAAGTAATGCTTGGTTTAGCAGCAGAAAAAATTGAGGATGTTGTGAAAGAATTCGGTGAAGTGATTGCAGAATACAAGTATGACGGCATGAGGGTTGTGATAGAAAAGAAAGGGAATCAGTTCTGGCTCTTCACAAGAAGACAGGAGGATGTAACAAAAAAATTCCCGGACATTGTAGAACTTGCGAAAAAATGTTTGAAAGCTGAAGATTGCATTGTCGAAGGAGAGGCGTTGGGGGTAAACCCAAAAACTGGATACCCACTACCATTTCAGGCGCTAAGTCAACGAGTGCACAGGAAATATGATATAGAAAAGATGGTTAAAGAAATTCCAGTTCAGGTAAATCTTTTCGATGCTGTGTACATCAATGGAAATCCACTTTTCAACGAACCGCTAACAAAAAGAAGAGATGAACTTTCGAAAATATTGAGACCTGTTGAAGGAAAGTTTCAATTGGCCAAGTCCATCATTACAGGCGATGCTAAAAAATTGGAAAAGTTCTATCAGGACGCTATTAAAGATAGGCAAGAAGGCCTGATGATGAAAGTTCCTAATTCACCGTATGTCTTTGGCAGACACGTCGGAACAATGTATAAAATAAAAGGCGTTATGGAAAGTCTCGATTTGGTTGTCATTGGTGCAACATGGGGGGAGGGTGTAAGAGTCAAGTGGCTAACAAGTTACGAATTGGCATGTAGAAATCCCGACACAGGCAAATTTTTAAGTTGCGGTTTCATGTCTACAGGATTAAATGAAGAGGAGTATGAAACAATGACGAAAGAATTGAAAAAATTGATAGTAGCGGAGAAAGGCAAGGCAATAATAGTAAAACCCAAAATTGTTTTAGAAGTTGCATATCAAGAAATCCAGAAATCCCCTAATTATGAATCGGGTTTTGGCTTGAGATTCCCGAGATTTGTAAGGGTTCGGGACGATAAAGGGCCGAATGACGCCGACACCATCGAAAGAGTAGATTCCCTGTATAAGAGCCAAGGAAAGATAGGATAACCTTTTAACCTTTCTCATCCGATTAATTATCGCCAAGTAACAATAATGCTTATAAGCTTGAAATTCAGATTAAAATTAACCGTGAGAAAATGGCTTTAGCTTCGCAAAAAGTGATGGATGCATTGAAAGGGATAGGATTGAACCTGTACGAAAGAAAACTATGGGTAGCCTTGCTTGCAAGAGGGACATCAACAGCAGGCGAACTATCAGAGATTGCTAATGTTCCGAGATCAAGGAGCTATGATATCCTACAGAGCTTGGCTGAAAAGGGATTCGTTGTTGTTCAGACCGCCAAGCCGTTGAAATACGTTGCAATAAATCCTGCAGAGTCATTGGACAGGGCCAAGAAGAAGATCGAGGAGGACACGCAAACAACTATTGAAAGAATTGATGACTTGAAATCTTCACAGATAGTAAAGGAGTTGAATTCTATTTATACGCAAGGGCTGAGCATGGTCTCACCAGAGGAAATAACCGGAGCGCTGAAAGGAAAATACTCTCTCATGCAGCAAATGACAACAATGTTCAAGATCGCTAACAAAAGAATAAACATCGTCACAACATCCGAAGGATTGGATGACTTGTTTGAAACCCATTACAATGATTTGAAGCGAGCTGTTGAACGGGGAGTGAAAGTTCAGGTAGCTGTAACCGGACTGGAAAAATCAACCGAAGCTGCCAGAGGGTTGAGCAACCTAGCCGAAGTAAGAACATTGACAAATAAAGATTTGCCAATAGCAGGAAGATTTACTGTCGTTGACAGTAAGGAGATTGTATTTTCGTTGACAGACCACAAAGTCCACGAGACACAACATATGGCTTTCTGGAGCAAAAGCGAACATGCAGCTACGAGCCTGTTAGAGCCTTTATTCAAGATGGTTTGGAGCAATTCCAAGCCTATGAATTAGTCAATTGAAATTCCTTATTTCATTATTCACTTGTTTTACAAAATCATTTAATTTAACACCGTATTTCACTTTTCCGTCTCGCGATCTAACAGCAATTGATTTACTCGACTCTTCTTTCTTCCCAATCACAACAACATAAGGAATTTTCTGCAGCTGAGCATTTCTTATCTTATATTCAATCGTATGTGATTCGTAAGCCCCTTCTGCTCTTATGCTGCTTTCAGATAATTCTTTTTCAACTGATTTAGCATAATTCACATTCTCTTCTGACAAAGTTGCTATTTTAACTTGTAATGGTGACAACCAAAGAGGCAAGTTTCCATTTGTCTGTTCGAGAAGATAAGCAATAAACCTTTCATAACTTCCAAGAACAGCCCTATGGATTACAATTACTGTATCTTCCTTACCATCCTTTTCCCTGTAAATCAATCCAATTCTTTTAGGAACAACTATGTCAACTTGGGATGTGGCTATGGTTTCTTCTTTACCAAGAGTATTTTTTATCTGCACGTCGATTTTAGGTCCGTAAAATGCAGCTTCACCCTTCTCCTCTACAAACTTCTGACCAAACTTTTTCATGGCTTCTCTTATTTCGTCGCCGGCAAACTCCCATTCTTTCGCATTTCCCGTGAACTTTTCCGGATGTTTTTTGAAATCAGGCAAAGAAAGCCTGAACCAGTATCCCTTTAATCCCATGATTTTGTAAACTTCTTTGAACAGTTGCAGAACTTTTGTGAATTCGTCCTTTAGCTGGTCTTTTCTCACGTAAATGTGTGCATCATTCTGGCAAAATCCAAGCACTCTAATGAGACCATAAGTCACTCCTGATAATTCTTTCCTATAAGTTGTCCCCGCTTCAGCTAAACGCAAAGGCAAATCATTGTAGCTTGTTACAAGCTGTCTGAAAATCATATGATGATGAGGGCAATTCATTGGCTTTAGATAATAATCTTCATCCTCTACAATTATCGGCGGATACATGGAATCTTGGTAATATGGAAGATGACCTGTCTTCCTGTACAAGTCCCCTTTTGTTATTACAGGAGTATCAACATACTTGTAGCCGTATCTTTGTTCTATGGCTCTCATGAACTCTTGCAATCTATGTTTGATAAATTCCCCGTTAGGCATGAAAAGCGGCAGGCCAGCGCCGACTTCGTCTGCGAATGTGAATATCTTAAGATCTTGTCCGAGTATTCTGTGGTCGTTGGGCGGTAAGTTCTTTCTGTCAAGTATTATCTTTTTGCTTGGAGCCTTTTCTCTTTTAACTTCTACTTTCGCATCCGCGCCATAGATCTTCGCAGTTTCAGCCAGAGGATGCCCTTTAGTTTTTATATGCAATGACTTTGTCCATCCGAATGGAGCACGATAAGTTTCAATTTTCAGCGACTTTGCATAATGCTCCATCTCTCTGATAAGCTTTAACGCATCATTCGGTCTCGCAAGAGTCCTGCTCAAATGTGCAAAAGGATATAGCAATATTTTATTTCCCTTGACTTTTCCAAGAAATTCTTTCACGTCATCTACGGCTTTCTTACCAACTGATTCATTATCATTTTCTTCGACAGAAATAAACAAAACAACTATATCTTCATATCTGTATTTTTTCTTTTCAACATCTTCCGCCTGAGCAATCTCTTTTTGCGTAGGTTCAAATTCTATGAAATCTGCATGCGACTGTAATATCCTCATGTTATCGTCTCTTCTTTGTTCCCAATCCTAGCAATTTCGTCGTATTTATTTTATGCCTTACTTTTGGGTTTTCGTAGAAATATGTTGCCCTTAACATTCTGGCAGATATGTTGATGAATCTAAAAATTTCAGCGAATCTAGCCAGTCTAGCATCATTAAAAGTATTTGCAATATACCTACCTACGAGTATACTAGAACTGGTAGATGATGCTGAAATCTGATAGAATCTCTCCAGTACTCTTACAACTAGGAAGAATGGAAAAACTGCGATAATATACGGCCAATAATGTTTTAGAAAGCTTGGAATGCTTTTCGCATGTTTGAATTTAAATACGAGATCCAAAAAGAAAACTAGAAGAATCCAAAAATCAACGAGGTCTATCACCCATATGTAAGGCCTCACAAATTTCAAAAAGAATAATTCTATTATAGTTATCACTACCAGCAAAACAATTGCAACAGGTATCAGACTATCAATGAAGATTTCAAACTTGGATGCTTTGTTTTGCATATGTTTACTTTGTTAAATTAGATTTATCTATATTATTGAGAAAGTAAGTTTTGAAAGAGCTTCAACCATTTTACAACCCGATATTAATTTATCATATCAAATAATTATCAAACAGCCCTGTTGTGTAGTGGTCAAGCATGCGACCCTCTGGAGGTCGAGACAGCGGTTCGAATCCGCTCGGGGCTATATAACTTAAAATGATCTCAAACTATCTCGCAATTCTGGTGGTAGCTTATCTACCACTTCGAGACATTTGTATATTGTCAAACGTGAAAATTCAGCAAAAGTCTGCGAACTTAAAAGGAAGTATGCGATTCCTCTAGGCGTAAGATAAGGCATCGATCTTACAATATCGAACCCCTTGTCTACAAGTTCTTTTCCTTTCGGATGAATTACACCATTATGGGTATATTTTTCTATTAATGACCATTTAGCATCATCCCACGTTCTAGTATTAAGAGTAGCGTCTACCATCATAGCGTGGAGTTCTTCTAGAGCAAATTGGTCCTCATTTTCAGGTCTACCCTTTACAAGGCGTATTCCATGATGAATATCCTCATGTGGCGTTTCAATTGCAACGAGTTTTATTGGCATCTCACTCCCTTTTGGATAACACAAATTATTAAAAGTGCCGCCACCACTATTACCGAGGGTTCTCAGTTCTTCTCTAAGGCCTTCTTTCTCATTTTGAAAAGGTCCGAACCCAACCGTATACCCATCCCAGCGTGGAACTAAAATTGTCGAAGGATATAGATGAAAATAACCATCAATTCCGTATCTCTCTTGTAGATATTCTCTAGAAAATGTTGTACCTGGACCAGTCGCAAGTTTTGCGCCTTCAAAATGTTCTGGTGTGACGTAGGGGTATCTTGATCTAAACAATTCTGCTAATTTTCGTCTATTATTATGTGGGGTTGCAACCAAATCAAGATGTTTCTTATACTCTTCTTCCCTTCTTCGAAGGTTTGCAGGATCAACACGTTCTAGTGTTAACATAAACATCACTAGCTTGAAGAATTAATAATTACCGTGTTACTTTAAGTCTTTCCTTTAAAAAATTAATTCGGCTTTGCAAAAACTTGGCTTCCTTGACACTTTTAGCGAAAAATAAAGCCTGCTGACTTTCCATAAGTTGTTCTTGTAAAAACTGGTTATGCACCTCAATAAGTCTATTTCCATTTGTCTTACCATTGACAGTTCTAAATCCATTAGTCATAGTCACTATACAGTAGTTACTTATATATAAGCTTTTCGGTAGTTCACTACATATTAGTAACGAAATCTGAAAATCTAGGAATACGACCAAATCTAAATAGAATGCAAACAAATAGATTAATTATGAAAATGAATTATCAGAAGATTTTATCAAAAGTTCTGAATAAAATCAAACCAAAAGAGACAGAGGAAAAATTCCTGACTGAACTATCGCAAAAGACGCTTGAGATTACCAAAGAAAAAGCCAAAAAATATCATGCTAAAGCTATTCTAGCAGGCAGCATCACCAGAAACACATGGCTACCTGGCAAAAGAGAGTTTGATGTCTTTATTCTATTCTCACCAGATTTGCCAGAAAACAAACTGGAGGAATATGGACTGTTGGTTGGTAGGGAAGTTGTCAAACAGCTAAAAGGCAAGTTCTCGGTAGAATACGCGCAACACCCTTATGCATCCGGATTAGTTCAAGGTGTGGATATAGACATAGTCCCTTGTTATGAGGTTGAATCTGCTGAAAAGATCAAATCTGCCGTCGACAGGACGCCATTTCATGTTAGATATATAGAAAAGAATCTCCCATCGACACTGTCAGATGAAGTCAGATTACTGAAGCAATTCCTCACCGCTAATAAAATCTACGGAGCGGATGCCAAAACCGAAGGATTTTCTGGTTATGTCTGTGAATTGCTGACGATTCGTTATGGCGGATTCACCGAAGTCCTGAAAGCTGCATCCAATTGGAATCCAGGCGAAGTTATCGATTTAGAAAATCATTATAAAAAAGAAGAATACAATCAACTGAGAACCAAATTCAAAAACAATCCCTTAATTTTGATAGACCCTACCGACAAAAACAGAAATACAGGATCTCCTATATCTGCGGAAAAGTTTCTAAAAGTTAGAAAACTTGCAAAAGAATTTTTAGATAAACCAAGTGAAAAATATTTCTCAGAAAAGAAATTGCAACCAATTACAAACAAAGAATTATCAAAAATACAAACCCAGAGAAAAACCGAATTATTGTTAATCAAATTTACACCACCAAAAGTAGTTCCTGATATTTTGTGGCCGCAGTTAAGAAGATTCGCTGAAAGATTGCAAGAGATTTTGGAAGAAACCAAATACGAGTTTAAAGTTTTGAGAAGGGGTGTATATTCTAACGAAAAAGACTTGGCTGTAGTTTTGCTTGAAATGGAAGTAAACAGATTGCCACATGTACAGAAAAGAATCGGTCCTAGTGTGTTTGATTCAAATGATTCAGCAAGATTCTTGGAAAAGTATAGTAAACCATTGACAGGTCCGTTTGTCGAAAATGTTAACTGGGTTGTAGAGGTTAAGCGTAAATTCATTACAGCTCATGAAAAGCTTGTGGACAGCCTTAAGAAGAACGCAGAAATACTAAGAGCAAAAGGCATACCAAACTACATAGCCGAGCAAATTGCAAAAGGATACGAAATGGTGCCCGAAAACAAAATAACAAACTTGATAAAAAAAGATAAAAACTTTGGTATATTTTTAAGAAGTTACTTTGAAAAAGAAAATTTGGTTTAGCGTTAAATAATTTTCTATTTAATAACTTAGTAGGAATCTATGACTACGACAACGGCTCAGTACAATGTTTTGGGAGTAGGATCTGTAAAACTAGATGGTGGTGTACTTTTTACTACAGTTCCGAGAGAAGAATGGGAAGGAGATTTTAAACCTGATAGAAAAAACAGAATTAAACTGGATATAAGTTCCCTACTAATTAGACGAGAGGACATGACTGTTTTAGTAAATCCTGGCGTAGGAAATATAGAATTACCTGAACATATTGAACAAAAATACGGAATAAATACAGATCATCTTTCCAGAGGACTACGTGAGCATGGAGTATCAGCTAAGGATATAGATGCTGTAATCTTGACATCTCCTCGATTTTATTTTTCTGGAGGTTGTATACGTACGGATAGACATGGAAAGCTTATCCAAGCTTTCTCACAGGCACGTTACTTTGTGCAAAAAACTGCATGGGATGAAGCACTAACCACTAGTGAACTTAATTCGGAATTTTATTTTATCGATCTTCGTACTCTTGAGGAAAAAGGTACTTTAGTGTTAATAAACGGTGATGACGAGATACTTCCTGGGATTCATATAGAAAGTGTTGATAATGGTCGCCACCAAAATGTCTATACCAGTGTAGGTTCAGAAAGAATTAGATATGTAGGTGATATGTTTCCAACTGAATTACATATCGATAGACCCGGTTGTATATCAGCATATTGTGAAACCCCAAGAGTTATGTTAGCGTCTAAAAAGGAAGTTTTAAGACGTGCAGAAAAGGATGGTGAACGTCTTATTTTTGGCTTAAGCTATGGTGAAAAAGTTGGAGGATATCGAGAAAACCGTAATGGTGGAAGTAGTACACGATGGATAAAATTACCTTAGATTATTCTTTAATTTCATTTAACTAAATAGATTATATGCTTCAGATAACATTCTTAGGCACGGTATCGGGTATACCAACCAAAGACAGGAATCATTCAGCAATAATTTTCGAGCATTACACAGATAAGAAATCAACCTTGCTTTTTGATTGTGGAGAAGGTACGCAAAAACAATTGATGATGTCCGGAATTAGTTTCATGGATATTGACAACATCTTCATTTCACATTGGCATGCAGACCATTTCGCAGGATTGATTCCTTTAATACAGACAATGAACATGGAGAAACGAAAAAAAGAACTGACGATATTTGGACCAGAGGCAGAAAGGTTCGTAGCTGACATAATTGATTTAGGATATTTTGGCTTGAGATTCCCTGTAAATGCAATCAATGTCCCTTTCGAGGGGAGTGAAATAACAAAAATTTTTGACGCAGAAGAGTTCGAAGTTTTATCCATACCGACTTTGCATACTGTTCCAAGTGCAGCTTACTGCTTTAAGGAAAAGGACAGATGGAACATTGATTTGAATAAACTGAAGGAATTAGGATTAAAAAGAGGGTACTGGTTGAACAAACTCAAAAAACACGGTGAAGCTGAATACAAAAGTAAAAAAATTAAAATCGAAGATATTTCCAATAAAACAGAAGGACTGAAAGTTGTATATACAGGCGACACAAAACCATGCGAGACTGTGGTGAAGATATCACAGAAAGCTGATATTTTGATTCATGATGGTACATTTCTAGAATTGGACGAGTCTCAAGGCAAATATCATGCTGATGTTGCGGAAGCGGCAAAGATTGCAAAAAAAGCGGATGTAAAACAATTAATATTGACACACTTAAGCCGGCGATACAACAAGGATGATATCAAAGAAATGGAAGAAAGAGCCAAAAAAATATTCCCGAATACAAAAATTGCACATGACTTCATGAAAGTTGAGTTAAAACTTTAACACTCTATCTCCAATGATTCCAAATGCTTTATTCGTTAAAATCTCCATTAGTTTGTCATAAAAAGGTTCAAGTTTTCTCAAACTTCTTTTATCGCCAAATAACCAATACTTCAAATTACAAATTTCTTTAGAGCCATCAGGATCGATTCTATATGATGCACTTGCCAAAACAGGTACCCTTCTATCACCCACCCGAATTTCATGATAAAGATGAAGTGGTTTATATAAAGAAGAAAAATACTCGAAATCATTCATCAAATAAATTTGTACTTAAACCGATATAAATACCATAGACTATTTTTATAACTATGAACTGGACTATGGTAGGTTTCATAATTGCCGTTATTGTTCTGTATGCGACAGTTTATTTTGTCAATCCAAAGAATGTAAAGATAGCGTTTGATTCCACTGTATACCAGCTTTTCCATCCGCAGCAGGGGTTTGCATATCTGATCATTGCATCATTTCTGATATCCAGCATGCTTGTGCTGATACTGCCAAAGGAATTGATTTCAGCGTGGCTAGGTAAAGAGTCTGGGTTAAGGGGTATATCTCTTGGAACGTTATTAGGCGCATTGACACCCGGAGGACCGTTTTTGACATTCCCGATACTGGTGGGATTTTGGAAAGCTGGGACAGGAGTAGGTCCTATAATCGCGTATCTGACAAGCTGGTCGCTTCTTGGTTTGCAAAGGGTATTGGTATGGGAATTACCGTTCTTAGGACCAAAATTTGTTGCGGTAAGAATTGCTATTTCTTTACTCATCCCTATAATTCTAGGAATTTTAGGACAATGGATTTTCAATTGGCTTAAATTAGGATAAATAGTTTATGTAATTAAGAAATGTTATGGAGTATTTGGTTACAGCCATTTTAAGAGAAACGTCAGGAACCGAACTGCAAGAAGTAGAAATGAGAGCTTCGAGGTTTGGGAGTTATCGTAGTGGTTCATGGCACGATGGTACTTATTCGGCTAAATTTGAAGCGCAACATGATGCGCTTCAGTACATATCTTGGCTACTCGGTAACAACAGTATAAGAAGAGCTTCAATTGAACGTAAATGATGGGCATGGAGAGATTTGAACTCTCGACCCCCTGCTTTCTTAGATATACGGAGCAAAGTCGTATAAGACAGGTGCTCCAACC
>CAZMWU010000003.1:0-32374 GCA_964570195.1 uncultured archaeon
TGCTCTTCCGATCTGCCTGTATCAGGATGTGTACAAGTTGCAAATAAAGTATGTCCTGTCAGCTATCCTGTAGAGTTTGATGGTCAGTGTGTGAAGACTGTAAGTAAAGAATGTAATGAAGCTCCTTACACGACTCTATCTGGTGACGATTGTATAGAAACTCCTTGCCCTGGAGACCCATGCGATACTATACCTGCGACATGTCCAGACGGGTTTGTATCATATGGTGCTGGCCAATGTAGAAGTGAGTCACCTGTATCAAAAACATGCCCATCCGACTATCCAGTTATTCATAGCGAGACTCAATGCCGAACCAACCCGCCTGTACCAAAAGTATGCCCATCAGGAACGACAAAGTTTGGAGACACTAAGAGATGCTATTCGGATTCAGCTGTAGCACCATCCTGTCAACTCAAAGATACACTATACACAAAATCCTGCAGTTATAATTACAAAGCAACCGCAAATGTTCTGATAAATGCCAAAGATACCGTGAATGAATATCCAGTTTACGATTCTGTAGAGGATAACACTGGGATGAGAAACCTCGAGTTGCAGTTCTATGTACTTTCCAAAAACTAGATTGATTGCTACTCTACAGTAGCGAAATCTTTATATATAACCTATCACCCTATATGAATTGTGAATTAACATGCGAGAATCCGGACAAGATAGTCAATTACGAGAATTTTTATCAAGTTTTAGTGAATTCTCACTTGCCTTAAAATCTAGAGATGTGGCAAGGCTTGTTCAAGCATATAGCAGAACGCGAGAAGCTTATACACATTTACCAGCAGAAGAGAGAAATCGACTTCAAGCAAACCCGGACTTGGGAGACCTTGTTCCGTCACTTGAAGAAACAGGAAATTTATTAAGACAAGCAGGTCACAATGTACCTACATTTTTAGAAACTTCGCAAAACCAACAACCAACAGAAAGACAAAGACATGAAGAAATTGATGAATTTGATATACCCCCATTTCTTCGTGTCACACCTCGTCAAAGAAAGCAAGGCTATGAAAGAGCAGGTGAATTAGTATTAAATGGAAAATACAGCCCTGTAAGATGGGCTAGAAAACATCCCGCTCTTGCAGCTGGCGCAGCTGGTTTACTATTTTCAGAACTATCAGTGCATAATCTTCCTCTTCAAATTAGATTAGGAATTGATATAGCCATGTCAAGCATGCCGCCTGCTTTAGCTTATGCGTATACAGCCGTGAAGAGTCACAAAAGGGATGATATGCCCCAATATTCATCCAACATAAGAAAAGCAATGTTAATTGGTCTTCCCAATATAATGTTAGCAAATGCCTTACTTTGGGGTTACACTTTATCTCATCAAGGACAAGAGCAAGCAGTTCCTGCACAACCTAGACAAGAACAAAGACAAACAATCCAACAGTCGCAACAGCTTCAAGCCACTTCGTATTTCGGCGATCAGTTCACAGCAGAATTCAATGGATCAATTGGAAAAGGTGGCAGATGTACTGTCAATAATGTAGGATACGATTTCAATTCTAGTCCGACTCTTGTCTTGGGATGTGATGATTTTAAGATATTTATAGGATATAACGCCGGTGGCAAAGATCAATTCGATAGAATCTATCAAAGACTTAAAGGAAAAAATATAGAGCTTACTAGAGAACCATTTGGGAACTATACAGATAATCGAATAGGTTCCGGCATTATATATTCACCAGAAACTGTTAAAGTAGGCAATCAAACTTTATTCGAATTTCTTAAATAATCTACTTTGCCGTGCATGTACCCTGTGTCTGGGCACCAACTGGTGGGACATAATTGCATCTGTTTAGATTTTGCTGGCATACTTTATCAGACATTTTTCCGCATTCCTGCAATACTGCAGGATATATCTCCAGATTACTTGGGCAATAATAAGGCAGTGGCTCAAACTGTTGCTCCAATTCTGCTATTTGTCGTGGGTCAGTAATATCGTTGGGTATAGAAGCCTTCTTCACATTCAAAGTTTTTGAATGCTCTTGAGAATAAGAATATTTCAAATCAACAATCACAGGAACAGTAAGATAACTACCACTTATCTTTATATCTTTAGATATACCAACATCGCATGTTATTGTCGTGCCATCCTTATCTACAAGAACAGGTATGAAATTCGGTTTCCCAGAGCCATCTGTAATAGTTCTTGGCACAGGCGAACACTTTGATATCTCTATAGATGGATTCGACTTTAAGCTTATTTTCTCTCCAGGTTTAAAATCAATTAAAGATTTGTCATCAATGGAATAATTCACCTTTGCACTGCCACTCCCATCATTTTCTATTTGTATAAACATTTTAACAGGAGGATTAGTATCTTTGACGTACACATCGGTAATGAAATATGTGGTAACAGTAAGTGGTCCTGCACCGCTGGTAATAGTTGGTTTTGGCGCTGATTTCCTATCACTTTCCTTCTGCACAAGAATCAGTTCACCCTTACCTTCAACTTCAGAATTAAAGTGCGATGTTAGTTCTACTTCTGCTTTGTCATTGTTCATGAAACATAATTCATCCATGATATTATAGAATCTGTTAAGTTCACACACGCATGTAAATTTAGTTTTCTCCGAAACTCTTTCCACACTTGTGTCAACACCATAATTGGTTTTAAAAATATTTGCAATTATATCACACCCAAAATCCGTTTTAAGCTTCGTTACTTCACAATCATCATCTTCATTTTTATTGTATGTGACCTCTACCGAAGCTAAGGGTTTGCCCTTTCCGGTTATTGTTCTACAGTCGGTTTTCGTGCCGCTAATCACACCAGATTGTTTAGTCAAACCTTTGAAGTCCAAGGTTGCTATAACTTCCTGTTCGGAATTCAATGTGCATGCCTTGTCTTTCCCACAAGTCCCGATTTCACCGCACATTACACCCTCGCTTCTATTGTTCAAGTATATTCCATCTATATAGAAATCCGTAACAGGCTTCATTCCGCTGTCTACTTCATTAGGATTGATTATAGTTACAGGTAGATTGTATTCTTCATCTCTTGCGAATAATGGAGGCAAAATATAATCATTGTAACCGCTACCGAACTTCAGATCGATAGCTTCGAACCCACCAAACTTCTTAGCTTCCGGTTTTACTGGTTCTGCCGCCTTGAATTGCAGAAAGCTTAATACGTTTCTTACATTTTCTTTCATGTTGTCAATGGCCCCCTGCGATACACCAAACAATCTCAGCACATCGAGAGGTTTTAGATATGTTTCTATTTCAAACGCCTTGCCGCTGCTTACAAGATTCCATAAGAACAACCCCCCTCCAATAACAGCTAAAACAACAGCTACTCTTGCAAAAGTTTTTTGTGGACCCCCCTGCTGTTTCGCTGTGTAATATGAAATCAAATAAACAACCAAAGGCAATCCAAATTGAATGAAATTACCTTTTGCGAGAGGCGGAGCAATTATGCCAATCCCTATGAAGGTTAGTGCCGCCAATGCTGAAGCAATGATAAACGGCACCCAGTTTCCTGTTCCTTTTTCAGAAGGTATGGTAGCTAGAACTATGAAGAAAAATGCAAGCGGTATAAAGAATTTAAGTATAGCATTATCTAGGCCGCTTGCATTTAAGAATGGCCAATAGAATGTCGATGCCATTAGGATAGTTACTCCTATTGCAGCCGCGAATCTTAATAAAAGTCGTATCCAATTTTCTTTCAACCAATCAGGGTCAAGCCATTTCAATCCACCTTGTTGACCAGCGGTTCTACCAATCCTACCGGGCCCACCTCTACCAATCAAACTCCTTTTCAATCTAGTTTGATCTTCTGGTAACTGTGTTGTCTGACCTCTACGAATTCTAACTCCTCTTATTCTACGTTCTTGAAAACCAGGAGCAGTTATTCTAACTTCATATATACCAGCTGGCATTTGTTGAGCGGGGTTACCTCTTTCAAATTCAAAATACCCATCTGGATCATTATTTACTGATATAGTTTGGGGAGGTCCTCCCAAAGGTCCAGCTGGTAAAGTCACTGTTATAGTGGCATTTCCTATTGGGTTACCGCTTTTTCCTCCGACATCTTCTCTTACAGTTCCGCTTAAACCACCAAATTGATCTTCTGGTAGAGGTTGTAAAGGTACGTCGCCAACATTGTCTATAAGATTTGGTTGTATGTCATGTGACTGTATAGAATTTACATCATAACGATTGGCAGACGCACGTATAAAATGTCTTCTCCCAGCAGGTACAGTTAATCGAAATTCACCATTAAATCCGGTAGTATCTGCATCGCCACTAGCTTCCACTCTAGCTCCTCTAATCGAATTACCTGTCGTCGCATCAATGACCCTGCCTTCTATGAATCCAAATTGCGGTGGTTGTGTTGGTTGTGGCGGTGGAGCAGGATGTGGCGGCACATTCACAGTAACATTCGGCGGAGGAACATTGATGTTTGGCGGTTGTACGTTAACATTAACCGGAGGTGGTTGTGTTGGTTGTGGCGGCGGTTGTATGACATTAACAGTTGTCGTAGCGCGATCAGTACCATTACCATATGCTGTTGCGGTGTATGTAGTATTTTTCGTAGGGTTAACTGGTATACGTCCTCTTGGAGGGTATCGTCCTTCTCTCCCTTCATCGTCCCTGACAATAACATAATCAGTATCCTCGGCTTCCAATTCCAAATTCGCTCTCTGGCCTAAATTAATCATATTTGAAACTGCTTCAAATCTAATAATTCGTGGCGGCGGTCGGTCGTCTGGTGATGGTATAGATGGTGCAGGAGAGCCGCCAATTGGGGTTACTGGTTGTGGTGTAGGTTCGGGTGTCGGTGTAGGAGCTAGCGGGGATTGCGTTATTGGTGCTGGTTCACGTGGTTTTCTTTCTTTAATTTTATGTAAAAAGAAATGTAAACTAACTGGATGAAATTCACTAACTTCTATACCAGGTTTTTTATGTAACTGATAACCATTTGCTTTAGCTTGGACACTATATATTCCAGGCGGCACATCGATTTCATAGTAACCTCTATCATCTGTGTATGTTACCCTACTCCAGTTTGCAGTTTGACTAACAGCTTTCACTTGTGCATTAACTATAGGCTGAACAAAATCAACGTCACCATCTTGTACAAAGCCAACAAATTTCCCTCTAAATCTTCTGTCACCAGTTTGATTTCTAAATCTTTGCATAGTTACATCGGAAATATCAGTATCCACTCTTTCGATATCAGTTCTCGGTCTTTCTATGTCGTCATCTGCCATTTTATCTATATTTAAAATTCGTTTTTCTTGAGTAAATAATCTAAAAGTAGACCTTTATTTGCCGCCGTAATTAACACTAAATTAACATAACTTGCTAAATTCGTGTCAAATCTTTAAAAAGATTTCTCTAGCTCGTCAACAAGCTTAAATATTTTACAGTTTACTTCATCTTAGTGAAAAGATGCCAGCAAGTATTATTGCAGGATTGATAGCTCCAAAAGCACATGAAGTTGTAGAAGCTATGGGACTGAATAGCTATCAAACAGGTGATCCACGTTACCCTTCTGATTACAGCATTGAAAACACCCGTCAGGAAGAGTTGTTGAGAAGGCTCGTTGTATATTGTGATGATGTAAGAAACAAAATGGATGGCGTCGATGCAATTGGAGCCGAGTTCAAAACAGGCGGCATTTTATCTGTAAGAGTCGACCCAACCAAAACGTATGCCACACCGCAAGAATTTTATAGTGCTTTACTTGATATAGCTCTTAAATTGGTTGGCGATCGTCCAAGAGTTTATGATGAAAACGATCCTGTACTAAAAATCCTTAGGGATAGGACAGGCTATGGAAGAAGAGAGATGGCACCTAATTCTGCTCATGATAGGTTGAGATTAAGAATACCTATACAAACAAATTTTCATCCCTCTGTTAAAACAATGGACATTCATCTAACTCAAGATCATGTTGCTTTTCCGACTGATATCTATGTGCATAGGAATGGCAATGTTCATCTGAGTGATCGAGATGCCCTGCTTGTCCCAAATGTATTCGCTTATGATGCGTTAGATAGTGTTTTAGAAGAATTGTATGATATGAGGTTCCGCGAAGGCCAGCAAAGACCACAATTTCCTGTTATCAGAGGTGGACAAAGTAGTGATATAGAAGGACCTGATACAGATGGTTCACATTCCCCTACAGGGAGAGGATCGAGAGGTAGAGGTGAAAAACCTAGATCAGCCGAAGGGTAATCATCTGCATGATAACAGTAGTTGGAATCTAGACCAATCATATTAAAATTTATTTATATCATAACAATTCATCAATAGTTTAATAAACAAGGAGGTAAAACAATGGCTGAAGAAGCACGAGAAAAATTACCAGAAAATGTAGTGTTCGTGGGTATGAAACCACCAATGGCCTACGTTCTGGGCGTAGTGACTCAACTGTCAAACGGACAAAAGCAAGTCTTCCTAAAAGCTCGTGGGCGTTCTATTTCGAAAGCTGTAGACGTTGCCGAGATTGTACGAAGAAAATTTGTCCAAGATGCGAAAGTTTCTAGCATAGACATTGGAACAGAGGAAAGAGCTCTTGAAAGCGGACAGAAAATCAATGTTTCAACTATAAGCATTGCAATAACAAAGTAACCTTTCCTCCTCTTCTTTTCTTTCTTTCGATATTTTTATACTGTAGGGAATACAAATTCTATTATGCGGAAAGGAGTGGCTATACCTTATGTAATTGCATTAGTTCTGGGAGTTGCTGTTGTTGGTTTACTGGGGTTTTGGTTCGTTATGACTGGTGGAAAACTTGGTCAGCAATCAGTTGAAACAGAATGCCAGAACGCAATTTCGATTTATTGTAGTAAACTACTTATTAGTGGAGTACCTGCTACTCTTGATGACGATGGAGCATGTGCTAGGACTGGTATAACCCCACCTGGTAGCTTTGCAAACTGCAAAGCTCAAGGTTATATAAGTTAAAAAGATACCAATCATGACAGAGAACAGTGTAAAAATTCAACTAATTAAAAATTTAGAACTTTCAGGTTACATCAAATCACCGAAAGTAAAAAAGACTATGTTAAAAGTTTCGCGAGAATTATTTGTCCCTGAAAAACATTACTATGACGCTTATTCTGACACAGCTTTATTGATTCCTGGAGACCAAACCATTTCTGCACCACATATGCATGCTATCACACTATCAGAATTGAAATTAAAAGAGGGAGACAAAGTTCTTGAAGTTGGGTCTGGCTCCGGAATACTTTTGGCTTATATTAGAGAAATAGTTGGCAAGAAAGGAAAAGTTGTAGGAATAGAAATCAACAAAGAGACATACAAATTCGCTAAAGAAAATTTAAAGAAAGCCAGTTGCAAGGACGTTATCTTGATTCACGGTGATGGCTCTTTAGGATATCCAAAGTATGCGCCTTACGATAAGATTGTAGTCAGTGCAGCAAGCCCGGATATACCCAAACCTATAATAGAACAACTGAAACCTAGTGGGTTACTGTTGATAGTGGTCGGTTCTCCTTACGGTGATCAGAATCTGATAAAGGTCAGAAAAACTAAATCCGGAAAAATAATTGAAAATCAACTGCTGCCTGTGATTTTCGTTCCATTGAGAGGCAAATACGGTTATAAGTAAAAAGGTCAAATTAATCTTATGCAGTTGCCTATGACCAATTTCATCCAATTTTTGTTAAGACTATTACCATTCGCCCCCTCCATAGGTGGCATGATTGTTAACATCATAATAGTTATCATTGCAATATTCGTCGCCTTTCAACTGAATCTATGCTCTTATTTGCCGACAAACATACCATTTGAAAATCTTCTATGCAATAGACTTTTACAGGGAATTTTGATATACGTTATTCTGAAAAGTATCTTTGGAAGAAGATGAATGGGGTCTAAGGGATTTGAACCCTTGTCAACCGGTTTCTTCTCTCATCTTTTTTCAAATCTCCATGAAAAAACTGGAGCCGGTCGTTCTACCAGGTTAAACTAAAACCCCTCTTGTTAAAATAAAGAATCAATTTACTTAAGCTTTAACTTATGCGAGATTATTAAAACTACTAAACTAACAATCAATACAGATAGCAAATAAAATGCGCTTAACCCAAAAAAGAATTCATCAGGATAAAGAGTCTTCAGCAAACTATTTGCGGGAAAAATAAAATTTTTAACGAAAAATATTTTATGAAATGAAAGAAACGCAATATTAAAATTAAGAAATATCACAAGAGAAAAAAGCAAAGTTATTATAAAAACAAAAGAAGATGTTCTTCTCACAGCTTTTATCAGAAACTGTTTTTGTTTTTTTGAAAGATAAGAGAATCCGGATACTAGTGAAAGAAAAGAAAAAACGAACAAAATGTTCACTATTGTTATAACTGTTCTTACATCTTGCATGTGTCTGAATTCTTTCTCATTTAGAAATTCCAATTTCAGACCAGTTCTAAAAAAATCTACAATCAGTTCATTATAATTTGTTGTATTTTCATCCAAAACCACGTCGCTTCTCTGCTGGAAAATTCTCCAGACATCCGAGTTTAGCGATAGAATAGGAATGCTCCAAAGGACCAGCGAAAGAATTAACGACAAAACAAAAATACCTTTCAATACCGCAAGAAAAAGTACAGTTTTTGAGAACGTTTGTAATTTCATCAAATGTATTTTGAGAAAGTTAAATTAAATCGGTATCATTTTACTTACAAAATATGCGATTATTACAGCAATTATAATATTGGGGCCAATAACGCAGACAAAAAGAACTTTCTGCAAACAAATATCAATAGGTAAAAGCCCAGTAACATATCCAGAGCCAATCCAACCTACAATTAATCCAAACAAAAATCCAACAATTCCCATAATAATATTTTCTCTTGTAAAATAAAAAGCCACAGGCGAGGATTGAACTCGCGACCTTCCGCTCACCTGTTTCCACTACAGGGCGGGCGCTCTACCGATTTCTCCCAATGTTTAAAATTGGTCTGAGCTACTGTGGCATAAAATTAATTCATAATTAAGATTTAAATCTAATCTAGAAATTCCTTATTTTTAATCTTATCGGGTATGTAATGATCAGAAATGAAGGTTATCCCTCTGGATGATAATGCAGCCAATTCAACCTTACCATTCAATTCCTTCCAAAGTTTGAACTGCTTCTGCCATTCTTTGTTATCTTTGAACCATTCATAGTTTTTCACTTGTTCCAGTCTTTTCAAATCAACTTCTTCAAATTTTATCAAATGTCTTTTAAGGTCGTATTTAATCACATCTTCAGCCGTTAATCCCAACATCTTAGCTCCTGGTATTGCCAATTTCTGTGAAATATGCGCAAGACTAATGGAACCGTATTTGATAACCGAATAAATATACGCTCCCCACGGATCTCCGTCAACCAAAATATAAACGGGTAATTTGTGCTCTAAATGCAGTCTCTGCAGCAATCGTCTTATTCCTCTTGTCGCCTGGCCTTGGCTCGAAATAATTATACAATTCAACTTTTCCCAAACGCGATCTTCATGTAGTCTCTCCCATTCGGCAGCCTTTTCCAAGTATATTACAAACTTTGCATCAACTTTTTTGAAAACTATATCCTCAACATTGCTCGGTATAGACCAACCACCAGAACCTAGTTTGCTCCAGTCAATCACATCACCCTTATCTTGAACAACGACCTTGCCCGCGACAGAACCAAGCTTGTTTGCATTTACATGTAGCAATTCCCTTGACGAATCAGATATTAATTCCAAATCTTCAATAGCTTCGTTAGACTCTTCCTGTTCATCAACAAGATTGATATTGGAATCAGGTAGAGTCCTTTTCATTCTATAAAAAGCTTCTCTCAAGCTAAGATGCTTGTTCATGTCAATTAATTCTTTGGATACTGCCGCTGCTTCGATTGTCTGAACAAACTTTCTTACATGTCCCACATTGAAGAAGTACCTTTTCGCAACTCCAGTGCCCATTGTTATCATTTTTTCTTGAGGGTCATACTTCACATTCGACAATGTTCTTATAGGTACATCTAGCGAAGGATTTTCTCCCTTCTCAATCTCCCCAACTACTTTATTTCCCAGTTTTTCTAGGTTCTTTATCGTTTCCCGCTTCTTTTCCATCTTCCTCACTTTTAATTCCGCTTTTCTTCACAATCTTTTCCAGTCCAGTTATTAGCTTTTCTTTCTTCTCGCTTGTCAACTTTTCAAGCGATTCTGCAAGCTCCGGTATATATTTTTCAAATAATTCACTTCTTAATTGCCTTTCTCTTATCTTGTGTTTCTGTCTTACATAAATTGCCAGTCTTCTTCCTGCTTCTTGCAGAGCAAGTTTCATTTCTTTTATTATTTCAGGATAGCTTGCGATAGCTTGTTTCCCCTCTGATGTATACGGCACCCATACAGATGCAAAATGGATAAATATCGCCAACTGTCCTTGTGGCAACTGGCCTGATGATTGTGAGAATCCGTATCTTTTCCAGTCGGTGTCTGTTACTGCTTCTGTTGTAGCGCAATCGCTTGCATGATACAACAGCGGGACTTTGTTGGCGAATCTGAATAATTGTGCTGATCCTTCCTGCGGCAGTTCGCCTCCAAATGCTAGAGCACATTCAACTTGAAATGGATTTCCACGGTAAACACTTGGCGGACGTGTAAAAGCAACAACAAATTCGGCTCTAGTCTCCTTTCGCAATCCTTCCTCCAAAAGTTTTTCGCCAAGAGGCGACAAGCAATCGGTAGGAGGGCCGATTAATCTAACCATCTGCATAGATTTGTGAAGTCTCTCCGTCTCTTCGTGATTCAAGTCATGAGGTTTTCTAATTCCTTCTAGTTTGGCAAGTTTGCATATTTGCAAAGCAGAATTTCTTCCAACACGCGAGAAATCTGAAGTTAGGAATGAGATTAGATTTCTGGCATTTGCAATCGAAAGCATCCTTCTCAACAATCCAATCTCAACTCCATATGGATGTGGTTTTATTTCTTTCGATAAATGCGGCAATTCCTTTACAGCCCGTTCAAATTCTATTTTATCATTCGGTCCGTCATAGACAATTTTTGCATACGGGTTCGACATCGCCGCCTGCCTCAAATATTCGAACACGGATTGTTTTCCTTCAATGTATCTTGCCTCTGTCTCCAGTTCGATTTTTATTCCGTGCCATTTGTTAGGATTATTCTCTTCTTTATGCGAGACTATCTTCGGCTCATTTTTGTTTACATCTATCATCAGTTCGATTTCATGTATTTTCTTTCCAGTGCTGGATGATATCTTAGCTGGTTTCCCAGTTGTTAATTGCGAATACAATATGGCGCCCGATGCACCAAGTCCTTGAGTACCGCGGCTCATTTTTAGTCGGTGAAACTTTGAGCCGTACAACAACTTCCCAAAAGCCAAAGATAATTTCTCCTCCACTATCCCTGGGCCATTATCCTCTGTTCTTACCTTAAACCTGTCTGGTGAAATCTCTTTAACAACAACTTTAATGTCAGGCAGTATCCTTGCCTCCTCGCACGCATCCAATGAGTTATCAACCAATTCTTTTACAATAGTTATCAAAGCTTTCGTAGGATTTTCATATCCCAACAAATGCCGATTTTTTTCAAAAAATTCGGCTACACTTACAGCTCTCAACTGTTGTGCCAGTTCCTCAGCGGTAACAATTCTTTCAGCCATCATACCACTCTATTCTCTTGCAGAAATCTGTAAACACTATTGTGCTTGCTGCCAGATAAAATCATTTCAATTGCATTTCTCGCAATCTTAATATTTTGCGGTTTTCCTATTATAGAAACCGTCTTGCCGTAAATAGCAATTTTAACATCGGCATTCTTTTCTATCAGTTTCTTAGTTCTGCCTTCTTCTCCAATCACCCTTCCATTTAGTTCTATTTGTCTGGTTTTCGATTTCCCTGCAAATTCATTCACATTTATCACTTCCAAAAAATATTCTTCATCTAACAAATCAAGACTGTCGTCAAATTCGAACCCTCTACCAAAGGCTTTCAGTATTTCCTTTGTTCTGATCACTTGAATCGCATCACCACTGATTGTTATATCATCTCCAAGTTCGATGTCAACATCAAAAAATTCTTTCAGCTTTTCTTTCCAGCCCCTAATTTTTTTTAGCAGAATTTTCCTCTCTTCTGGTATAGAAGAATGATCTATCATAACGTTTATTTGTCAGAAAACGGTTTAAAGTTTTGCAACATTCTGCAGAATATAGTCAACAACCAAAACAAGAATACCAAGGACGATTGCAGCAGAAAGCCCTAATGGCAACGGCGGTAAAAATCCTAGTATCATCACACCGACAAAATTAAACAATATACTAGCTATCACACCATCAAGAAACGTTCTCAGTAAACTCTTCATCATATGCTATCAAATTATATTTGATTTCTTTCCTTAAAAATCTATATCTTGACATCTTTCATAAAGTTCTTTCTTCTAAGCCAATTAGCTTGGGTTGGAGTATATCTGAAAACAACATCAGCTCTTTCATTCGACTGTGCGTCCCAAGGCTCTACCAAAACAAGGTCATTTATCCTTATCCAGACTCTTTTCCTCAATTTTCCCGGTATACGGCAGATTCGTGTATTACCGTCAGCACATTTAACACGCAACTTGTCACCACCCAACATCATTTCAACTGTACCCAAAACTTCCGAGCCTTTAGGCAGTCTGGTTCTTGATATTTCAACTTCCTCTTGAGTCGGTCCTTCATCTTTTGCCATTCTTTACCTTTCAAATAAAATGGGTTTATTCCTATAAATCCTTCTCGGCTATGCGTGTCTCAAGTTTAAATAAATATCAACATTCATATCTTTCAGGTATGTCACGATTTGCCATAATACCAGCTTACAATGAAGAGAATCATATAGAAGAAGTTGTGAAAGAAATAAGCAAGTTAGATGTCAAGCCTATTGTTATAGACGATGGTTCCACTGACAATACGTTTAATATATGCAATAACAATGGTACGATTGCCATAAGGCACGAAACAAACAAAGGAAAGGGCGAGGCGATTAAAACAGGAATCGACTATCTTCTTGCAAATCATCCTGATTTTACACATTTTGTTGTTATGGATGCAGATATGCAATACCATCCCGAAGAAACTCTTGCAATTTTCAATATGCTAGAAAATAATAATTCTGATTTTGTCATTGGCCACAGGGAATGGAAAATAGTCCCTTTCAGACACAGATTAGGCAATTTCGTATGGCGCACGGCATTCAACATGTTTTTTGGCACAAATCTTAAAGATACAAATTGCGGTTTGATGGGATTCAATCGGAATGCCGTTGAAAAAATAAGAAACCACATTCTTGGCGGGTATATAGTGGATAATTCGATTCTGATTGGTACAGTAAAAAACAATCTGAAAATAGACCAGGTGCCTGTTAATGTAAGATATCATAAGAAAAGCGGTATAACCCGTGGTGTGAGAGTGGTTTTTGGTGTATTGTTGTATATCTTGAGAGAGGGGTTGAGATACAGATTAGATAGAAAGAGATTTAAGTAATTGAATAGATTTTAAATGAAGGGACAGAATGGGACAGTAATAATATGTGTTACTGTACGCTCAGCCTGGGAGAGCAATCGCCTGAAGCGCGATGTGTCGAGAGTGGTATAAAATACCCTCGAATTCAAACCTCTCCTGTCCCATCAATTCCTTAACCTTTTAAAACCACATAACAATACTTGATAGATATGACAGAGAAAATCTGGGAAGGGGAACTGCTAGAAGAGCGTGTAGTAATCTGGGATAAGGATAGTGTTAATCTTTATGACGAAGCCGGCTACGGCAAACCTTTACCCGAGGAAGAGCCTAATCGTGTAGAAATGGATTTGGTCGAAGCCACTTATCTTGTTGACAAAGGAAAATTGAAAGTTACTGCAAAAGAGGACGGTAAAAATAAGAAATTAACTTTTGAAGATTTGATGAAGCTCGGATCTAAGATAGTTCATGAATTCCACCCACAGTATATCGTCTATCGTGATTTGAGGGAAAGAGGATATTTAGTAAAAACAGGCTACAAATTCGGCTGTCATTTTCGCGTTTATGAGAGAGGTGTCAAACTAAAGAGAGGTCCTAAAGCAGCACACGAACATACAAAATTCGTCGTGCATACTGTCGCTGAAGAATCTGCCTTTTCTTTGCCTGAAATGTCTCGCGCTGTAAGACTTGCGCACAACATCAGGGCAACAATGGTCTGGGCTGTTGTGGACAAAGAGTCGGATTGCACGTATTACACTATACAGAGGATTACTCCTTAGGCTGATTAAATGGGACGAATCAAAACTTCTTATGTCAAAAATATCAGCCGGGAGCTTTTTGAAAAACACAAAGACAGTTTTACAACAGATTTTACCAAAAATAAACAATTTCTCAAAGAGAATTTCGAGCTGAGTTCACACAAGCTGACGAATGTGATCTCAGGATATTTGACCAAACTCAAAAAACAATCAGAACGCAAGTGATTTTTATTGTTTGCTTTCTAAATAACAAATAGAGTATGTCTCAAAAAGGTCAGCAGAAAATCTGGGACGAGTTCGCATGGATAATTTTTGCAGCCGTAGCTTTTGTCCTAGTCATAACCATAATTTTCACAGCAACGACATCGGCACCAGTAGTCGAGCCGAAATCCTTGTCAATAACTCTGGCAAAAGGTGATTCTCATACGTTCACCATTACCGTAAGAAGCGAAAATGGCGGAAGAATGTCCAATGTTACACTTGGTAGTTTTGGAGAGGTGCAAGAGTGGATAACCTTTGACAAGAACAAGTTTGATGTCGACAATTCAAGTACGGTCAGGGTAAAGGTACAAGTGCCCAGAACAGCTGTATTAAAGACCTACACAGGAGGCATAAAAGTCGAGACCACTGGCGGGAGTTCGTCGCTTTCCCTATCCATAACCGTTGCTAACGTGTCTCTGATTCCTTTGGAATCCAGACCGATTTTCTTAGGCGATGTCGAAGTGAAATATGCAAAAGGTTCTGAAACACTGTCATCCAAAGAAAATCTTGAAGTCACAAAAGGTGGTTTTTCAGAGTCGAAAGAAGCATTCTCAATACCCTTCCCAGCAGAAAAGTTGGCAATCACAACCAATGCGCATTTGGAGCTCTATGTCGTCGATACAAATAAAAAAGGTAATTTGATAGTCGAGTTCAATGGACAAGAGTTGTACAATAAAAGAACAGATGTGGGCAAGATTGTTATTCCTTTGGAAAAATCCTTGTTGAACACCACGAATATAGTCAGCGTCAGAACTACAGGACCGTCTGCATTCCAATTCTGGTCTAAGGCGTTCTATAAGATAGAAAAACTCAATCTTGTTATAAACTTCCAAGACATATCCGAGCGCGAAAGGACATTCGAATTGAGCCAGAGTGAGATACAAAATTTCAATCGTTTCCAGCTTCAGGCAAGAATAAAAGAGTATTCGGCACCCTTGGAAGAACTGATAATCAGAGTCAATAACCAGATAGTTTATGCAGCCAAGCCACCCCTAGTTTCGTTTAACCAGCCAATCGACAAAGACATATTGGGCAACAGGCTGGTGCTCAGCAATCAGAATAAGATTTCATTTTCATTTGAGAAGGAAGCTTCTCTTAGTCTCGGGGATATGTTCATTGTCGTCTATTTCAGCTAGCCAGACCTAGAAGAAAGAAATCTCTTATCGCCGGTGCCAAACCCACAATTGCTATTATCAGCTTTAGGAAATCGTTGAACTTCTTATCGTCAGAATATTTGTCAATCACCAGCAATATAGCAACTACAACTAGAATCTTCGCGATGATGAACGCTATCGGACTAAATGCTCCTATTAATAACCGAGGAATAATATGGAGCTCAGTAAATCCAAAAAATTGTATGGCTGTAAATGTAGCAGTTGCGTCAAACATATGTGCCATGCTAACAAGCTTGTTTTCTACCTTCCATTTAACGAAATAAAATATTAGACCGAAAGGTATCAACAATGCAAGAGAAATGAACATCCCCGTCAACTGTGTCAGCCTGCCCAATACCAATACCAGTGGCACGATAATCAAAACAAGTCCTACAGCGGATAGTGTCTTGTAATAAGATATTTTGAATTTTTTTTCTATGAATTTCGAAACTAGGAATAAACCAAAAATAAATGCAAAGGATTCTATCCAAATCAGTGGCGTGACCAAAAAGTAAGAGGTGGATATAGACGTTTCTTCTAGTAGCCTTATCATCGTGCCTAAAATAACCAGTATCATAATAGATACAACAAAATTCCTGTTGATCTCAATCTTCATCTTCTCAAGAAACTTAAATGTCAGCCAAGTGGCGACAACAACAAATATGGCATATGTTAGTGTATTCACGAAATTATACCCTTGGTTAAGAACCATAGGGTCTATGTAATATTGTCTTATGAAATCCGCGATGCTCATAGAAATAATAGCTTTCGGAACAAATTTATATTATGAAGAAATGGGCAGTCGTAATTTTGGCCGGGTTGATAATATTTCTAGCCGGATGTGCCGAACAGAAAACAGCCGAAGTACAATTCAAGAATGATGTCATCACAATTGAAAATTATGTTGTTGACAATGTTGCCCCATATGCCGGGGAACAAGTGCATATAAGCTTTGATTTGAAAAACAATGGCGACAAACCAGTCAAATGGATAGACGTAAGTTTCTTTGATACACCAGGATTTGAGGTAACAGTTGATAGTTTGGAATGTTCCGAATTTGGCAGTAAAATAGGCAATATAAACGAAAAAAGCTGTAGGTTTGGCGATGAAGACGGTAAAATGCCAATCGACTCATTGGATACGCGTTCGGTAAAAATCACATTAAAATCATCTAAGAATATAAACTCACCGACACCCTTCACAGCCAGTTTTTCTGTCATGTACAGATACGGGAGCATATCGCAACAAAATACATATTTCTTTAGTGGCGAAAGGACGGTGTTAATTCCAATCGTAGACACAACTTTCAGAAAAGAGCCGTCGTCAAAGTTTTCCCAGAGCAACCCGACAACAGGGCCTATAGTGTTTGATATCATACCATCTTTGGAACGGGAAAAGATTGTAGACGGCAAAACTATAAAGGAATACTGGGGAGTTGTAGACAGCTCTGGCCCTAGATCATTTCAGACAAAATTTGTTATGAGAAAAATCGTGTCTGAGGGGGCGATGAAAGATATCCCAATAGCATCTGGCTCAGATTGTAAAGACCCAAAGAAAAAAGAAGGATGCGTGTCAATTCAATTAACTAGTCTCAAAATAGATCCAAAAAGTAGTATATGCAACTTCAACGATTTCCCAACGCAAGGCACAAACAAAATAATAGTAAATGAAAAAAACAACACACTTGTCTGCATTTTTACTCCAGTTACACCAAGTGGTTTCACACCAGAATTTATCGGCTCTATAACTATTCAGTATAACTATGACTATGAAATAGTCAGAAAACAAAATTTTGTTGTATACCCGGCGATAACATGAAAGTAGGTAACATATTTATTTTGTTGTCAGTAATTGTTGTAGTATTTCTAGCCGGATGTGCCGAACAGAAAACCGTAGAAGAAGGCGGTGTATCAATTGAAAAATTTACGCCTCAAGTGTCGACTGTTGCCAGCAAATCGCCTGTAGAACTTACACTAATAGTTGAAAACATCGGAGAAAGGGAAGCTAAAGAAGTTAAAGCTGTTTTAGGTGGTCTTACATTTTTACCTTCAGAATTCTCTGGTAGTGCAGAAGAGGCACAACAATATTGGAAACTAGAGAGCGAGACATTAATGAAGTATTTGGATACTAGTTCTGTTATTTCTGTAGCTGCTGAAAACTCTAACTTATTGGGTGAAGATATAGAAAGCGGGTTTAAAGGGGAGCAGGGCATTGTAACATGGCGTTTAACCGCACCAATACAAGCCCGCGATCAAACCTATGAACCCACAGTAAATGTGGTTTACAACTATTCAACTATATCAACTGTCTTAGTTAAAGCGGTCGATTTCAATTATTTCCAATCGTTGCCAGAAGCTGAGCAAGCATCCGTGGGTACAGGTATAATTGTAAGCAAAATCACCAAAGGCCCTCTAGACATTACTATCAAGTCTGACCAAGCGATAATCTCTGGCGGAGCAACTTTGCCAATCGAAATCGAGTTTAAAAATGTCGGAGGCGGGAGGACGTTTATAGGTGGGCATGCAGAGGTGAATGCTACCGAGCTTTACAAGAGCATTAAAAATGTAGGTATTGGTGCAGGGTTAGATAAAATCTTAGTTGAATTGCCATCTGATATACAATGCAATCTGAAACTGACAAACGGAAGATACGAAGTTAGGTTGATAGAAGGAAAGACAGGAAGACTTCTTTGCAACAAAGTTATTGGTAAAGTGTCGACAGTCCAAACTCTTTCAATGGACATAAAGGCCGAATACAGATATCTGATAGAAGGAAAAACGTCAATAAAAGTTTCCAAGACATTGTACAAAGTGCCTATTGTCGATATTTCTGTTTTAGACAGCACTTTGGAACTAGTAGCGGATCACGATTTCAGCGCATACGCTAGTATACAACTTGCTGTGAAAAATGTTGGCAATCAAAATATTGAAAAAATAAATATACCTATCAAATATTCTGTAATTGCTGATTCAAAACTTGTGGATGAGAGTGATATAACAGTTTATAAAGATACAGACTCTCCACTAATCCCATTCTCAACAAAGTTTTACCCAGAAGATATTAAACTGTTAGGATTAGGTGTACTCCTACCTTCGGGTACCAAGGAAGTAAAAATAGATATTAGTGCACCTCAAATAAAAATAGGTAGTTTAGAAGAAAAAAACACAGCAAATAATAAAATGAGTTCTTCGATGGTTGTCGATTATGACATTGCAGTAGAAAGCCTGAAAGCTGAGGTTGTCGGTAAACCAAATCCATTATCCACTAAAATTACAGCTATTATTAAAAATAATGCAGAGAACGTTAAAGTGAGAAGTATACCAACTGAAATAAAGGTTGACAATGTTGAGCTTGATTACACAAAGCAATGCAGTCCTGATAATAACATAGAATTAACTTCAGGTTATGTAAGGGTAAAAGAACTTACTAAACGTGCCTCACAAGAAATTAGCTGTATTTATGATAATTCTGAAGGAAAACTCGAATTTAACATCATAGCAAGTATATCAAAATCTATATCTGACCTTAAGCCAGATAATGATGCAAACGACAAACCAAATAACAAACCTAATCCATTCAAGTCAACCCAGCCAGCTCCTCCACCTGAACAAGTTATAGAACCTCCACTAGTGTCTCTTGGCACATCAATAATCTCCCCAGCTGACAATACATGGCAAGGCACAGATAAGATAACAATGAACGTCCAGGATACTGGAGTTACCTCATGTTCAGTGACAGTTCAAGATGAGACTCAAATTACTGCCAACAAACTCACAAGAACTTGTAACGAAGATGTAATGATTAATCTAAAAAGTTCCTGTTCGACTAACGAAAATTGTTGCAGTATCGAAGGCGAAGGTAAATGCAAAGTAACGTTATTTTCCTCTGATGGGAAGCAAGAATATACAGCATCCCGAACATTTAACATAGATCGCAAACCTCCCACAATAACGTCTTTGGTAATTAAGGATCGCCTAACTGGAAGCACTGCTACTGCAGGACGAGGTCTGACTTTAGAACTCTCGATAAAAGACGAGTCAACGTCACTAGTACGCAATACAGCTTCCGGAATAGATACGTGTAAATTTATAGAGACGTACAGAGACCTCAGTCTGCCAGCTGGAAGTAGTGATGTACCTGTGAAAACAAGCAATTGGACATCGTGCGACACCAAAATCTTGAAGGCTGACGCATATGTCAATAGTAATGCCTTCAACTATTGGAGCAAACTTTCTTCTCCGGATGATTTCACGTCAAAAATAACAGTGCATGCAAGAGACAAAGCTGGTAACATAGCGACAACAGGACCTGGAGGTGTGTTAACTAATGCTAAGACTATAGTTATCAAGGCACCGACAGAAACGGTTAGCATTAATGACGTCAATAACGGTTTGACTGGCACCCGTAAGGTTTCTGGTACACAGGAAGGGTATTGCGGTGAAATTATCACTGGGACTGAATCTTCTTGCAAATTTAATAACATAGTAGCGTCAGTCAATCCGTTAATCTCACCTGTGGGATCATTCGGTAGCATGCTTGTGAATTTCAAAACAGACAAGCCAGCAATTTGCGGAATAATTGATACATCCAGTGCATTAACAGACGCAACTTTAAGCACAGAGATGAGCCATCCACAGTTCTTTGATGCGAAATGCGCATCTGTAGATAATTTCAAAACTCTTGATGATCTTAAGCAATATGATTCCTCACCAGAAATAGCTTGTAACAACACCGCAACATATAACGTACCATTTCCAACACGTGAGGTACCGCAACCGATAAAGTATCTCTATATAGCATGCAAAGATCACTTCAGCCTAACACCACCATGTCCTGGAGACGGAACTTACGATACAGATCACGACCATTGTCACAGAGAAAGCTGTACACCAACTCCTAGTTGCCCTGCCGGATATTCACCACAAACAGACGGTTGTGCTATTGGAGCATCTAGATGCGTAGCCTCTTCAACATGTTCTGATACATTGAATATAGAAACAGACAAATGCGAAACGATACCTACAAAAGTAGTTCAAACCTATCGCATCGATGTGACCTTTAAGGATGTATATCCACCTCTAACAAAATTAAAGTCAGTCGGCACAACTTCTATGGATCCGATGCCTGCAGCTCCAAAGGCTGTACTTGAAAGTTCAACAGTTGCTAAAATTGTTGTCAGCGGAGATGAGGCTATGACATGCAAATGGTATGAACGCCCAACAGAAGAAAACTATCATTCTTATGGAGACGCTAAGAATAAAGATTGTGCCGGTTCAGGGACAAGTACAGCCACCTGCAATACCGGAACAGCCACAAATAATGGATTCTTTGTAAGAGGAAACAAGTACACAATGTGCACGGTATGCGCAGACAAGGTAGGTAATGAACAACGTCTTACATCAGAGGCAAATGATCCAACCTTTACTTTCCAAAAGTGCATTGAATTCGAAGTAACAGATTTTCCTTAAATATACTTATATATTCTATTTTCACCAAATAATAATAGAGAAAAATGAAGCTTAGGAAAGAACTGATGCTGCTTTCTGTAATTTCTATTGTATTTCTAGCTGGGTGTGCAGGAGGCGGTAAAGAGACACCAGCTGCTAATGGGGTTGTAATAACCAGTTTTGCGCCTGACGTGACAACTACCGAAGGTAATTTGCCAGTCACATTCGTCTTAGGTCTTAAAAATGTTGGAGAGAAAGCAGCAGCTGATGTAAGAGCACAGTTTTTCGGGCTTTCTGATAAATGGACAACATTCTCTCCAGACAGAGATAAATTCAAGGATGTGACAAGTAGCTTAGCTCCCGCAGATCCTTCCGCAAGCCTACCCGGTGAAGAAGTTTCATTCACTTGGTCAGCTAACTCAGCACCTGGCACAACTTCTGATGTAACTTATGATGCAGACGTGAGAGTAGCTTACACTTACTCAACAAGCGGTACTGCGATTTTCAGGGTTGTGGATGCAAATTATCTAAGAACTAATCCGAATGTTGTTCGTGGTTTGGTTTCCTCTGATGCCACAGGCGGACCTCTAGTGGTTACTTCTACAGTCAGGTCTCCAGTCGTTTCGGGTACAAAAATCGCTCGTATACAATTTGAGATACAAAATGTGGGTGGCGGTAAAGTATTGGCAGACCCGCCAGCACTAGACGCAACGTCAATAGATGCTGCAAAATTAGATACTTTAAAGAAGATAACAATTGAGGCTACTGGAATAAAGTCATGTGCTGGTACTCCAGCTGCAGCTGGTAAAGTTGAATTATCAACAAATCTCAGGTTAGTCGGGGGTAAAAGCAAAGTAATTTCCTGTGATATTGATGTGACTTCGAGTACGTTCCAAGATATACAAACAAGTATAGCCATCGACTATAGCTATTTTGTCGACAGTGCAACACAAGTCTCAGTTACGAGAGCGTTGCAATAAAATGGGTCCGTCCGGATTTGAACCGGAATTTCCTCCACGTGAAAGAGGTTTCAGTTTTTCAGTCCTGCCATTAGACTACGAACCCATGCTCTTATTTTCACGATATTAATTTATTAGTGTGAATCTAAAAGCAATAATAATCATCCTGCTTGTGATCGCATCGCTTACCGTTCTGTTGCAACAGAAATTCATTCAAGAGTCTGTGCTGAGTTTCTTGAATGAAAACATTCCATGGTCCATCCCAACCTTCACCTTTGTCAAGGATAATGTGATTTCAGGCTCAATAGTCGGGTTAATTCTTTATCTTCTGTTTGTAAACATCCCGATTCTGCCAAACCCTCCGGCAGAAGCTTATATTCTATTCTCATTCCTTAAAGGGACAAACATCTTCGTAATAATACTTGTCACAGTTGCAATTTCCTTGCTTCTCGCTACTGTCTACTATTTCTTGGGGCGATTTTTCGGCCAACGAATGCTTGAAAAAATGTTGAAAATGCCAGTAAAATATAACCAATTTATCGATCGATATATCGGACCTCTTATATTTTTTGTTTTTATGTTGCCAATACCGTTTCCAATACCAGCTGGAACTATTTTAGTTTTATTCGCAGGATTCTACAAGACAGATTTCAAGAAAGTGATGGCAGCCGTAGGAATGGGAAACATGTTCAGAATTTTAATTGTACTCGTCCTATATTATCTATACAGGCCTGTGTTACAACCGTATTTATCGATTTTTGAAATCGGCTAAACTTTTCTGATCCACAGAAGTTTTAACTTGAGCATTACCATTGAATACAGGTTTGCCGTAAACACCGTCATAGCCAGCATCAAATTTAATCCTACCTTCCCTGACTTTTATTATCGCATCTGCAATTTTCTCGTTTGTGATCTTCGCCAGTTCTTCTTTACTAACATTCAACAAAACATTCAATTCATTACCGAATCTGTCTATCAACCTGTTTTGCTCTTCGATGACTTTTTTGGAATAGAGCTGGTTTACACCAGTAACAAAAGAAATTATCTCATACAACGGAAGCAACGATTTGAATGGTATAGCATTATTTGGGACAAAACCTTCCTCTCTATCAGCCAATTCCTCCACTCTCTGCAAAACACCCACAGTCATTTTTCTTCCACATCGCGGACATTTGTTGTTAAGTTTCAATGCGTCCTTTGGGTGCATGCTGACATTACAGTCTCGATGACCTGTTATGTGATACTTTCCATATTCTGGTGGAGTCTCGATAGTAAACAAAAATTGTTTTGTGTCCTTTTTCTTTATAGCGTCATTAATTTTATCATACGTCAGTTTTTCTAATTCGAAAACATTCGCCTCTCTTCCCAATCTCCAAGGATTCGCCGAATGCGCGTCACTATTCGACAGCAAAGTTAATCTATCAAGTTCTGACCACATCCAATTCATAGGCGGATCCGACGACAAACCAGTTTCTAATGCAAATATATTTCTAACTTGGTCCTGATAACATTCTTCCAAAGAGTTATAGCCGCCAATCGACCCAAAGACTGCTCGCCAGGGCGTCCACGCATGGTTGGGATAGATTAAAATGTTTCTACTTATTTCCGTCAATACTTCAACAACCTCTGCAGGCGGTACTGTAAGCATAGGTCTCCCATCAGATTTCAAATTCCCGAACTTTTCAAGCCATTCATTTATTTGGTCTGCAATATCGAATGATGGAGCGTGAATATTGTGATGAACATGTCTTGTCTTACCTTGAAAAAGGTCTATAGTTGCAATCTCAGACGTCAGAATGAAGCTAACATCATTAAAATTAAAAATACCATTCTCCCCATTCGATAATTTAGATTTCATTTCTTTCAACCAAACTGGATGAGTAAAGTCAGGTGCAGAAAGAAGATTAAGCCCCTTTATTTTCGCTCCAATTGACAATGTCTCTAAACTTAAGTCTTTACTGGTTGCGCGAGAATATTTCGAATGTAAATGGAAATCAGCTATGTACTGCATGAAATCTTATACAATCTAAATAAACACAAGTATTAATGCAACAGCTATGCACATTCCCCACACCCAAGGTTTCCATATCAACACCTTGCTTCCATCTAGAGGGGGTATCGGCAAAAGATTGAAAAGCGCCAACCAGGCATTGATGAAAGTCAAATTATTGAACAAAGTACCACTAAACAAGGAAGATATTATTGCAAAAAATAAGTTTGTTGCAGGTCCAGCCAATGCAATCAGACCCATTTCACCGCTTGCAATCTCAGGCTTCGGTCTTCTGAATCCCCAACGAGCAAATCTATAAGGATGCACAACCACAGCGCCCGGCGCGACAAACCTAAGACCAAGAATCATAAAAATCAGACCAAACAATATTCCCTGTGGCCACATTTTATAGAAAGCAACCATGTTGAATTTTCTAGCCATGAACTTGTGGGCCATTTCATGCAATAAAAATGCAACTATTATGATCACGACAAAATAAGGCATCAAACTGAAATTTAGTCCAAATCCTGGAAACGGTTTCCATGAAAAAATTATTATCAGTGCAATGACAGAAATTATTATATCCCTTATCTCTTCCTTTGTGAATGTTTCCATAATTTACATTAGCTGATGAAATATTTTAAGGCATCGTCAACAGTTGAAACTTCTTTCACCTCAATACCAACGTCTTCAGAGATGTCCAATTTCTGTGGCTTGTACTCTGTTGTGCAGAATGTCACTGGTCCAATTTTTTCGCATTTTTTTTCTGGTACGTAATTGACTTGTGAACCTTGCCCCTCTGGAACCAGAAATAATCTTACTCCAACATCTTTCGAAGCTTTTGCTTTTGCAAATATGGCTCCTACAGGTCCGATAGTACCGTCAGGATTAATAGTTCCAGTAATCATAACATCAGACGGCAGTGTTTTGTTCTGAAGTACAGCTATTGTAGCTATTGTTAGCGCAGCACCTGCAGAACCGCCTTCTATCACAGATGCATCAGTTTCTATTGTGTAAATCAAGTCGACATCCGACAACTCAGCACCGGTTATATTTTCAGCAACCATCTCGGCTATTTTGATGGAGTATTGTGTATCAACCCAAAACAAAAGGTTGTCTATGTTTGTCAGCACTCTTCCTTCGCCAGAACTAGCTTGGACTTTTAATTTGACAATAACACCATTTCCTTCATTGTCAACTGCAGGGAGATTTATTATGGCTGTATTGGAAGTAATTGGCTGTGGTAAGACTTGTTTGTCAGTCATTGAAATAATTTTTGTCTGTTCGGTAGGTGTGAAGATTGCTAATAGTATGAAAGATGATACTACAACAATGCCGAATCCAATTAACAAATCTCGCATCATTCAATCACAATTAAAATAGGAGGTGTTCCCGAGGTTGATACAAACTCATAATATGGTTTATCCATATACTCTTCTCCATCATGTTATTCCCAAACATGGCACATATAACTTACGAATGCTATCTTCCGATCCTGTTCGGATTTGTTATACGTACCATTCTGAGAGACACGACTTCTCAGTCGAGCATATAGACCACATTACAAATCTATACCGTCCAAGGGCTTTCGGTTCGAGCAAACCATTTCTCGATTTAGGCGAGGTTTAACCGCCCCGACCTACACCTCCTTAAAGAATAAGAACAATGACATAATTTAAAGTTTACTAATTGCTTTTTCAATCCTATCCAGAGCTTCAGCAATTTTTTCATAGGCGGTAGCATAGCTCAATCTTATATTTCCTTCACCATATTTTCCAAACTCGCTCCCAGGAATAACAGCAACTTTTGCCTTCTTTAGTAGAAAATCAGAAAATTTGGCAGAAGACATTCCAAAACTTTTGATGTTTGGAAATATGTAGAATGCACCTTCAGGTGTCACACAATTTATTCTTGGCATTTCATTCATTCTTTTTACAATCATCTTCCTTCTTCTGTCGTATTCCTTCACCATTTTCTTTACATAATTCGCAGAATTCTTTAACGCCTCAACTGCAGCTAGTTGAGCAAAGGTAGGTGCGGCTAGTGTTGTGCACACCTTGAATTCTTTCATCTCTCTAACTAAATCTTCATGGGCAACTGCATAACCAACTCTAAATCCGCACATGGCATACGTTTTAGAAAAACTTTGTATTGTTATCACCCTATCTTCCATTCCGTTCAAGCTACCAATGCTTACATGTTTTGAATTATTGTAAATTAATTTTTCATAAGCCTCATCCGACATTATCATAAGATTTTTTTCTACAGCAATGTCAGCAATTTCTTCCAAAACTTTTTTTCGCAGGACCGTTCCTGTGGGGTTTGACGGCGTGTTTATAATTATCAATTTGGTTTTTTTCGTTATCATTCTCTTCAGAATATCCGGATGAACTTCGAATTTGTCTTCCTCTTTTAACGGAAGAGATTTTGCAATCCCGTCAATCAATTCGACTATAGGCCTGTATGCAATATAACCCGGATCAGGTATGACAACTTCCTCCTTTGGATTTATCAAAGTTAGGATAGAAAGCAGAATGGCTTCCTTTGATCCGCATGTTATAATGATTTGTTCTGGACCGATGTCAAGCTTATTGTCTTTCTTTAATTTCTTTACAAGCTCTTCTCTCAATTCATGTCTACCCTGCAATGGGGAATAATGTGTATATCCTCTTTCAAGAAACTTTTCCGCAGATTTTATCACGTTTAGTGGCGCAGGAAAATCTGGTTCGCCTGCTCCCAGAGAAATTATTTCAGGATGCTGTTCCAAAATACGTAAACTTTCCTCAATTTTTGTCGTTCCAATGACTTTTATCCTGTCTGCGAGCTTGAATTTCATTGAGTATGACTTGAGTTTTCATAAAAATAAGATTTTTCAAAAACATAAACATTTAAATACTTGGTAAACACAAGAGATAGAATAGGTGAAACCCTGATGGAAAACGAATGGGACGAAACCGAATCTAAAGATGACGAGCTTTCTGACGATGATGATACGTTCTGGGGAGAAGACTCAGACGAAATATAAAAATTTCTTTTTTTCTCTTCTTTTTTATTAAAATCATATTTCACTACTCTACAATACTTCCATATCCAAGAAAGTAGTAGCTTTTATATTTCATTCACTTAATTTGAATAAGGTGAACCATGGTATTCGAAGCAACTTTACTCGATGTCGGAGTAGCAGTTCTAGTTGCAGTAGCCCTTGCTTCCTTTGCTAAACAGAAAGGTAAGGGATGGAACTGGCTCGCAGTAGGAGGAGCGTTCTTCCTGTTCTCAGGAGCGATGTCAACAACTACAACATTGGTAGGCCTTTTGGGCTCTGGAGTTTGGGGCGGAGTAGCCTCAATCTTCGAAGTAGTTGGACTGGTATTCGCAGTAGTAGGAACAGTTCTAGTGGGCTACGAAGCTTTAGTTGAAAGGTGAAAACCTTTCTTTTTTATTTTTTATCTAATTTCAGATTAAAGCGATTTAGTTATTTCCGTGACTTCCACTCCACCAACATTGTCAAGCGATCGTAATTTATTTTCAATAGATTCCAATTGTCCACCCTCATCTTTGATGATAGTAGTTACATTTAAAGCAACCAGGCCAAATGCAATAGGCTCACGATTTATTCTTTCGGGGTTAACTGACGCCTTGATTTCTTTTTCAAGATTATCCAAGTTCACATCCGTGCCTGTAGGCATGACCCTGAGTGTAACAATTACATCTGACATTTCACGGACCTTCAAATCCACAGTCTTTGCACACGTATTTAGTTCCTAGGTTTTTGCAGGTGCTGCATCTGATGATTTCCACCTTGCCACATTTAGGACAGTCTAATCTAACAAAATTTTTTTTCGATAGTACATTCATGCCACATGAAGTGCATTTCAAATTTTCCATCTTGACCGACCTTTTCAGATTTCGATTATTAAACTTATAAAAGTGAGATTTTTATAGATATTGGGCTCATAGTCTAATTGGATAAACCCGTAAGGTATCAGACGCTGGATTGCGGATCCGGTATTCTGGGTTCGAGTCCCAGTGGGCCCATCATATCTTTAATTGTTTTTTACTTATAGCGCCTTCTCTCAGAGTTATTATTTCTTTATTTCGAACTTCAACAACTGTGGACGGTTTCTTTAATTTGCACTTTCCACCATCCAAAATCAAATCTACTTTATCACCTATCTGACCAATAGCATCTTCCGCAGTAACAGGGTCGACATTACCGGAAATGTTTGCACTTGTAGCTGTTATCGGATATCCGAAATCTTTTATCAACTTCAGAGCGATTTTATTATTTGGAATTCTTATACCGACATTCTTCGAACTAGTTAATTCTTTTGGAAATCCGTGTTTCATCGGCAGAATAATTGTCAACGGTCCAGGTAAAAACCTTTTAGCTAGTTTTAAGGAAATTGAATCGAATTTTACATATTTCTTAGATTGTGATAATGAATGAAAGGCGATTGACAACGGTTTCTTGAAGATTCTCCCTTTAACTCTGTAAACATTTAGAACAGCTTCATTGCTTAACGCATTTGCCGCAATTCCGTATAATGTATCCGTGGGATATACAATAAGACCATCTTTCCTCAACACGTCAACTGCTATATCTATCAACTCTTTCTCTGGTTCATTTGGATTAATTTTTAGAATCCTCATATATATTATATGGTGAAAAGAGAAGAACAAGAATATGAATTCTGGCCGGACACAATCTCCAAAGGAATAGTTAACAAATGGAAAGGTAGGCAAGTTATAGTTACCGGAACATCAATGTCCGGCGACCCTCATATAGGAAATGCGAATGACGTTATTAGAGGAGATGCCATAAGACTGGCTGTAAAAGACTTGAAAAAGCCTGTTGAACTTGTGTGGATTTCAGACGACATGGATCCATTTAGATCTGTGCCGGCTGACTTGCCGAAAGAATTGGAGAATTATTTGGGCATACCGGCTAGTAATATTCCTGATTTCTGGGATTGCCATAAAAGTTTTACAGAGCATTTCGAAAAAAAGTTCCTACAGCAACTTGAGAGTGTGAATGTAAAACCAAAAGTCTTACTCGGTATAGAAATGTACAAAAATGGGATGTACAATGATGTAATGAAATTAGCAATGGAAAAAAGGAAAGAAATCTCTCAAATAATTAACAAGTTCCGGACTTCACCGCTACCAGAAAACTGGTATCCTGTAGATGTCATTTGCCAGAAATGCGGTAAAATAGCGACAACTAAAATTTTGGAATACGACTCTAAGGCAGCTAGGGTGGCATACTTATGCGATCCGAAAGAGATCTTGCTTCATAAAAAAAATCCTGTGACAGGATGTGGAAATGAAAGTAAAATATCAATTTTAAATGGGAATGCCAAGCTGACATGGCGAGTAGAATGGCCTGCCCGATGGGTATTTCTTAAAGCAACTTGCGAACCTTTTGGAAAGGAGCATGCCGCAGCTGGAGGGAGTTGGGACACTGCGAAAGAAATCGTTAAAATTCTAGGTTGGAATCCGCCATATCCTGTAGTCTACGAGCATTTTCTTGTCGACGGGGAAAAGATGAGCAAAAGCAGGGGGAATGTCATAACGGTCAGTGATATGTTGAACTATATGACGCCTGCACACTTGCGTTATTGGATGTTTCAAGGCAGATTGACCATAGCAAAGGATATTAAATTATCTGCTATGGTTCCGAAATTATCTGACGAGTTTGATAAAGCAGAAATGATATTCTTTGGCAAAGAGACCACAAAAGACAAAAGAAGGGACAATAATTACAAAAGGGCATACGAACTTTCTGTAGTCGATAGAAAAAACAGGAAGCCTGTGTTGGATGTATCGTACGATATACTGGTTGAGATTGTAAAAATTCTACCAGAAAATAATCAAATCGAATTTGTTATGAAAAAACTACAAGGATTCGGTCATTTGGGTAGGCCATCGAAAAATGTCAGAATAGAAATCGAAAAACGATTACCTTATGTAATTGCATGGGTAAAAAAATTTGTTAAAGTCGCTGAAGTTAAGACAATGATTGGCGGAGAATATAAATTCGTAATCCATGAATTGATTAATATTATTAAAGAAGAAGATGATGGTGAAAAGCTGCAGGTAAGGATTTTTGATTTAGTGAGGAAGCATGATATTGACATGAAAGAATTTTTCAAACTAGTTTATCAGATTCTGCTGAATTCGGACAAAGGGCCGAGACTGGGACCGTATGTAATAGAAAGAGGGAAAGAAGAGGTAATTGAAAAACTGAAGATGGCGTTATGACCAAAAAACTTTATTGGGAAGATTCCTATATGAAAGAGTTTGAAGCTAGTGTAATCTCTGTAAATGGGGATTTGGTTGAATTAGATCGAACTTGCTTTTTTCCTACCGGTGGCGGGGAGCCGAATGATACAGGCAAGTTGATTTCTGGCGACCAAGAATTCAATGTCATAGATGTGTTGAAAAATGGAGAAAGTATATTGCACAAAATTGATAAAGGCGGACTTGAAGACGGGAATAAAATCCACGGAATAATAGATTGGGAAAGGCGCCATAGATTGATGAGGATGCACACCGCTGCGCATTTGCTTTCGGCACTGATAAACAGTGAGACTGGTGCATTGATAACAGGCGGCGGGCTGGATTTGGATAAATCAAGAATCGATTTCAATTTGGAAACTTTTGATAGGGAAAAATTAATTCAAGTTGTGAATAAGGCTAATGAATTGATTAAGCGAGATGCTGAGGTTAAATCGTACTTGATGAAAAGAGAGGACGCCTTGAAGATTCCCGATATAATAAAACTTGCCGAAGCTGCACCGCCAAATGTTGACGAATTACGAATTGTTGAAATTGTCGGCATTGACAGGCAGGCAGATGGAGGAAATCATGTAAAATCATTGAGAGAAGTCGATGAAATACAAATTATAAAACTGGAAAACAAAGGTAAAAATAATAGAAGACTATATTATAATTTAAAATAATGGAGTAATCCTATGTGGGATAGTGATATCTGGATGCAAAAAATTAGATTTATTGGCTGACTGAAAAAAGTTATAGGTTTGATTACAAATAATTATCATGACTGTATTCCTTGAACAATCAAAGATCTTTAAAAACGAAGAGATTCTTTCACCTGAATATTTGCCGGATATGCTTCCGCATAGGGAAAATCAAATAAAACAACTTGCTGATAACCTATTACCAGCTAGTAAAGGGAGAAAACCACAGAATACACTTATTTTCGGTTCTTCTGGCATCGGTAAAACCGCAACTGCGAAGTGCGTCTTCCGTGAATTTGAAGAGTATTCTGGAATAAAAACAGTTTACTTGAATTGCTGGGACTATAACACTTCTCTAGCAGTACTAACAAAAATTGTTTCTGAATTTGGTATGTTTGTCCAAAGAAGAGGATGGGCCAAAGATGAGATCATCTCACGTTTAACAGAAGCCTTGGAAAAGTCAAAAAAGTCATTATTAGTTTGTCTTGACGAAGTTGATCAATTGGTTTACAAGGACCAAAAAGTTCTGTATGACCTGCTTAGGTTAAATCAATATGTGAAAAATTCTGTCGGATTGATATTCATTTCGAATAATCCACATGTTTTCGCTAATTTGGAAGCTCGGATAACGAGCAGTCTAAGCCTGGATGAGATTGAGTTCAAACCATACACATTACAGGAAATGAAAGATATTCTGCAGGAAAGAGTTGATTATGGATTTCATTCAGTTGAAGAAGGTGTTGTAGCTTTGGCATCTGCGCATGCATTAAATAAAAACGGTGACGTAAGAGTGGGGCTGGAATGTTTATTGAAAGCTGGTAGATTAGCAGAAAAGGAAAATTCAGATAAGGTTCAAGTCATTCACATTAAGAAAGTTCTAAGAACTGTTGACGAAGCTAAACCTGAAATATTGAAAGACAGAGTCACGGATGTGGAAAAATTGATAATAGATATCGTCAACAACAAAAAACATACTTTAACATTTGATGAATTGTATAAGATTTATGAAGAAACTATTAAATCACCGATAACAAAAAGAATGCTAAGGGAACATGTCAATCATCTTGACAGTGTTAATCTGTTGAAAATCGGAAAGAGAAAATTCGGGAAGAGCAGGTTTATTTTAAAAGTTTAAATGATTGTTAGTATAGCCGTATTGCACATGCTTGATGTGCATAATTTTAAAGTGTGAGTACCTTTTGATAAGGGAATTAAGGGTTTTATAGTTGCTAGTTGACCTGAAGAAACTAGACCTGAGGACAATGTACTTATTTCATTTTCTAACAGAACTCTATTAAAAACACCCACTTCATCCAAAATACCTAGAAAGGCTTGGGTAGCTTCAAACCCACCACAACTAGAAGCCT
>CAZMWU010000003.1:32384-33450 GCA_964570195.1 uncultured archaeon
AACTAGAATCCTGTTCTTGCCCAAATACAAAACAATTGATAGTTAAAACGCCTGTATTTAAAGTAGCCGAACCTCTAGGAACCCCATCCACATACAATCTTACTTCTCCTGTGCCACCATTTCTAGTTATAATTATATGTTTCCACTGTCCATCGTTTAATGCAACACCAGTACCCCATGAGGAATCTTTTACATATATCTCAGCCGATCTGTAATTAAATGGTCCAATAAATTCATTATTGCCTCCGTTGGTTCCATGTACAGGAGTACCTGATTTTGTAGCGTCAGAAGTTTTCATCCAGTATTCTACAGTAAAATCGGACAAACCATTAATTGCGTTAGGATTAACATTAACCCAAGAAGTTATGCTGCCATCAAAACTTAAAGCTTTTCCGAATTTTCCATCCACCCATACAATATTATTTAATGTGCCATCATTTCCTTTGCCACTGTTGTCGTTTATCTTTGTCCCACTTCCTTCGTTCATACTCCAATAGGCAATTAAACCTTGAATGTTTGGAACAACAGCTATGTTAGCAGTGTTGCCATCTAAAGTTGCTGTTATTGAAGTTATGGATTCCGTACCGGAATTTCTTATTGTTACAGTATCGTTAAAAGAATCTATCACTTCAAATATTGTAGCTGTCTTGCTTGCAAGTGTACCTGAGATATAAAGATAAGTTGTGCCCCCTAAAGCTATAACAATCATAAGCATTAAAATAGAGGCTATGACAGTAGAAATTGCCTTAGTCATTGAATATTTATTAAATTTGATGATTAAATTATTTCAAAAGTTTGACGGCTTCTTTTTCACCTTTCCAAAACAAAAGTTTATTTGCTTCTGTCGGGGACACCCACATGGACTCCACAATTTCCCTATCGCCGTCCCAGTTTAATTTAGGTTTTTCGTTTATGTCGCCTTTAACCAGATATGTCGAAACGACATGGTGTGTGTTTTTAAAATCAAATTCATAACCATGTATCTTATCCAAGATTTTTATGTCTTGAAGCGTGACTTCTTCCATTATTTCCCTCTTCATAGCCTGTTCGTCAGTTTCTCCTTCTT
>CAZMWU010000004.1:0-1790 GCA_964570195.1 uncultured archaeon
CGGTAATACAAGGGGTGAATAGTAAATGGCCAAAAGAAAAGTCAAGAGATCACAAAGAAAACGATAAGTGATGTCTTGGAGTTAAGATAGCTTGACAATATGAAGTCAAGGCTTTGTCCCTCGGCCGGGGACATTTCTTTTTTTTTGAATTCTATTAGGTTTTTTCATCAATTTTTTCTTCTTTCTTCTTTTCGATGAACCTTCTAATTCTAAATATTCCCATCGTTTTATTAAGCCTGCTCATAATCCATTGAAGATTTGTAGTTGGATAATAGTAATTTATGGCATCTAAAGCCCATTTTCCTTTTTTGGTTAATGCAAAGTATACTTCTCTAGCCAATTTAAAAGATGCTACTAGTCTTGATTTTTCAAGTTGGTTTAAATGATATCTTGTTCGTGGTGCATTTTCGCCAATCTCTTTAGAAATTGCAGAAACATACTTTCTTTCTTTACTTAGAGATCTAAGTATCTGTCGCTTAGTATGATCTTTAAGAAGATTACTAACTTCTAAGGAAGCTTCTTTTATTTCAATTATCTTTTTGCCATAGGTTTTGGTTCGTGTTAGTGATCTATAAAAGGCTAGGACTAGAAAAATTGTTAGTATAAAATAGATTATTTTAGTGAATAAACTAAATATTTCTGGTGATAGGTCTAGACCGAATGGTGCCATAGTTATAGTTAGATTGAAGACTTTTAAAAGTTTTTAAAATGTTTTTCAAAGTTTTTGACATTTTTATTAAGTATGTGCATAAACCCTTTTTAAAGGGGTAAAAAACCATTTTGTGAACAGGTGCATAAAAATGAAAGGACCTGATGAGGATAAACCACCTCAATAAAGAAACTAAACGGACTAAATTAGCTTACTTTCACCCTTTCTTTTCTTTTTAATTCTGTGGTGCCGTCATGTAATTCTATATTACGGTGATTGTTCATATTCTGCTTTGATACGCATTAATTCATTGAGAGCTTCGTAATAAGGAGTTACACTACCCATGTATTCGTCAACGCTACCATTATGATTGACTCTTATCTCATTTATAGCAGAAATTATTACTAACTCTATTAACGGTATAGACTCTTTAGAAGGGTTTCTATTATATCTATCCATAAAATAAATTACATTGAAAGTTTAAATTTAATGATTCCTATTTGAGTCTATGAAATTTTGCGAAACATGTGGAAACCTGTTAAGAGTACAAACTGAAAATGACAAACGGTTTCTTCACTGCAGATCGTGCAATACAAAAACGAAATTGGATGAGAATATATCAATATCAACATCACAAAGCAAAGACCTTAAAGAAATCATTGTGGTGAATGAAGATGAGAAAAATACATTTCCTGTTACAGATATAATGTGTCCAAAGTGCAATGAACTGCGCAAAGCCGAATGGACAATGCAACAAACTCGTGGAGGAGATGAACCGCCTACAAGATTCTACGAATGTAAAACATGCAACTGGAGATGGAGGGAATACAGCTAGTCAAGAATAGCCATAACATGTTGCTTTAGTTCTTCTGTTTTATCGGTTCTTTCCCATGTGAAATCCGGGTCGTCTCTGCCGAAATGCCCGTAGCATGCCGTCTTGCGAAATATGGGCCTAAGTAAATTCAAATTTTTGATAATCATCCCAGGTCGCATGTCGAAAACTTTCTTCAGAATTTCTGCCAACTGTTCATCGGGAAATTTTCCTGTTTCATATGTGTTGACCATAATCGAAACCGGTTGTGCAATTCCTATTGCGTATGCTATCTGTACTTGGCATCTGTCCGCCAAACCCGCGGCAACT
>CAZMWU010000004.1:1800-4978 GCA_964570195.1 uncultured archaeon
GCCGCCATGGGAACCAACGCCCCCATAAGTATCGACGATGATCTTCCTTCCTGTCAACCCTGTATCAGCTGGCGGACCGCCTTTTACAAATTTTCCTGTTGGATTTATGTGAATTATTGTGTTTTCGTCCATCCAATCCTTGCAAACAGGTACAATAACTTTTTCTTTTATCTCACTTCTCACTTGCTCTATCGGTATGTCTGCGTGGTGAGCTGAGACGATTATTGTATGCAACCTTTTGGGTTTTCCATTTTCATACTCAACAGTCGCTTGAGATTTTCCGTCTGGTCTTAACCATGTAATCTCGCCGGAACGCCTTACTTCTGTGAGTTTTTTTGTAAGTTTATGCGCAAGCATTATAGGAAGCGGCATAAGTTCTGGAGTTTCATTGGTCGCATATCCCATCATCAGACCTTGATCACCAGCACCCTGCTCTTCTAGCGATTTGTTAACGCCCATGGCTATATCCGGGCTCTGCTCATGGAGAGAGACTATAACAGAACAATCATCATAATTAAATCCGTATTCGGGTTTGTCATACCCTATCTCTTTCAAAACATTTCTTGTGACACTTTGCACATCAATATAGCCTTTTGTCGTGACCTCGCCCGCAACAAGAATCAATCCGGTTGTTGTTAAAGTTTCGACTGCGACTCTTGAATTAGGATCTTGCTTGACCAATTCATCTAGAATAGCATCTGATATTTGGTCGCAAATTTTGGACACCAATTAACAAAATGTTAATAGGTTTTATCCGGGTGACCTTCGGTTACTGATTCTGATGTAAACAGGTATTTGGTCATTGAATTGTAAAATTATATGTGACGAAAAGCTTATCTGAGTTTCGCTGAAGGAATTCTTCTGCAATTAACTTTATCTAACTAAATTGACGCTAATATAGTAAGTGATCCTATCATAGATTTTGACAAGCTCATAGAAACCCATCTGAAAAGAGAAAGAAAACAAAAGCAAATCGGCAGATATTATCCGTCTGAAATAGGAAGTTGTATAAGAAAAGTGTGGTATTCGTACAAATACCCGCTGGAAGTCGAACCTGACAGGCTGAAAGTTTTTGAGATTGGAAATATCCTGCACGAGTTTATAATACAAGTTTTCAAAAGCGAGAAGAATGCTGACCTCATAAAATTCTTGAATTCTGAACTGCCATTCAAGTTGGAGCAGAAGGACTTTGTTATATCCGGTAGATTGGATGATATTGTCGTCGCTACAGAAGACAGCCGAAAAATAATAATTGAAGTCAAGTCGATCAAAGATGTGAGATACGCGAAAGAACCAAACAAAAATCACGTGATGCAACTGCTATTCTACATGCATGCCACTGGAATAAAAAATGGGATAATTCTCTATGTCGACAAGACAAATCTGAAGACGAAAGCATTTGAAATACCTTATGACGAGAAGCACAGTATGGATATACTAAAAAGATTCAGTAGCCTGCACGAATTGTTAAAGAAAGATGTTCTTCCGATCGATGAGGCGAAGCAATCAAAAGAGACAGTTTGGATGTGCAATATGTGCGAATATAGAGCCAAATGCGACAGAAATGAAAAGTAAACGTGCAGCCACTAATTAAAATAAGTTTTATTCAACATATAATTAACATGGAAATCAAGGATATTTCCCAGTTCAAGTCAACACAAAGGATGTTAGGTGAGTTGAAACTTTTAACACGAAGTGAAAACACAGAAAGGACATACTTAAAAGGGCTGAATGCATTTGTACAAACCATGAATGTTGACAATCTGGATGACTTGGTTGAAAAAATTAAAACCCAGGCAATAGATGCGAGCCAGATTCACAAGGACTTTGTCATTAGTTTAGCGAATAAAAACCTGGCACCAAAAACCGTCGGTGCATGGTCGGCATCTCTTAGAAAGTTTTTGTTGGCCAACGGAATTGAACTAAAAACAACTACGCAAATAAAAATTTACAATATTCACGAAGATACTTTGCCCGCTAAAGAAGATTTGAAAAAGGTCCTATCAAGTTGCAATCTGAGGGCAAAAACTATAATTATTTTGCTGGCTTCTTCAGGACTGAGAGTCGGTGAATTGAGAAATTTGAAGATTTCGGATACAGATCTGAACTCGGAACCTGGTGTAATAAAAATAAAGGGGTTGACTGCAAAAGAAAGAAAATCCAGGACCACATTCCTATCAACCGAAGCAAAACAAACTTTGCAAACATATCTGGAACACAGGAAAAATAATGGTCACCAAATCACAGAGGAGTCATTTCTATTTACGACGAATGACGGTGTGCAGATGAGTTACCAGAACCTTCAATTTATTTTAAACAATGTTTTCAAGAAGATAAGCAAGAAAGAGGGAAAACGATATGGATTGCATGCGCATTCATTAAGAAAATTCTTCAAAACTCAATTAATTTCTGCGGGTGTCCCTGGTCCAATAGTAGACAGACTGGCTGGCCATGCGAGATATCTGGCAAGAGAGTATGAACTATACACAGAAGACCAGTTGAAAGAATGGTATGTTAAAGGGATGAAAAACTTGGAATTACTGGGCTGATTTATTCGTCCTCTTTGTCAGGATTGTCTTCGTGTCCCAAATTCTCGTCGATTTCAGGGTACGCCTCTTCACCGGCGTCTTCCTCTTCTTCTATCTCCAATCCTTCTTCGCTCTCTTTAGTGTCTTCGCTTAACTTACGGTCGGCTTCATTAAATTCCGATTCCTTAACGTCCTTCTTCTTTAACAATCTCTCATATTTTTTTACAAACTTAGCTTTTCCTCTTGGCATAAAATCACTATTTCTTATGAACAGTAAAGTTTAAATCCGTTTCTCTTTCATCGATTTTATTATCATACCCTTGGCAAAAAGCACTGTCCCAATAACCATCAAAACAACAGGCCAGTCTACATTGTAGAATCTCAGTATGCCCATTAAAAATAAAACAATACCAGCTATCACCAATGGCTTTCCCCTGTGACTATGCCAATCATTATTTTTAGCCGCCATAAAGTCACTTTAAATTTTTTCCTTCACTCTGCTTAATTTTGTCAGAATTGCGTCCATTCCTTTTGCTACATCATCACCGAACTCTGTTAGCTTTACGATCTTTATCCTTCCTTTCTTTTCAAAATCAACCAAACCGTATTCTTCGAACATATCCAAAATTTTTACTGTGTGGGAATATGTG
>CAZMWU010000004.1:4988-21896 GCA_964570195.1 uncultured archaeon
CTCTTTTGCGATGATTGTTGCGTATTTGGGACCAACTTTTAGTGCTGTAAGCATCTTTACAGGCTTTATCCTGAAAAACATCTTCGGACCAAGCTTCTGTTTTAGCACCAAATTAATCGAACCTTAATTAATAAGTGGGAACAGAATATTTATACTTATTCATTTACTTAGAAATATATATTTCACAGTATACTTGTCAAAAGATTAATCTTTCATGGACAAAATCTAATTCATGACTGTGATTCTCAGACCGCCAATGGCGGCCGGAACTTTCTATGAGATTGACCCCAACATGCTGAGAAAACAATTGGATTTTTATTTCAGGAATGCTGTAATAAAATCGAGAAAAAAAGACGCGCTTGTGAGATTAGTGCCGCATTCCCCCTACACACATTCAGGACAGACGGCAGCACACTCTTATGTAAACTTGAATAAATCGAATTTCATCATTCTTGGAAGTAACCATTCCTCATATGGAGCTAATTTTGCATTGATGAAAAACAGCTTGTGGAAAACTCCGATAGGCGAAGCACTCGTTGATGATAATCTCGCAAACAAGCTGTTGAAAGACTGCAATCTGATTGAGTTCGATGCTATACCACACGAGGATGAATTCTCTATCGAGGTTCAGTTACCTTTCCTCCTACATAAATTCGGTGATTTCAAAATGTTACCGATTATAATCAATAACCAAGTGCCAGATGACGCTTTATTAGAGAGCTGCAGAATTGTGGGGGGCGCTATTGCCAAGTTGATGAAAAGGGAAGGAAATTGGAAACTGATTGGGAGCTCTGATTTATCGCGGACTATTGACGAGGATGAAACTGGAAGGATAGACAGAAATTTGTTGAGACGTATAGGGAAATTGGATGCCAAAGGCTTTTTCAATGCCATAAATAAAACTAATGCAAATGTATGCGGTTATGGTGTGATAGCTACTGCAATTTTTGCGGCAAAGGGGTTGGGGGCAAAGAAAGCAGAAATATTGAAGTACAGCACATCATCTGATTTAGGAGAACGAGAAGTAACGGGATATGCCTCAGCAATATTTTATTAGTTTACTAATTCTCTAAATAGGTATGAGAGATTTAATCTATAAGCATACTTTATTGAACGCTGTTGAACATGATGGTAGAGCTGATGCACAAGCTGTTTTAGGCAAAGTTATAGCAGAAGATGCTTCATTGAAAGAAAGAATAAAAGAAATTATTCCTGAGATAAAAAAGATTGTAGCTGATGTCAATTCCCTTGGTTTAGATGAACAGAAAAATATTTTGAGTAAATTGGGTGTGAAGACTGAGAAAAGGATTGTTCACTCGGGTTTACCAGAGTTGCCGAATGTTATTAATGGAAAAGTGGTGATGCGGCTAGCCCCCTATCCATCAGGACCTTTACATATAGGAAATGCAAGAATGGTTATTCTGAATGACGAATATGCGAAACGCTATAAAGGAAAGTTGTTTTTGGTTTTTGACGACACTATAGGAAGCGAGGAAAAATTTATAATTCCAGAAGCTTATAAAATGATTATAGATGGTTTGAAATGGCTTGGAGTTAAATATCATAAAGTCTTCTACAAATCTGATCGATTGAAATTGTTTTATGAGGTTGCCGAACAGCTGATAAATAAAAATGCTTCATATGTTTGCGAATGTGATGCGAAAACTCTCCGAGATAATAGAATACAAGGAGTTGAGTGCGATCATAGACAACAGACTGTTGAGGCTAATCTGAAAAAATGGAACTTGCTGCTTAAAGGAAAGTATAAAGAAGGAAAGGCCGTTGTCAGACTTAAAACTGACATGCAACATCCTAATCCAGCGTTTAGAGATAGGGTTTTGTTAAGAGTTGCCGAAAGAAAACATCCCAGAGTCGGCAAGAAATATAAAGTATGGCCTATGCTTGAATTCAGTTGGGCTGTTGATGATCATTTGCTTGGTGTCACGCATATTTTGCGTGGTAAGGATCTGATTATAGAAGATATGGTTGAGGAATTTATCTGGAATATTATGGGATGGGAGAAACCAGAAATCTTGCATTATGGGATTTTAAATTTTGAAGCCGTGAAATTGAGCAAGACTGGATCTAGAAAACTAATCGAGAAAAAAATTTACAAGGGGTGGGATGATCCGAGAGTGTGGAGTTTGAGTTCTCTGGGAAAAAGAGGATTAGAACCAGAAGCTATCAGGAATTTCATTATTGGGATGGGATTGAGCTTGGCCGATGTTAATGTTCCAGTTGAAATACTTTATGCAGAAAATAGGAAATTGATTGATCGTGGATCGAATAGATTTTTCTGTGTTATTAATCCTGTAATGATTTCCGTTAAAGGGGTAAAGGTGAAATCTGCTAAAACTCTGTTACATCCAGATTTTCCGAAAAGAGGAACTAGAAAAATCCCTGTTAATGCGAATAAAATCTATGTCGAAAGAGATGATTTCGAAAAGTTTCATGATAATGAAGTTGGGTTGATGAACTTGTTTTCAATCAAGCTGAAGAAAAATGCTGAATTGACATCTAAAGATGTAAAATATGAAACACAAAAAATCCATTGGGTATCAGAACCGAATGTGAAAGCGAAAATCATAATGCATGATGGGAAAAAAATGTGTGTATTAATAGAACCGTCAATCAAAAAGGTGAAAATAGGCAGTACTGTACAATTTCCCAGAATAGGATTTGCCAAACTCAGCAAGGGTATGACATTCTATTTCGCTCACAAATAAACTATTTAAACATTTCATTTACTATAGAATTAGATGGATGTGGTAATGAATGCCGAAATCGTATATGAAGTTCGAAGTACCGAAAGATCTGAGTGACAAAGTTCTGCAGGCTATTGAAGCTGCAAAGAATACTGGAAAGGTCAGAAAAGGGACTAATGAAAGCACGAAAGCTATAGAGAAGGGAGAAGCAAAATTGCTTGCTATTGCTGGTGATGTCGAACCTCAAGAGATTGTCATGCACCTGCCTCCTTTATGCGACGAGAAAAAAGTTCCTTATGTCTATGTTCCAAGCAAAGCTGAATTAGGAAGGGCTGCTGGATTGGATGTTCCGTCCGCTGCTATTTGCATAGCTGACGCTGGTGAAGGCAAGGAATTATTGAAAGAAGTCGTAGTTTCTATCGAAAAACTGATGCCAAAGTGATTTGATGGCTGGCGAATCATATCCTGCAGAAGTATTGCAACTACTCGGCAGGACTGGTGTAAAGGGGGTAATGCAAGTTAGGTGCCGTGTGCTTGAAGGTCATGATAAAGGGAAGATTCTAACGAGAAATGTTATTGGTCCTGTAAGAATAAAGGATGTACTAATGCTCAGGGAAACTGAAATGGAAGCTGCTGGAAGAATGGAAGCTAGGTGATTCAGATGAAATGCTCATTTTGTGGTTCGAATATTGCACGTGGTACAGGAAAGATGTTTGTGAAGAATACTGGTGAAATACTTTATTTCGACAGATCTAAATGCGAGAAGAATCTTTTCATGGGAAGAGAAAAAAAAAAGTTAAAGTGGACGAAACAAGAAAAGAAATTAAAGAAATAGTGAGTTTTTGGGCTGGTAGGTCAGTCCGGTAGACCGTCTGCATGGCATAGTTATCGCCGAAGCAGAAAGCCGCGAGTTCAAATCTCGCCCAGTCCATTTTATTAAAAATGTTTCAAGAAAGGTTTAAAAACTCTGCAATGGAATTTATGTTGGTTGATTGTCATTAGTAGTAACGGTTATTTAGTCAAGTTAATGTTTTTATTAAGAGAAATGCATACATCTGAACAAAGCAGATCTTACTTTCCAGAAAGTGGGTATAATGGTCTGAGGTTATCAAACTTTAAACGTCCCGATCAGACTACGGGTATAAGAGTTTGGGAACAAGTAGAGCCGAATAGAATGGAACAGTATGAACTAAATTTTTATCCTAGTACTAATGCTAGAGTAAGAGCAGTTACTGGTTTTAGGAATAAAAGGGGTAATAAAAGAGACGAGTGGAGATCTTTATCAGAAGAAGAAACAGAACACCTGTATACAATTGTCTCACGTAACAAATGGGTAACTAGATAGTTAATTTATTTTCATCGATTTCTTTTGCTACATCTTTTGGTCTTTTCCCGTTAATTAAAACACCATTCATTGAGTTGAGTGTACCTAAAACAATCTTAACAGCGCCTTTCAAATCTTTCGCGGATAGCTTATCCGTTCTTTGTTTAGCGATTTCGATTACTTTTTCCAATTTTCCATCGGCAACAAAAGTCACTCCCTTTGCCTTATCTTCTTCGGTAATTTTTGCTGTGTCAATCTTCAACTCTTTCTTGATCAGCTTCATTGTTTCGCTTCGCGGTTCTTTCTTCGCCATTATTTCACCTTCTGCAAAATTTTCACAAATTCAACCGAAACTGTTATTGGAATAGGCACTGGAGTTTCTGTCGGTTCCATTGTCAACTCCCGCTTGACTTTGTCGTATCTTGTTACTTTTCCCTTCTCGCCTTTGAACGGCCCGCCAATAATCTCTATGATATCGCCTGTGTTCAGCTCGACTTCAACTTTTCTTGGCTGTAGGAATTTTTCAATCTCTTTGATGTCAACGGGTTTTTTAATCAGACCTCTTGAATGAGGCAGCCCCTTGACAGCCTTTTCAACATCGTCAGCAGTACCTTCGACGAAAACATATCCCTTAATTTCTTCTGGATGTACAAGAGCCTGTATGGCCAAATTCTCGGATCTTACTCTCGATGCTACAGAATCAAGCACGACATTTTCTCTTCCTACAACTGTTTTTATAGTGTAAATCATCATAAACCACCTATTAAAGCGGATGCCAAATAAAACACAAACCCTATCGCACCAACTATAGCTATGCCGATTCCGCATATCCTGACTGTATCGATAAATTCATCCTTGTCAGCCTTTTTCGCTATAGACAGTATGCGTATGTAATTTTTAAGAGTTTCCTTAATGTTCATAACATCAATCAAGATTTGTTGTATTTAAATTTTATTGGAGGTCGACAAAATCCACGCCAAGAATCTTTTCTATGTCCTTTTTCTTCTGTTTTTCCCATGTTTTTTCTGGACTGAATATCTGTGGCGACTTTACTCCTGTGACTACAAGCAATGTTCTGACCGTGTCGCCCAGCGATTTGTCTACTTGAACACCCCAGATTATCTTCGCTTCTGGCGATAGCTTGGATGATATCGTCTCTGCTATCTGCTGGGCCTCTCTTATTGTAATCTCGGGTCCTCCTACAACATTTATCAAAGCTCCGTTAGCACCGTTAATATCCACAGTTATCAATGGATTGTTCAAAGCCCGTTCTACGGATTCGAATGCTTTGTTTTCTGAATTGCTCTCGCCCATGCCTATCATGGCCAACCCACCCTCCTTCATTATTGCCCTGACATCGGCAAAATCCAAATTAACCAGTCCTGGTTTTGTGACAAGTTCTGTCACGCCTTTGACTGCATTTACAAGTATCTCGTCTGCAACTTTGAATGCTGTAACTATGCTCACATCAGGAACAATTTCCAATAGCTTATCATTAGGAATGACTATCAAAGTGTCGACAACTCCGTCTAGATTTTTCAGCCCTTCTCTTGCATTGGACATTCTCTGTCTGCCTTCCATCGCGAATGGCAATGTCACGACAGCGACTGTCAATGCACCCATTTTTTTCGCTATGTCGGCAACTACAGGCGCGCTTCCTGTACCAGTCCCCCCTCCGAGTCCGCAAGTAATAAACACCATGTCAGCTCCTTGCAGCATTTTTTTAATCTCTTCCTTGCTTTCCTTCGCAGCCTCCATGCCCACATTCGGATTCGCTCCGGCTCCAAGTCCTTGCGTAAGCTCTTTACCAATAACGAGCTTTTTATCAGCCTCCGTATTCAACAAATCAAGAGCATCTGTATTTAGGGCCACCGTCTCTGCGCCTGCAATTCCAACCTGCATGAGCCTTGTTATAGTGTTTCCACCACCACCACCGCATCCCACAACCTTAATATTTGTTTTTTTTGACTCTACCATGGCCTTGATTTCGTCGTCAAAAGTGTTTGTCGTGATGATAGTTCTTACCTGTCTTTCAGCAAGTTGTCTTACTCCCATAGAAATCTTATAATTAATTTAAAAGGTAAAGATAAATCCTTAAATTTTCTCAAACGTGTCTATGAAGCTGACTTTGGATATACCATCAATCCATTTCATTATAATGTCTGCAATGTTTTGCTTGGCTTGCTTTGGTAAATCGAATTTTTGGACATTTATTGTAGCCTCGTTTCCATTCGTTGTTGTCATCGCATCCTCGTATTTTACACCTGTGAAGTATCTGACAACTGATTTCACTTTCTGGTTGGCTTCCATTATTTCATTTTTGATTTCAACGTCGTATTCGATTGTTTTTCCTGCCAAAGGATGGTTGAAATCTACTTTTACCCTTCCACCGTCGACTGTTAGAATTCTTCCTTGCATTCCGCTGAAATTAACCGTTCTCCCTGGCGAAGGCTCTAATCGGTTGTCTTTGAAAACAGACATCGGCAATAGCTTGACTAGTTCTGGATTTTTTTCACCGAAAGCTTTCTCTGGAGTTAATTCAACTTTCCTCTTCTCACCTATGCTCATCTCTTTTATGGCATCTTCCAAGCCAGGAATAAGTTGCTTAGCGCCGATGATTATTGGGATCGAACCGTAGTTTGTTTTATCGTTGTATACACCGGCAAGCTTCGCCATCTCTTCGCTTGTGGTATCGAAAACTTCGTCCGTGTCCTTAATCCTTCCTGTGAAGTCAATTTCAACGAAATCTCCGTCTTTCATTCTTTCATTTTTGTGAACAAGCTTTAAAAACTTTCGCAATTGTTCGCAAGAATTTAAGTGTTAATTACAATTTGTGATTATGGTTTTGTTAAGGAAGAAGGAAGACTGGAAGAATAATTTGGACGATGAAAGCAAGCAAGCATTATCCGAGATATTAGATTCGACTAAGAAGCATAGATATGCGTATAATTCTGCTGATGATGTAAAGACTGCACAACTATGGACTGCACTAGTTGAATTGAAGAAGGAATTGCAGAAGACGAATGAATTGTTAGGGAATTTGAAGAAACCGTGGGAAGCTATTGTTTCTGTCGGTGAAGAAGAGAAGAGGAAGACTGTGGAGAAGTTGGTGCAGGAAATTATCAAGCCTGTTGATGAGACGACACAAGAAGCTACGCAGAAGCTTGTGGAAAGTTTGATGAAGTTTTAAAATTATAAACCTAATATGAACTCGCTTTAATTCTAAAAATTTAAATGCAGGGGGTGAGATTTGAACTCACGTAGGGACTAACCCAGCAAGTAACTTATGCTATCATCTTTTTATCAACGCTTAAGCGTCTGGTTAGCATCTTAAGCTTCGGTGTGCAGCAGCACTCTGCCGCAATTGACCAGACTATGCGACCCCTGCGTAATATCTTATAGTGAAAACGCTTTAATTAATATTGTTTCTTAATGTGACACGTCACATCCTAAGATTCGGCAATGAAACTTAAGACAGGCAACAAGACAGAGAACAGAATCAAGAGCACTTTGATTAAAAGTTTTCTTGTTTTTAACGGTATTTTACTTGGTCTGTACAAAATCCACGGCACATTCAGCTTATTCGACATGAAGAAAACATATCCAATGAGAATGACAATACCGTACATCATCTCTTTGAATGTTGGTGCTATGGTAAACAAAAACCAGACTCCGACAATAGCCATGAAGAAATGATGAATCAAAGCGTAAATTATATTGTATTTCCCTAGGAATTTGAACAATTTTTTGTTTTCTATAGCGTATGCGGTTGATATTATCCAGCCACCATAACCAGAAATTAACATCAAGGTTCCAGTAATTATTTTCAACACAGGTGAACCATACCAAAAGGAAAACAAAATAGCCAGAGCACTCATTGTTACTGCATGTGCACTGAAAGCATACGTCCACCAGAACCTGTTTTTGATGACCATTTTATAAGGAGTAAAAGTTGGCTGTATAGAAGCGGTGGAAAATAGAAAAATTAAAAATTCAGTGATTTCCATGATTAACTATTTGTTATTCACTTTAATTTCTTCACAGCTTTGTCGAATTCTTTTATCTTCTCTTCTAGAATTCCTGCAGATTCCATTACAATGTCTTCGGTATCTAAGCCTGAAGCTGTCTCGATAGAAAAAAGAAAACTATCGTCTATGGTTTTGAACGCATCACTATCTTCGTTAAGTGATTTGCACAATGCACATTCCACAGGCTGGACCATAATTCCTTTAACGTCTTTGACATAAAACAAATGATTTCCACACAATTTCATTTCACCTGCTTTTGATTTGGCTTCAAATAAATTGGTATATCCTACCACAGCCCCTTGCCATTTTGAATGTTCCTTACCCAATCCTAGTGTAGCTATAGCTTCGAATTCCATCTCCTGATCTTCAAACAGTTCAACTATCGGCATTTTGTCAAACACAGGAATGACGTCCTTAGCTCTCGATTTCAAATCTCCGACGTACACCATTCCAGGACCTTTCTTCTTCAGAGTTAATTTCACTTGGCATAGGCTACATCCCTTGCCTTCGCACTTGCAATCTCTGGTCATATTGTAAGCTTTCTTGTCAAACTTTAATGGTGCATGCCCTAATCTATTCGCAACAATTTCATCGTTCAATGGAGAATCATTCTTTACAAAATCCACCCATTCGATAGCCATGGTGGGGATTTCGCCCATCATTATTCTCCTGAGTTCGTTGGCGAATGGCGGCTGTATGTTCTCGACAGAGAACTTGATTTCTAAATCTGACCGATCAACTACCTGTACCTTCATCTAACCAACTAACAGTAGTAAATTTGTGTTTTCAATCAATTTAAAGTTATGTCCAATTTGAATAGAAATAATATAAACCCGCAACCGAAAAACCCTAACCCAATTAAATCTTACTCAGCTTTTTCTTGACTTTCTGTCGTGCTTTCGCCCGACTCGCTAGTTTCGCATGTGTGTTCTTCGCCATCTGGATATTCGGCTCCACACATCTCACATTTTGCCAATTCTTACACCTCCTGGAAATTTTAATCGTTTTTAAAAGGGTTAGATGGATGGTTTACTTCAAGAGTCTTAGAAATACTAGGATGTCTCTGGCTTTGCTTATGCCTTTAATCTGAGCCAGATAGGATGATAGGATTACTAAAGACAATATTCCAGTGACTATGGAAACAATCTTCAGGGAGCTGGCTCCTGTAAGTTCATACGCCACTGCAGCAATGAAGCTAACCAATATTCCCAGCTTAGCAATATCTTTGAACATTCCCATGGAATCACATTTTCCGTATAAAGATTTAGAACAGCAGGGGATATAAAGCTTACTGTTGGATACTTTATTTTGAGATAAATGGAAGGTAAACCAAGTCAGATTTACGGCGAAACAGGCTTAGAATAACTCAGACTCTTCTACCAAGCCTGCCACCCTTCTTTCTCAACTCACCGTGAGTTACTGGGGTGACATCTTCGATTGTCCCGATTCTAAGTCCCACACGTGCCAGACTCCTGATTGCCGGTTGCGCCCCCATGCCAGGAGACTTGCTGTATTGAGATCCCCTAGCCCTTACCATAATATGTATGCCTGTAAGACCCTTTTCAAGAGCCATCTCGCCTGCCTTTCGCGAAGCCAACATTGCTGGAAACGGCATTCCCTGCTCTCTATCCTTGTCTGTCATCATTCCACCAGAATATCTGGCAAAAGTCTCACTGCCGGTCATGTCTGTAATATGGATAATTGTATTATTCGCAGTGCTGTAGATATGCGCTACTCCCCATCTTTCTTCTTTCTTAGCTTGCTGTTCCGCCATTTGCCTCACTTACGGTTATTTTTTTGACAGGAGCTATCTTAAGAACTATTTTATCTTCCTCTTCAATAGGCACCATGTAGCTCGGATAGATGATTCTTCTATTGTCTATAACAACCTGCCCGTGCGTGATGAACTGCCTCGCCTGCTTAGGTGTGTTGGCCATACCCTTTTTGTGTAAGATGGTCTCCAGCCTTCTGTTTAGAAAATCTTCGACCGCCAGTCCAAGTATCGTATCAAGAGTCGCATCTTCTGCAACTATGCCAAATCTCGTTAGTCTTCCCATCAAAACTTTCTCCTTCACTTCGTCATGTTTTGCAACCAGCTCTCTAGCCAATCTTCTATATTTCCTCAGCATTGCTTGCGTCTTCCAAATTTCCCTTTTTGATTTTAGTCCAAAGCTTTTTAGAAGAGTTTTTTCGGTTCCAAGCCTTTCTTTATCCCACGGCTTTGTTGGTGTCTGGTATTTCTTTCTCTGTCGTTTCATTCAATCACTTGGCTGGTTTTTCTGCGGGTTTTGTTTCTGGTTTAGCCGCAGCTGGTGCAGGAGATGTTGACGATGCTTGCTTTTGGAGAGCTGTTTTCTTCATCACACCCACCGCCATACCGGTTACCCTAAAGGAACTTCTGGTTCTTTGGCCCCTTACCGGTTGTCCTAACATATGTCTCCATCCGCGATAGGTTCTCAGATTTATGTGTCTCTGGACATCGAACCTGCGGGCAATATCAAGATCGGAACTGGTTAAATGAATGTCGGCCCCTGTCGCCAGATCTCGTCTTCTGTTTACAAGAAATGTCGGTACACCAAAATTAGTAGGATTCTTTATCACATTTTCAAGATTCGTAATTTCCGCCTCATTCAACATCCCCAGTTTTGTCGATGAATCTATTTTAGCTACAAGGCAAATTGCTTTACTTGTGACTACACTTATGCCTTTTATTTTTCTCAAGGCACGCATTACGGATTTTTCACCGTCTAAATCAGTACCGGCAACACGAATAATTTGTTTGGGAATATCACGTCTTACTTCTGGTTTTTTCTTTTCTTCCTTTTTCGGCTCTTCCTTTTTGGCCGCATCTTTTGCTTTTATTTTTGTCGAACCCATTCTATCACAGTTAATTCTATATGAATTTAAGCCTTATAAAAATGTAGAAAGAGCTAACTAAAATCAAGTTTTGATTAGCTTACATCTTCAAATCTTTTTTCCAGTCTTTCAGCGAGTCCAAGACTAGAAACGCTAGTGCGACTAGTGCCACTATTTCGCCAAGCAATTGTGCAACATCGCCGATGACAGCATTCACTGCAAGCCCAAAGACATCTGGCAAACTGAATACACCAGCAACTAGGAACAACAAAGCCGCTGATGATAGTAGTCTGAATGCGTGCGGTCGTGTTTGTCTGTATTTCGCAAATTCTGCTAAAGCGACCACGACGAATATCGCAACTGCTAGGTTTATAGTAGCGACATCGAAGAACACCATTTTTCACCTTATAAATTATTAACATTTAAATATATTAAAGCTGTAATTTACTTGTCCCGTGGACTACTTCGGTAGGAGGGTGTTATGTTGGAACAAATAGAAAATGCATTGAATGAATTGAGAAAAAACGAGAAAAGGAATTTTTCACAGAGTATTGATCTGATTGTTTCTCTGAAGGGAGTCGACTTGAAGAAATCGGAGAACAAGTTTTCTGAGGATTTGGTTCTTCCACATGGCAGGGAAAAAGATGCTAATGTGGTAGTGTTTTCTGATAATCTCAGTAATTTGGGTTGTGATATTCTGACGACAGCTGATATACAGAGGATTGCTGGCAATAAAAGGGACGCCAAGAATTTGGGTGCGGATGTAGATTTCTTTTTATCAGAGGCTCCACTTATGCCAATCATAGGAAAGTCGCTTGGACAGATGTTAGCTCCAAGAGGAAAGATGCCGAAAGTTATTGTAGGTGATGTCAAAAAACTGGTGGAAAATTACAAGAAAAGCGTCAGGATTGCGGTGAAAAATTCTCCTGTTATTCAATGCTTTGTCGGTAAGGAGAATATGGAAAATAGGAAGGTCGCTGAGAATGTCGAGACTGTATTGAAATTTTTGGAGACAAAGCTGTCAAGAGGCAGGCAGAATATAGGAAAGGTGCTGCTCAAGCTCACGATGAGCAAGCCTGTAAAGGTGGAGATGTAAATGCCGACAGAAAAGAAAGAAAACGAATTGAATGAATTGAAAAAGTTGTTCACTGACTACAAGGTGATTTGCCTAGTTGATATGCTGAAAATGCCGACGAAAGAGATGCAGTTAATAAAGAAGTCGTTGGGCAACAGAGCTCTTGTAAAGATTAGCAAGAAGTCCCTCATTGAAATTTCAATGAAAGAAACTGGTAAGGACTTGATCGGGCACATACCAAAGCAGCCTGCGATTGTTTTCACGGACTTGGAGCCGTTTGCATTTTTCAAAGAGGTTAATGGCATGAGGTTTAAGACTTATGCAAAAGAGGGATATGTCGTTGGTAATGATGTCATTGTAAATCCCGGACCTACCGAATTGTTGCCTGGGCCTGCCATCAGCGAGTTGCAGAAGGTTGGGATTATTGCCGGTGTTGAAGGAGGAAAGATTGCTGTAAAGAAGACTTCGACGATTTTGAGGAAAGGACAGCCTGTAACAAAAGAGATTGCTGGGGTGTTGAGAAAACTAAAGATGCAGACTGCAGAAATAAAGTTGAACGTTTGGGTGATTTTCGATGGAATGTTATATGATAAAACCACATTAGAGTTGGTGGAGATATATCCTCAGGAGCTGAAGATAGCATTCAATCAAGCTTTAAATCTTTCTGTTGCCATAGATTATCCTACAAAGGAAAGCATTAAATATCTGTTAATGAAAGCATATCAGAGAGAAAAAATATTGGAGAAGAAGATTGGTGGATAGAATGCAAGAAGTATATGCCGCATTGATGTTGCATGAAGGTGGGCAACCTGTAAACGAGGATAATGTAAAGAAGATTCTATCTAGTGCTGGGGCGAACGTTGATGATTCCAAAATTAAGGCTCTTGTATCATCGCTTTCTGGTGTGAATATTGATGACGCATTGAAAGAAGCTGTTTCTTTTGCTGCACAACCGGCAGCTGCGCCAGCAGAAAAGAAGGAAGAGAAGAAAGAGGAAGATGAAAGTAAGAAAGCTGAAGAGGCTGCAGCAGGATTGTCTAGTCTATTTGGTTGATTTATATCCTTTAATTCTATTGTAAATTTATGTCCGATGTTTATATTGCCGGTTCACTGAGATACGTCCTAGAAGAATGGAAGCTTTGATATTGCATTATGTTGATACCTTAACATCATTGACAGAATTTTTCATGGGTAAAAAACAGAAGAAACCTTAAACGTCTGTGATAGGTTTGGATGAGGAAACTTTCAAAAAAAATGAAAGTCGATCAGAACAAACCTCAGTCATTTATTGTTCTTAAATTTCCTGAGAGTTTTTGCCAGTTTTTTTCTTAAATCTTCCCTGTCTTTGTAGATTAGTATAGTAGAGTTGGTCATGTTCTTCAACCCTCTGTACATCACATCTACAATATGCTCAGTATCTTCGTTTAACAGAATTATCAAATCCTTTTTCAGCATCGCCGCAATACCAAGAACGAGATTGCACGATGCACCTTCATTCGGATCAACAGCTAGAATAACATCTGCTGATTTAATTTCAGACATAAAATTTTCATAGACTGTGTCTGGGTTGAATGTTATTCTGCCCCATTTGAAGACATCGCGATATATCAGGGATGTTGAAAAATTGAATTTCTTGACTAGAAAATCTATCTCATCAATAAATTTGACAAAAGATTCTTCTGCCATGCCTTCCTTATTCACATGCTCCATGAATGGTACTGTTATGTAAACCTTCATAGCCTTGAATTGGTATTTATAAAATTAAACAATAGTTGATAGAATGAATGCAATTGTAGAGGAGACTATTAAGCCAGCTGTGAAACTCATAGAATCGATGAAATCGAAAGATAAGGTAGCGATAGTCCACGGCCATGATAACGACAGTATATGCTCTGCCACAATCATTTACAAACTCTTGAAAAACTTGTATGGGATAGAATCAAAGTTGATTATATCCGGTTTGAATTCATCGGTCACAGAAGATGTCCTAGAGATGATTAAAAAAATCAAACCTCAATATGTGGTCATAGTTGACATATCAGAAGTCAATGTAGACATAATGACTGAACTCAGAAATATTGCACGAGTAATGATTATTGACCACCATGTGCCAAAAGGTTATGTGAAAATAACTTATGTCAACCCTCAGGTTTACGACAAACAACTGTACCTGCCTGCGACGTATCTTTGCTATAAGATTTATGAGAAGTTCATAGATGTGGATGAGATTTTGTGGGTTGCTGGGATTGGGACATTGTCGGACATGGGATTGAAAAACTGTAACGACTTGTTTGAAACCGTCAAATCGAAAAATAATGAGTTAGTTGGAAATAATGAAAATATAGATGAACTTTTGTTTGACAGTTCTCTTCTTGGTAAACTTGCGAAAACATTTGACAGTGCTAGAGTTGTAAATGGGGTAGAAGGTTCTGTCACTGCGCTGAATGTCTTGATTAAAGTAAAAGATTATCAAGATGTCCTGAAGGGAAATCATGAAGCTAAGAATTTGCTGGACTGGTTTGCTACAACTGAAAAAGAATTTAATCGGCTAGTGAAAGATTTCGAGAAAAGAAAGAAAAGAATAAAAAAAATTGTTTTGTATGATGTGATATCCAAATATAATATGAAATCTCCGTTGGCAACTTATTTATCTAAAACTTTGGTGAATGAAGTCCTTGTGATATACCAAAAATCAGGTAAGTATATTGATGTGAGCTTTAGAAGAGGAAAGGTTTGCATCGTAGATTTAAACAAACTTGCTAGTAATTCCGTGAAGAACATACCGGACTCTAATGGTGGGGGACATGTACAAGCTGCAGGATGTAGGTTTCCAGTTAAATATTTGAATAAATTTTTAAGGAATCTGAAATTGATCTGATAACATCAGTTATATCAACTTACCCTCCGCCCTTAGAGCTTCTTCAAATTCTCTTAAACTTTCAACAACTTCTGCTGGTGTATGAGCTAATTTATCAGGATGGACCGCCACTATTCTCTCAGGTGAGTAGAACCCGTATGTGACACCTATTGTTAAAATTTGAACATTTTTATTTTTGCCATACAGTTTTGCGATCTCCAAGTTTTCACTTTGGTCATCAATAACTATTCCTGTTGTAATTGGTTGCTCTGTTTGTGCACTTTCTAAAGACCTATCAATAAACTCGCTGGCTCCAGCAGAAATTATTGCAGAAAAATGTTTGTAGAGATCAAATTCTTCTGCGATAATTTTTAAATGTCGACTTGCACTTTTAAGAATAGGTAAATATGATGGGTGCTGTTCTAAAAAACTTAGAAGACTATCTATACCTTCATATTTTTTAACACCTCTTCTTTCTCGTAACCAATCCCTCCGTCTAGATGTGTATAAAGTAGCAGAGTCTTCGTCGTCAATTCCAAGTTCCCTAAGTGTATCTATCCACGAAGCTCTAACACGGCTTCTGTAGTCTTCTGCAGTTAATTGTGGTAAACCTTTTTTTCCTCTTACGTAGTTATAAATGGGTACAAGATGATCGTCAAAAGTATTGACAACTACACCCTCTGTATCTGCTATTACGGAAATTTTAACCATGAAAAGTTTATTTAAGAGTTATATATTTAAATTCGATAGATAGTTTGAAAGAGTATATTAGTCTTATCACATCTGAAGTATTTCAGTCGTGTTTGGATTATTTCAGGCTTCTATAAGAGATTTAAAGGAAATAAAAGAATTTCTAGCTTTAATAGACTAATTGAGATGGTAAAAGCCATAATACAGCCTTAAATTACCTTCTTCACGAAACATGTGGGAAATGACCCCCTCCGAAAGACAAGTATATCCAGTTAACGAATTCTATTTAGGTGAAAGTTGTGAAATGCTTCAGATGTGGTGCATTCAGAATGATTAAATTTGTGGACGGATTTGGTCAGAGAAGAATATTCTGTAGAGGATGTTCAGGGAGTTTCTTGGACGCTTCTGTTATTAGCCAAGAACAAACAAGGTTACCTCACTTTAACACTTACTACAACAGAAGGGCAGTGATTAGGCGCTTTTAAAAGGAGGGATTAAAAATGGAAGAAATAGCTACTATAACGAAGAGTTTAGTCTTGGATAGGGGTATAAGGAAAATTAGAGTAAATATCATCAGAAAAAACAATATGATAGGTTGTATTGTACCATATGATAGGTGACTATCATGAGAGATGTAGAATTGTGTATGAGCTGTGGGGCTATGCTGACAGAAGTCAGAAATTGTTCAATAAAATGTTTCAGTTGTGGTTATGAAGAAGGGAGTTGCTCTTGATTTTATTTTTCCTCCCCTTTCTTTTTCTTTGAAATCACCATGTGTTTTTAGTTGACGGTATTACACCTAGTCTTAACGCATCCTTGCTTACAGCTTGTTTTAGAGCTCTTGCAACAGCTATAGATAGCAACTCTTCTCTATGATATTCGCTATCATGATCAGTTGGTAGAAGTGTTCTATCCCCTTTGATAGAATTTGCGGCTACATGATATTCAGGCTGTTGAAGCAATTGAATTAAAACGTTGTGGAAATCTCCGTATAATCTAGAATCTGGTGGTAAGGTTACTAAGTAGCTGTCGATTCCTGCTTTCAGGAATCCTTGTTGCAATGCATGTCTATGCTGTTCTTGAAACTTTGGATCTTGATTTTTGTACAGGTGAACCCACATTGATGGTCTTCTACTTATGTCTAAACCTACTATTGCAGCATTACCACATTCGCATAATTGTGCATCGTAACCAAATCTTGTTATTCCACTACCATCGCCAATTTGTTTTGAGAGTGCTTCGCCAATAGTAATACCTTTATCTTCGATTGCATGATGGGTTTCCTCTCCTACATGATCGTCCTCTTCCTCAAGTATTTCCAAGTTGAACGAACTGGCCTCACTCATCATCCTTAAACATTTATCAAATTCTCG
>CAZMWU010000004.1:21906-33415 GCA_964570195.1 uncultured archaeon
CGGATGGATCTGGAATCTGTATAAGAACCTGGTGAAGTATATCTTCCATTACCACCATACACCTTAAGTCTTATTTTAAATCTTGTTTCACCCGTTTTTCTTTCATGTAGAGTTGCTTGCTTTTGCGTATCGATGACTATTGGCTCTGAAGTAAATCGCTTTGTTTTATCAAGAGCGTCTGGAAGGGCTTTAAAACCAGCTTCTACGACATGATGATCTGCCACCATATCTCGGCTATCCCAATATTTTTCATCACCAAAATTAGCTGGAAAGGCGATGAAAACTAAGTCGAAGTTACCCTCGCGTGAAAAATTTTTCAGAAATCTGGTAGGACCGTCTCGCCATTCTTCGTCTCTTGCATGAATATAGATATCAGCTGATGGTGATGAATCAGTGTATTTAATAGCTGCTATTCCTACACCACCGTCAAATGTTACAATAGAAAATCCATGTCCATATGTGTGTTCTCTTTCTTGTAAAGCTTCTCCGACAGCATATCCTATACTAGAACCAGAATAACCCCACACATCTCTAACTCCTCGTTTGACTCTAACTGATCCGTCGATTCTGCCATGTCTAAATAGTTGACTTATCATATGTTCGGCGCGTTTATTATCTGCAGTTAATAGAAGTTGCTTGGGAAGATACAGTGATAAGTCACCTTTACCATACAAATTTACATTACTAGTCTCTACTCCAATTGCCACAAAATTACCTTGCTTTAGTTTTGAAAAGATTGTTTCTAATATTTAAAAGCTTATTCTTTAAGACGGTTAAGCTCTTCCCTCAGCTTTGTTCTCAAGTCCATTATGGACGTGAATTTGATAATTTTAGAATCAGTAACACCGCTCAATCCTTCGTGCATTATGCTGACTTTGTTGTTTTCGTTCAATAATATCAAAATTTTCTTCTTAAATGCCGAAGCCCAACCTAACTCAATGTTAACACCGACGCTCTGCTCTGGATATGCAATTAACAAATCGGAATTTTTCAATTCCTTCATTGACGTTTGTCCGACTTCTTCTAATTTGAGATTGGATTTGCCCCATTTATGCAAATCACGATGTGGTAAGAATGTTTGAAACCCGAAAGATCTTACGACAGATTCGATAGACTCTAAAAAGTTTATGTAAGAATTGTCATTTATTTCGCCGTAATGTGGGTCACCTGATGTGACTGACTTGCTAGTATATGGTGCGGCAATGTATGCTTTCATTTAAACATCTTTTCTAAGTTGAGCTAACTCGTTTGCATCTGTTAATTCCCAGACACTTGCTGGTATAGGTGTAGGACATGCATAAAGATATTCAGAAGCCCCTCTCGCTTTTAATTCTGCAAGGTACAATCCGCAATATGGTGAAAAATGAACTTCCACTACGACAGTAGGTTTACCTTCTATGAGTTCTTTTGTAACTTCTTTTGGTAATAAATTTCCGTTTAGTGGAACTCCCCTAACTAAAGAGGGTCTATAGCGTCTTCCTTGTAAAGTTGCCTCTAAGACTGTAGCATAAAGATTTGGATATCTATCATCCTTGTCTGTTAATGCCAGTAATAATAAATCAGTTGGTTTGATTCTATCAGAAATAATATTTGTAACTCTGTCTGCAAAATCTTGACCTAGTGGCGAAATTGCTCCTGTATACATCCTGAAATGCTGTTCTGGTGGTATGTAGTTTTCAGGCATATCTTAAACTCTCCCCAACGGCTGACTCAAGTCCATTCCCGTTAGTATTTCTTCCGAGTTCTACGATTCTATCTAGACCGCCTATCACTACTTTCTCAAGTTTAGCTTCATCCGAATATCCCTGTGATATTAACCATCTCTCATATCTTCTTAATCTCTCCGGGATTATCATACCACTTCTTAATTTGTCCTCAATCTGTTGAGTGGTGGTGCTTTCTTGTTTGAAGTTTGCAGCTAGTTTAGGTCTAATTAAGTTTAACATCAGGAATCTTCGAGTGCCAATATAATCTCTGCCTCGTGTAGAATAATCATGTTCTATAGGTACAGAAGATCCACCTAACTCATCATGCGTTACAACAGTAGCTATATGTGGTAAATCTGTAGCTGTCATAATATCTAAGATGGCACCACTTAGGCTAGAGCTAGCCGGTATTAATATACCATTATATTCTATGTAACCTCTTGATGAGGTGTCAAAAATAAAACCGAACTCTGCTCCTCTTACTGTTAGTCTTCTTGGACTTTCAGTTAGTCGACGGTATCCACCTGGTCTAACCGGATCTTCTTGTGAAACTGGAATAGGACGTAAGTCGCTTAGATACAGTGAAAAAATTCTTCCAATACCAGATACCCAATCTCGCTCTCCACCATGTCCAATTAAATATACTGGAGTAATACCACTTGCATTCTGCGCGTTTCGAAGTAAATAGACTTGTTCAGCCGCTCTTTTTATTTTAAATTCTGGTGGTATATCGGTTTTTATTTTCATTGTCATTTTGATCATTCCAATATTTTTATTGAGTCTATTACATCATCACCGTCTGAATCAAATCCTCGAACTATTTTTACAATATCATCAAAGCTTTTAATACTTTCTACGAACATGCTGCTGTACTTAGTTAATGCCAAAGTCGCTGCTTGGGCACCTCTTCTTCCTATACCTCCGATTAGCAATATCTTTTTACTAGGATCAAAAGGGTTTGTTGTTTTTATAATCACGCCTGTTCTTGGATCAGAATAAGTCCTTCCGCTTTGTTTAGAAATAATGGACTCTTTTCCCGATTCGTCGAAATAAACATTTAACTTATTGTTAATCTTCTCGATTATTGAATTGGTTTTATTGTTCCCGATAAGGATAAGGTTGTTTTTTAATTCGCTGTCTTTAACTTTCACGTCTAATCTTGTACGCAACTCACTTGATCCATTACTGAATCTACCAAAGAATAAAAATGCATCAACCATGTAATTCACTTCGTCAGAACCTTTGTCGTATCTTCCATGAGAAAATGTGTCTCCGACTATGATAAACGAATCTAACTGACCATCTGAAATTATAGGCTTTAAAAACTCGGAAATTTTACTATCTAAAGCAAAGTCGAAACTTTCTTTTACTTCAGTTCCTTTATTATAGAGCTTGGCAGCTATTACTGGTGAAACAACACTATAAATTTTTGCCGTCATTCCATGCCTTTTCTCGCTGGAGATTGTATAAATTATTCCTGCTTTTTCTAATCTTCTCATATGATAGTAAATTTTCTGCTCGTGTATTTTCAATTTTCTGGAAAGGTCTATTGCAGAGACAGGCGACTCTGCCAAGGATTTAACGATTTTCAAGGCAAGCTTGCTGTTCAATGCAGAAAACGCTTTCGGATTATCCAAAAGTAAAGAATCGTAAGCAGTTCTTGCATTTCCATTGCTTTCTATCAGTGTTGCTTGCATGTTCTTTCTTCCTATCAAATTCTTTATAGTATAACCTTAAATGTTATAAACTTTTCTATAATAGTGTGAACTTTCTTATAAAAAGACATATAAATACTTTATGGTTTTCGAGAAGATAGAATGGATTCTATAAATTCTATTATAGAAGTTGCTTATAAATCACCTTTCTAATGTTTCATCAGATAGAAATGAATTTCAAAAAATTACCAGTATCGCCAGTAAAATCTTACGAAGTAGAACAATCCGGACCTAGTGTGGCATTCGAATGTCCGGCATGCAACAGTGAAGTTAGCTTGAATGAAATAGTGGAACAAAAAGGTAACATAAGATGCGTGAGGTGTGCATAGCCCTTTTGGCCGATCAACCGAAGTTGGAGAACAAACCCCTTGGAGGATTCCGATCATAAGAAAAAAGTTCTCCAACTTCACTCTTTCTTGAAATGTTTGTAATATTACAGGGGAATCATGAAAATATGTAGAAATTGTAATTTGGAATATTCTGATGCTACCGAAGTTTGTGCTAAATGCGGTTCTAAACTTGAAAAGGAACAGGAGAAATTTATAAGTCCTCGTGATTATGAAGAGGAATACTAAAGAATGACTCTGAAATCTTCTTTTACAGTATTCAACACTATTCTCGTTTCACTTCTTTGAATGTCCAGTTTGTCATACAAATCTGTAAGAAACTTTTGTAGTTCGTCCACACCTCTGAACTTTGCGATAATAATTGCATCAACGTCACCAGTAGTGTGATATACAGCATAAACATTTGGTAATTCTGTTACTTCTTCCATTGTCTTCAATAAACTCAACTTAGGTGCAACAAGTTCGATAATAACAGATAATTCATATCCTAACTTCTTTGAGTCTAGATTGACCGAATAACCATTTATCACTCCATTTAATTTCATTTTTTTTAATCGCTCGATAACAGTTGTAGTTGAAAGTTTTGCTTGACGAGCTATTTCACGATAAGAGAGACGTGCATCCCAAATGAGAAATTTAAGAATTTTTTTATCTATTTCGTCTATGGACGTTTGTTCAGCATTGCTTTTAAGAGGCTTTAAATGTGTGTGGATATTTGTCGGTAATTTGATGTATTTAGATGACATATGTAATAATTTAGGATAGAAAAGTATTTATTTGTCATATTTCCAGGCTTAACTAGTGATTAGATGAAAAATCTCAGTTACAGACCGTTAGTAACAAGTGGTTTCACAAGAATAAAACCGATTCAAACAGCTTTGTTGTGCCCGGCTTGCAACAGTGAGATTGGTCTGGCAGAATTAATTGAAAGGAAGGGATATGTAGGATGTGTTAACTGCTCAAGGTGATTGATATGAATATCTGTCCAGTCTGCAGTCTAGCGTATAATGATATGCGCCAATTCTGCATTAAATGCGGTGCAAGATTATTCCCGAAAGAAAAACCGACAATCATAGAATGGTTGTCACCAACAAGCTTTATAGACTATTAAAGTGATACTGTGAAACTTAAAACCTGGATTAGACTTGTCAATAGTAAATTAAAGAAACGAAAAAAATAATTATTCCTTAGACCTCATCACTACAAACAGATGAAATTTCTCGTAAGGATCAAGTTCGACACTGTCTAGAATTTCAAATTGCTGGTCTAGTTCCTTCAAACATTCCTTGTATACTTCTCTGGGTGGTCGAGTAACATCAATTGATTGTGACTTGACAGCGATAATTGCAAATCCTTTCGGTTTTAAAAATTTCTTGCAGTTCCTAATTAGTATTTCCGCTTGGTCATTGCTTGCCACATCTTGGTATACTATGTCCACTTTACCGAGTACAACATTTTCATAATCTTCAACCTTTCTCGCATTTGCGAGTATAGGAATTATATTTCCTCTCTTCTCGGCTGTAGGTAATAACTCTCTAAATGGCCGGTCGCTTATCTCAACGCCGTAAATTAGTCCTTCTTTCCCTATTATGTCAGAGAAATGGGAACTTGTCGTTCCGTTGGCTATGCCCAAATAAAGTATGTTCATTCCCTTTTCCAATGGAAGCTGTCGCAATCCATTTTTGATCGCTGCAGCCGGCTTGCTTCTCCAGAAATCCCAAATTCTGTATTCAATGCCGTTTTCTTTAACCAGTTCCTCGCCATACACCTTTTCACCTGGAACAAGGTTGACAGTGGCTAGTTTTCCGTCTATTTTAAACACGCCATAAAACTTCGTTTTCATACAACCAGTTTATTTTTTTGATGAGAGTATATTTTTAACTTTCACTTCAAGTTCTTTCTTCATTGCATCTGCTTTGTATTCCTTTGAGTAATAGTCAATTCTCACGGCTATAGATAATTTGGCTGCCAGCAGACGTGCTATTTTTCCCTGTTTATCGTTAGGCGAATTTTGTATTAATGGATGGTTATAGATAAGCCCGTACTTAGGTGATTTGGCTCTTCCCTTCGATTTTAAAAACCTGAATAAAGCCTTTTCAGATCCGAGTAGTTGTATAGTCGAAGAAGGCATTCTTGATAACCTCTCCAAGCCACCGGCTTTGGATATAAGCTTAGCTGCTATAATGTCGCCGGCAAGTGCGGAAAAATTAGGCGCGACTTCTTTCAGTAATTTGCTAAGATAATTTGAAAATTCTTCACGCAGTTCGTATAATTTGGATATACTTGACGCGAATGATTTGACTGATTTTATATCATCTTCGTTAAACTCCATTCCAGAGCTTTTTTCTTTAAATTGATTCAATCTCTTGTCATCAAAGTTTTTCCTGTCGCCGAATTTCTCTATTAATTTGGCGAACATTTCGTGATTTTCAATGATTCTGTCCATTTCTGGAAAATGCAATGAATACCATTCTCTCAAACGTTCAATGAAAACATTTATTGACCTGTCAAGTTCCTCGATTGCATTATTGGTGTGGGTTATTAAATTGTCTTTACCTACCGATTCTTTTATTTTCTGTTTTGCAAATTCGGAGTTCACTCTGGTTAAGAACTGGTTGAACTCTATTTGATTTTTAACAAATTTGTATTCTATGGCATATTTCAAAAGATTTTCTTTTACATAGGATTCAGCTTCTTTGTCACCTGCAACAAATTCAAAATCCCCCAATTCATCCTTAATTTGCCTGTATTCATCTGGTTCGTTTTCGGACAACTTGCCTGAAACTATAGCAGGGTCTTTAGAGAAAGGTTTAAAGGAGAGTACTTTTCTTTTTTCATCTAAAGCGAACACTCCTATGAAAGTTTTCACTAGACTGGCTTGCATAGTGTTTAATTTACAAATAACCTTTATTAAATCATGAGATACGTCTCAAAACCTCTTCTGAAGGAGATTTACAAGAAAAGAAAGCCGTGGGTACATAAGGGGCAATTTGGCAGGCTAGTTGCAATTACAGGAAGTAAAATTCACACCGGTTCACCTATTTTTGTTGGAATGGCGGCCTATCGTGCAGGATGTGATATGGTGTATCTAGTTGGCCCAGAGAGGGCTATGAATGTTGCCGCTAATTATTCGCCTGCACTAATGACTAAACCTCTTGAGGGGGATTACCTAGAAGAGAAACATATCACTCAGATTTTATCATTAATCGAAAATTGCAGAGCTACTGCTGTTGTAATTGGGCCTGGATTGTGGAGAACTGATGTAGTAAGGCGGACTATCGTCACTCTTGTGGAAAAAATTAATGTACCGATGGTAATAGACGCAGACGCTGTAAGGGCCGTTAGTGTTATTAAAGACAAGTTAAAAGGCAAAAAAGTATTGCTAACCCCGCATGCGAATGAATTATTGGAACTGACGGGAACAAAAGTCTCGGAAAATATTAAAGACAGGATAAATACCGTTAGGACTGAGACATATAAAATAAATTGCGGCAAAGATAACACGTGCCCCCTATATCCACCTATAACAATCGTCCTAAAGGGAAACGTTGATGTAATATCAAATGGAAAAGAAGTTAGTTTGAATGATACTGGAACTCCATTCATGACTAAGGGCGGGTGCGGAGATACATTAACTGGAATATCTGGTGCTTTACTTGCTAGAAAAGCTGACACGTTTACTGCCGGATGTGCATCGGCTTACATTAATGGTAAAGCTGGTGAACTTGCGGCAAAGAAATATGGTGAGAGCATGTTACCGACGGATTTGATAGAGGAACTTCCAAATGTGATTTCTTAATCTGACATTTTAATAATGGACTCTAAAACAATTGGTAATTTCATTATTCCATCTTCATGAGCAAAATGCCCCTTTTTGTGTTCAAAGATAACTTTAGCACCTAACCTTTCTTTAAAGATTCCCGCATCTTCGATAGGTACAAGAGGGTCATTATCTGAAAATATAGCTACAAAATTTTTTGTATGTGTAGTGATCTTATTCCATCTGATTGGTGTTTTTAACCAAGGATTGGCTATTTCTTCATCGCCTTCCTCTTCAAATGCATCAGGGTTGAGATGAAACCAACCAGCGACAAATATAACTCCACCGACTTTCACGTCTTTTTGTAGAGTTTCTAGATATCTCAATATTGTCTGACAACCTATAGAATGTCCAATAAAATAGCAATCACTATCAGGAATACCAACAATTTTCGAAAGATTGTTTATCCACTTTTCTATTTTTGGATGATTTGTATCCGGCATTACCGGAACAAATGTTTTATATCCTTTTTTATCTAACTCCCTTTTTAACCACGGTTTCCAGTTTCTTTTAGGAGAACTTCCCCAGCCGTGTATAATAAACACTCGTTTTGACATAAACTAATTCTATTTAAACTATGTATTTATACTGTGCCAGAACAACTAGTCTCGCTCGGTTTGATAATTATTGTTGTTGGATTTATCGTACTGCTAGCTGGTTTATTTTCTCAAGTCAAATCAGGTAAAATGAATGTCGAAGGAGGTGGCATAGTATTCATAGGCCCCTTTCCGATAGGCGGATTCGCGACAAATAAACAAATTTTTTATCTTCTGCTAACAGTTTCGGTAATTTTAATAATTTTTCTCATGCTAGGACGAAAGATTTAAAAATGCGGATGTAGAAGTAGAAAACATGTCTTACTTTAGAACAGCCGTGTTGCTTGGACTTCTAACTGGAATATTGTTGACTATAGGCTGGTTCTGGCAAGGCACAACCGGAATGACTTATTTTCTTGCAATAGCTTTTATAATCAACTTTCTATCATACTGGTTTTCAGATAAAATAGTTCTGGCTATGTACCGCGCGAAACCTATTCAGAAATCAGATGAACCCAAGTTACATGATATGGTTGAAAAACTCTCAAAAGAAATGAAGATACCTAAACCAAAAATCTATCTTGTAAACATGCAAATTCTTAACGCCTTTGCCACTGGTAGGTCGCCTAAAAAAGCAGCTATAGCAGTAACATCCGGTTTGTTGAAACATCTCAATCAAGACGAAATAGAAGGTGTTATATCTCATGAGTTGTCACATGTAAAGAATCGCGATACTTTAACATCCACAATAGCGGCAACTATAGCTGGAGTTATATCATATATTGCGCAAATAGCATGGTACAGTTTATTTATGGGCGGCAACAGACGACAAGGCGGTAGTTTGATATTTTTACCACTGATTATTTTGGCGCCTATAGCTGCGATGTTAATACAGTTGGCTATTTCAAGAACACGTGAATTTGCGGCAGATAGAACTGGCGCATTAATCTCAAAAAGACCTTTGAGTTTGGCGACGGCATTAGAGAAGATTTCTAAAGTCTCTAAACAGCATCCAATCGCAGGAAATGATGCAACCGCACATCTATGGATTGTTAACCCATTCAAAGGAGATGCTCTAATGAGACTTTTTTCTACCCACCCGCCAGTTGAGGAGCGTGTATCAAAGCTTAAAGAAATTGCGAAAGAACTTAAATGATGCAAATTAAATTCTGGTTATGTGGTTTGAGAAAGACGTATTTAGGTTAAGCTATCTAGCAACTCCATTAATTCCCCTTTTGTTAGCTACCTTTTCGAATGTTGTCCAACTTTCTATTCTTATACCTTACATTATAGGATGGTCGTTCATGAGCATTTCAATAAATTTGATTAATGACTATATCGACAAAGACAGAAAAATTGTATTAAATAGAAAATATTTATTGATCCTTTCAGTTATGCTCATTATATTTGGTTCGATTATTCTGAGAGATGCTATAATCCTTGGAGTAGTTTATCTTGCTGCAGGAATTCTATATGATTTAAAAATCAAAGGAATGAAATATATAGAAGTGTTATTTTTAGCAACTGCTATTTCAATACCGTATTTTAGTCTTGCAAAGATAATTGATTGGAATTTAGTTGGTGTGATATTTTTTATTTTAGCTAGTAGTATCCTAATTGATAAAGGATGCGACGAATTGAAATATAAAAGGTTGAAACGGCAAAGTTTGATTTTAAGCAAATCACTGATGATGATTCTTAGTTTGTTAATAATCTACCTATCTTGGCTAAATGTAAAGTATTGGTTTTTATTACCTTTGGTGGTGTTCTACTTGGGGCTCATAATAAAGTTGAAAGAACGTCATCTAGTATTTAATACAAAGGTAGCTGGAATCTACACAAGTATTATTTTATTATTTTATATTTTTAGTGTTGCTGTACAATTCGGGATGATAGTATTATAGAATGGGGTTGTAGTATAGCTTGGTCTAGTACCCGCGCCTCGGGCGTGCGGAACCTGGGTTCAAATCCCAGCGACCCCATCGGTAGAATTCAGTGTACTTTGCTTTTCTTCTCTTACATTCTCTACCAATTGTTTTTTTATTTCATTAGCAATTTTCGTTCCTATCACATCTGAAAGTTTTCCGATTGGTATTTTTCTTAGTTTATCAAGTGTATTTAGTCCTGCATTGAATAGCCTGCGTGCTCTTACTCTTCCTATACCTTTCAATCTTACTAATGGTGTTAGTTCTTCCTTGATGCCGTACTTCGATCTTACTCGCAATTTCCTTATTGCAGTTAAAATTTCTTTATATCCACTTAATAGAGCTAACTCATGCAAAGTATATATCAACCAATCTACTAACAAAAGCTTGTTATGAAGTTCACCTGGTGCCATTTTGAATTTGGTAAGAATTAGGTCTTCTGATGCTTCATTAATCCAGTTCTCGAACATCAAAGTTGTTTTAATAGAATCTACGAAATTTTCAAACTCAAGATCATATTCCTCAGGGATATCCTGTAAGATTTGTCGGTGACTTTCTAATATTTTTTTTTGTATATCCTCCATCTCGGATACTCTTACTGATAAAAGTGGTCTCATTTCTAGAGAATTTGAAATTAGTTGCAGAAAACTGAATTCTGTAACCATTCTTTTTTTGGATATGCCTAAAGAATTCAAAAATTCGTGCGCTGTCAAAGGATCTATATAAAGTTCCGAAACTCTTTTTCCTATTCTGGTAGCATTTAATCCGGATTTAGTTTTTGTAATAAGACCCCATTTCAAATGTTGCTGCAATATTTCGTATAATTTTTCTCTTATGGCATCTATATCACCATAATGGAGGGCATAGAATGTTCTATCAAAAAATTCAAAGAGTGATTCTTCAGAATTGCAAAATTCGCTTGAAATTAAAGCTAAGGTATGCATTCTTAATACAGGTTCTAATGCGAGCTTGGATGTTATATCCTCTGGTTGACCAAAAATAAAACGCTGTATCAGGTCTTTAGCTTCACCTTCCGATTTTGCAAGTAATATCGATTCGCCATATGCATCATATTGAGGTCTTCCAGCTCTGCCGACGAATTGTTTATATTCGAGAACTGGGATATATCTGGAACCTATACCCTGATAATATCGTTTGGCGTCTCTTATCAAGACCCTGAACGCCGGGAGATTAACACCCATTGCCAATGTAGGTGTAGCAACGATTGTTTTTATCTTGCCTATTCTGAAACTCTCTTCAATTAGAGATTTTTGTTTTCCTAGCAATCCCGCATGATGGAATGCCACGCCACTCCTTATACATCCCGCTAATTTCTTACATTGTTGTGTAGGGTATTCAAGTACACCCTCTACTTCTCTGCATAAAGAATCCAGTATCGTCTGTTCGTCCCCTTTCAGTTTGAATTTGACTGTTTTACACAATCTCTCTGCTAGACTCTC
>CAZMWU010000005.1:0-29642 GCA_964570195.1 uncultured archaeon
GGATTCGAATTGGCTGCAACAATAGTCCCGTCGACAGCGCCAGACGGGCAGGTGTATGTCGTGCCCGGCGACCCTAGGGATCTGGTTTTGTATCTGCCGTTTGACGGGAATGTAAATACGAGCGTGACGACAGCTTATGATTATTCTGCGTATGCAAATAACGGAACTTTATCAAATACTACCTCAGCTACATGCTTCACCAATAATGCATGCCCGTCATGGACGACTGATAGCAAATTCGGGAATGCTACGCAATATGATGGAGTAGGTGATTACATTAGTATCGGGAATAGAGCAGAAGTAAATTTCACTACAAATAGTTTCACTATCGCTTTCTGGATTAACTCGCCAGGTGCTCCAGGCAGAATGGTGCAAAAAGGCAACTCGGATGCTACTGGAGGTAAAGGATATGGCATATTCTTCCAGAGTGGTACTGATCTCACATTCAGCATAAATAATGGTACCGGATTGCAAACAATAGGAGGTGCAGGTGTAACTGTCACGGCAAATCAATGGGACCACGTAGCTTATGTTGTAGACAGGACTTCTAATATTGTCACTGGTTATAAAAATGGTGTCTCCAAAGGAACTTTTAGCATCTCAAACGAACCTGGTGATATATCAGCAACACAAGGACTCAACATAGGAGCACGTTCTGTAGGACCTCCCGTTAACAATTTCAATGGGACTTTGGATGAGATAATGATTTTCAATAGAAGCCTGACAGCGAAGGAAATTCTATTTCTGTACGAAACCAGCATAAAGAAAATAACAGCATCTGGCGAGATTCCGTCAATCAACAACACCGAGAACGTGACGATTGTCCTTGCATCGCCAGGCTCTAGCTATTTTGATAACATCAAAGTAAAGTCGGGACCTGCGAATATAAGATTTGTCATTCCTTACCAGAACATAGACATAGTTAACCAAACAAGATTCGGTCCGGGAGACCACAATATCGTTATAAGACATTACGGAATCAATACTACAAGCAACATGCCGATGATTGGAGTTGAAGAATAAGAATATCTTAAATAAAAACCAAATTAAATGTAATGTTAGAACTGATCAGGAGACAAAAAGAAGACGAACAAAAGCCTGTCGTTGAAGTCACTCCACGAGATGTTCTTTTTGTCGGGTCCGCTATTGAGATTCTGCGAGAGATGAAAGAGAAAGTTGATAGAATAGATTTCCGATTGAGGGAGATGGAAAGAAAATTCGATGAGAGAGTATCAGAAAAAGTTCTGAGCGAATCCAAATTTGTTCATGAGACTTCTGGAAGCGAAGACATAGTCAGCCAGATAATCACAGAAGTGAAGAAGGTTGCCAGGCCACTAATCCCTCACAAGGAAAAGATAACTATAGTCGAATCGAAAAGGATCGAGAGAATAATTTCTTTCCTGCAGGAACATAGAATGCTGTCCTCCTCGCAATTGGCACATATGATGGGACTGTCGCGAACAAGGTGCAATGAATACTTCAAACAAATGGAAGATTTGGGAGTTGTCAAAGGGAATGACAGCGGCAATGAAAAATTTTATCAGCTTGTAGAATAAAAGAAAGTAATTACAACAAAGCTGCTATATTAACAATCGTTTAAACAATTCCAGATACAAACAACTGATGCCTGTCCTTTTCCTGAAGTTCATCCATGATCCTTCTGATAATCATCTTCTTCGGGTCTCCGACCATCGGTATTTTTTGTTTTATCTCCTCAAAAGTTTCGAACGGTTTCTTTTTTCTCTCGGCTATTATGTCCCACAAATGTTTTTTCCCTATTCCAGGCAACAGCTCCAAGCTGTGCATCCTCGTTGTCAATGAGCTCGACTTGTTAAAGAACTCCACAAATCTCTTCTCGTCCTTCGAAACAATTTCGTTCACAACCTCTTCCAGCACATCCTTTGCATAGCTTGTAAGATCATCAAATCCTATTTTGCTTCTGATGTACTTCACCTGATCCCTTTTGCCCTCGCCTATATACAATTTGTCCTTTGACTTGGCTCTCAGACCTTCTTTCAGTACAACTTCGAGCAAGCTAAAATATTTTTCACCAACACCCTGCACAACAGGCTCTGATCTCCTATCGCCCGCTTTACCTGTCGAAAGAAAATCCAATACTATTAAAATTTCGTCTTTAGCTGTCATGGGGTCACCCTATTCAAATATATCTTTTAACAGCCTTCAATACGGCTTCTATCTCTTCATCAGTCAATGAGGAGTAGTCTTTATGCAATACCGCCCGCAGGTCATCCTTGTCCTCAGGCAGAAAATTAACTATGCTTATTATTTGCCTGTCGCGAAGTTTTTCTGTTTTCTTAAGCTCTGCAATTAGCTCGTCAATCTTGCCAGAATCAAGCTTTGCAAATTTTCTAAGAACATCCAAGCTGTTCTTCTGCTCGTATTTCAGCTCCCCTTCCTTCTCCCTGCCTTCAAGCAATTCTTTAGCTTTTGAGTTTGGCATTAGCTCTTCCAGAATTATATCCAAAATTATCACCTATTCTTTATAGTATTAATGCAGGATATCCTTAAATAGGCTTCAAATGTTCTGGTCGGGAAATGATGGTTTTTATGCTATTGCCGATGTTTATTTTGACGATATAACTTCTTCCTCTTTTGGCGACCACTTTACCTATGGACCCTTTGAATTTCGGATACGGCATACCTTTATGGCTTGAGGGTTCCATTTCTAGTGCTACCGTTTGACCTATTTGAAGGTCTTGTAAGAATTTGGTTATCGCAGGTCTGACACTAGGCCTTTGAGTCAGCTTGTGCCTGCTTCTAGTTCTGAATCCTTTGGATTTCCTTACCATCTAATCACTATGTATCTTTATCACATCTAAGCTTAACTTTTTAACTTTATTGTTTATCAATTCGCTTACATTCGGTTGTGTCCTTCCTTCGTCACCTGTAATCAACTCTTTTATGTAAAGTCCAGATTCCGCTCTCACCTTGAATTGCATTCTCTTACCACCTATCACTTTATACGAGAATTTTTTTACATGCCTTTTTCTTGTTTTATTGGCACGCCTGTGGGCTACACGCAGCGGCGTCTTTTGCAGTATGGACTCTTTGGCTACGGTTTTCAGATTCTTCAATAACTTCCTGTCAATCCTGCCCTTGAATTCCACATCCACAAGATAAGTTTTATCGATTCTATCCGTCTTCAATTTTCTTATGATACCCTTTTCTACAAACTTCAATCCCTTTACCTTCACCTTTTTAGATTTGTTTATTTTTTTCTCCATTTTCTTCAAATTAATCTTTCTTTTGACAGGTTTGATTAGTTCTATGACAAATGGTCTCCAGTCCAGATTCCTCGCATCAATATCCTCACGACCAGCCCCGTGGAAGGCAGAGTTCCTGCTATCAGCGGCCTTTAGCAAAGGACTTTCTATAATCTCCTGAATTGACGTTTTATATAATTTTCCTTCGCCTTTGCAAAATGTGCAACCTTTGCCGTTGCACCTACTGCATATCCATTTGGTCTGCGGTATTCCTCTAGCCAACTTTTGATATTTTCCATAAATGTATAAACTTTTCACTTGTATTCTTGTAGTGTTTGTATTGAGGTCGACAATGATAGTTACGTCGGGATTTTTCAGATTAAATTTTTTGTCAGTCAAATCTTCAATTCTCTTGCCCAACTCACGGTTTATCTCGGATTTCATCGGCTCAGAGAATTCCACTCCAAATATTTCTCGAGCTTTTTCCTCATCGTTTAACATTTCATCCGATGGTATAGAGCCAAAAATAAAAGTCTCGAATTCTATACCTTCAGTTTTTTTAACAATAGATTTGGCCAACTCGTTTATTCTTTCAGGAAAAAAATTTTTACACACTTTGCATTTTCCCGATTTTTTAACATCAATCTTAATGTTTCTGAATTCAATCCCGCAAAAATTTGACAGGTCGACATCCAGTTTCTCGCCAGAGTCCAGCAAAAAGGCTACATAGTGCCTAAGGATTTTCCCCCTCTCTTTATTATCAAAACCAGAAAGAAGGTCTGCTATATTCCTTCCCGCACAGTTATCACATACAGAATTTTTAAAAATTTCTATTACCGCGTCTTGTTTCATATGATTCACATTTTGAGGCCAAATTGTTGCGCCATTTTTTTAAATTCTCCTCTTTGCAGACCCTTCATTCCACCGAAAGATTTAACCATTTTCTTTGTCTGGTTGTATTGATTTATCAATTCTCTAACATCATTCTCGCTTTTCCCAGAGCCTTTTGCAATCCGTGGAATTCTAGTACTAGATACAATCTCCGGATTTTCTCTTTCTTTTTTTGTCATCGATTGAATAATTATTTTATATATCTTCATTTTTTCTTCCTGCTTCTTCAACAGTTCATCTGGAATTTTCATCATGCCCATTCCTGGTATCATGCCGACGATTTGTTGCAGTGGTCCCATCTTATTTAATCCCTCTATTTGTTCCATGAAATCTTGCAACGTGAACTTGCCTTCAGCAATTCTTTCAACAGATTCTTTTTTGATATTAACTTCCTTAGCCTTTTCTAACAGAGTTTCCAAATCACCAAGTCCAAGCAATCTGGAAACAAATCTCTCAGGGTTGTATAACTCCAAATTTTCAAGTTTTTCACCTGTACCAATGAACTTCACCTTGGATCCTGTTACACTGGTAGCGGCTAATGCACCACCAGCTTTCGCCGTGCCATCCATTTTCGATATGACAACTCCAGTAACGCCAACCAACTTGTGAAATTCCTCAGCCTGCTCCCTGGCAACCTTGCCCAAGTCTGCTGGTATAACCAACAACACTTCATCTGGTTTTATTATGTCAGACAATTTTTTCAGTTCATTTGCAAGCTCTTTATCTAAGGCATTCCTACCCGCTGTATCAAAAATAACAACATCATAACCAGAATATTTTTCCAAAGCAGTTTTCGCAACCAAGTAAGGATCCTTATTTTTATCATCGACATAAACAGAAACCCCAACTTGCTTGCCTATCTGTTGCAACTGCTGTGGCGCGGCTGGGCGATGGTAATCCAATCCAACTAGTGCTGGTTTCAATCCTTGTTTTATGAAATATCTGGCTAATTTTCCTATGGTTGTCGTTTTACCGGAACCAAACAACCCGACTGTCATTAATCTCTTTTTTCCTAGCAGTTCTGACGATGTGCTACCGAGCAGTTTAACCAATTCCTCATAAATAACCTTTAAAACATGCTCTCTTAGGGTTAGCCCAGCTGGAATTTTTTCTTGCAGACATTTTCCCCTAATTTCTTCTACAAGATTATTTGTCAGCTGTATATCCACATCCGACTCCAGGAGAATCTTTTTTAGATCAACTAAAATTTCTTCCACAGAATTTTTATCAACCGTAGTACCTGTAACAAGTTTTCTGATTAAATTTCCCAAACCTTTGGCTAAATCATCGAACATATCAATCACCAACTAAATTATCAACAAATTCTTTAGCATTAAATCTTATCATATTTTCATATTCTTGCCCGTTGCACAAAAACAAAATCGGCTTTTTTAATTCATGCGTTACAGATAAAATAGCGCCACCCTTTTCATTTACATCAACTTTTGTAAAGATAACAGCATCTACACCAAGTTCCTTGAACATTCTGGTCTGCAAGACAGCATCATTGCCTGTCATAGAATCTATAACCAATACTTTCAGATTCGGCTTATTCACACGAATAATTTTTTTCATTTCATCCATTAGGTTTGTGTTTATGTGCGTTCTACCGGCAGAATCAATCAAAACAAAATGTATTCCTTTTGATTTCGCATGTGCAATAGCATCATAAGCAACTGCAGCGGGGTCAGCACCGTAATCATGCTTGATGACATCCACACCGATTTTTTTGGCATGTTCCTCCAATTGTTCTAAGGATGCAGCTCTGAATGTATCAGCGGCAGCAAACACGCACGAATAATTTTCATTAACCAGCCATTTACCGACTTTAGCTAATGTCGTTGTCTTGCCAGAGCCATTAAAACCAAGAAACAACACCACATAAGGTTTTTCAGATTTCACATTTTCTATTAAATCGACAGTAGGCACGTTCAAGATGCTCATTAAACTACCTTTCAACCTGCCGATAATCACATCTTTAACTTCACTACGTTTGACTTCTAAAGCAAGCAAGGAAACTTTAAGATCATTTTTAATCTTTTCGGCAACTTCGTATGCAACATCCCCTTCGATCAAACCATTCGCAAGTTCATTTAAAATTGGGTTAATATCATCTTCCGATAATTTTTTTTCGGCAATTTTTCTTATGACCTTCTTGAATAAAGATATTTTCTCTTCTTTTGGTTTTTCTTCGAGGTTTTCAACTTGCTTTAGCTCCTGTTCTATGTATTCTTTAATCGCTGGTTTCTCTTCTGCAATTCCTTTTATTTCTTCTACAACTTTCTCGGTTTCCTTCTCTATTTTTTCTGGTTGTTTTTCAATTTCCTTTTCTATCTTCTCAACTTTCTCTTCAAATTTCTCCTCTTCGTCCTTTTTTTTAGTCAGAGATTCAATTGCACTAGAAAATTTCTTTTTTAAAAAGCCAAACATCCAATCACTTAACCAGCAAGATTTTGTTGTTGAGATTTCTGTATCAGCGTGTTAATCTCCGGTCCTAACTGACCCATTGCATTTGAAATCTGCGATATGTTATTCTGAATTTCCTTTAGAACATTTTCCATTTCCATCTTCCTTTTATTCAATGCCTCTCTGCCATCTTCAAGCGATTTTTCTAATACGACACCGGCACCGATTTCTACCAGGATTTTATTCTTATCAACAACATTTCCGTAAGTATAAGCCTCACCACCGAGTTTAAACAAGATATTTTTTTGATTTTTATCAATTTCATCAATGCTTGAAGCAGTAGACATGATTTCCACAATTTTACTGCTAATCATATCTCTTTGGCGTGTCAATGCTTCCAGTCTAGACTCTAATGTCCTGTAAACAAACATTTTTTCCTGCAGTTCTTTTTCATCTGTCATCAAATCACTTTTATGCGGGGAGAGAGATTCGAACTCTCGAAGGGACTAACCCATGGCGTTTCTTATGTCATATTTTATCAATGCTCAATTAACTTGAGCGCCACGCAATTGACCAGGCTATGCGACCCCCGCGTAGTAGATTATATCTAAAATAACTATAAAAACCTTCAATAAATAAGATGAGAAAAGTAACCGTTTTCGCTTTTTTGAGCATATTGAGCTTGTTGGTCATCATACCTTCACTGCTAATAAACAGATTAACACAAAATGAAATCCACTACAAGACTGTGAAGCTTTCTGGCATGACTATAAAAGCAGAGATTGCAGACACACCGCTTAAACAAACAGTGGGGTTGATGTCTAAAAAAGCACTGCCGCTTAACGGAGGGATGTTATTTATTTTCAATGATGAAAAACATCATGGCATCTGGATGATGAACATGAGTTTCCCCATAGACATAATCTGGATCAACAAAAATTTGGAAATAGTTGATATTGTAGAGAATGCGCAACCATGCAGAATAAATTGTCCAATATATTTGCCGGATGAAAAAGCATCGTATGTTTTAGAAGTGAATGCAGGATTCTCTAAGAAAACCCAATTACAAAGCGGAGACACGATTAGTATAAGCTAAATCATCTTTCCTAGCTCTGATTTCAATTGCTCAATCTGTCCCTGCAGGTCAGCCACAGTAGCTTCGATACTTCTGATATCCTGCTTTTCAGGAGAGCTCTCGCTAGTCTCATGAAAGCCAGCAGGCCTTAGCAATTCGTTATCAAGGTTAACTAGCTTTTCGTCCATTTTATTGACTATGTCACTGACTATTTCGAACGTCGCATCGCGGGTTTTTTCTATTTGGTGAAGCGTGCCTAAGGAATTTTTGACAATCACCAATGCTGTTTTAAGATTGCCAATAGTGCCTAGAATTTGTCTGTAGCGGTCTATCTTGACAAATAGTGGGGCAATCGCAGGTTTTTCCGGTTCTTTTTTAATCGGCTGTGGTGGGGGCGGAGCAGGTGACTCTAATGGAAATTGTTGATCAAGTGAAGATAATGACGGCAATTCAACAGGCATATTCTCATGTTCTTCCTGTTTTCTTCTACCAAAAAACGCCATCTGTATCTAATCTAATTTCTCTTGCGGAGAATATAAGTGTTTATTTTGGAAGAGGACATATGAGAGGAAACATTAAACCATTAGATTGTGTCCAAGCCATAGCTGTTGAAATGTCTCTGTATCACATCTTAAACAATGATTAACTCTGCCACAAGATCTTTTTTGGTGACAGTACTTCTTTTTGAAAACGTGCATGAATTACCATCCGTAGTGATGGTATCATTTTTCGTGACTTCTCTCCAAAAGTCATACGGGTGAATATCTGGAAATCTCTCCTTAAAAGGGATGTCATAACCTCGAACCCTTGTATCCACAACCCTTCCTTCAGGGTCCAGTAATTTTCTGGTCGTGGCTACTATTATCTTTCTAGAGTCAGCATGACTAATCACTGCAACATAGCTGTTTGTAAAGAATACGCCTGGTTCCCCAACTCTCCAAAAATCGCCTGATTGTGGTATCATTAACCCTGAATTTACATAGTCGTCTATGGTCGTGCTGCTTATTGCCCTGAACCAAGGTTCATCATCCCTGAAAGTAGCATCAATTAATCTCAGCGTATCGTGCAAGTCTTCACGTTTGACCATTAATGGTTTCTTATCAGCCAGATAACCCTTGACTGCACTGATTCTATCATGTGGTGGGAGAGACTCAAATTCCTTAAATTTTGCTTTTACAGTCGAATAAGGCATTGCGTTACTATAGATTGCATTTCCCATATACACCATATTTACCACTCTTTGTCATAACATTTCGTGCAATATTGGTACATATAAGCTTTTATGTTTTTCACTACATATGGGTAGTCATACAAGTATCTACTTTATATAGTTTGATTACCTAGATTTCTAGACGATGTTATGACTGAAGTAACTTTTGGTTTTGTAAAACCTAATGCATACCCATATAGAGAAGAAATATTATCAGAGTATATCTTACCCTCAGGATTATCTGTAGTTGCTAAAAAGGATCCTTACCATTTTACACCAAGAAGTGCCAGCAGACATTATGCAGAACATAGAGATGAACCCTTTTTCCATGAACTCGTTGAATTTACAAAATCGGCTCCAACAGCACTATATGTAATCAAAGGCGAAAATGCAATACGGAAATTACGCCAAATAACAGGCCCAACAGATCCTGAAACAGCTAGAGAATTAGCAAATAAAATAGGTAAAGAAACTATCAGATCAAGATATTATCAACCAGGAGATAGGATACTTGTAAATTCATTCCATAGCTCTGATTCTCCTTCGGCTACACGTAGAGAAATATTTATTCATTTCAGACGAAGAGAATTACCAGATGATGTATTGGAAATGCTTGATAGAGAGCCGTATATTTAATGTGGGAAACGAACCCCTCCGAAAGTCTGATATGCCAAATTTTACAATTTAAGTTATGTGGTAGAAATGAAACAAAAATTGAAAGTTGAATTGTCAGAAGAGTTATCTTATTGGATAGGTGTATCACAGAGTGACGGGTGTTTAACTAGGTACACGAAGAGAGATAAAATTCGTTCAGAACTTGGTATAGCGGTATGTTCGAAATCACTACCCATGTTAGAGAGATTCAGAGATATTTCTTTTAAAATATTTGGCAGACACAGTTATATATGGGAGACAAAAGGAAGAGACGAGTGGAGATTTCACATAGGAGTTAAGGAGCTATTACCTCTATTTAAGAAACTAGGCATCATTTTATCCCCTTTATTTATTCCTCCTGTTTGGGTTGTTACAGAACCGAAATATTTTGGGGCTTATTTGGCAGGACTTGTTGATGGTGATGGGGATATTCGAATTAAGCGATCTGAATATCCTCAATGTAGAATCAGATTATGCAGCGGTCTTTTTCAAGACATACTACAAAAACAAATAGAATTCACATTAAAATCAAAAGTTTCTCAATATAAAAGACATAGAACAAAATTCTTCGAATCATTTGGAAGAGTAATTTCCGGAAGTTGGGTAGAAATTGAGTTTGGTATTACTAGAGGAAGCTATCAATTTATTCAGAAATATGTGGTGCCGTATATGACTTTACCGCACAAGAAGGAAAGAGTAAGTACCTTCATAACCAAAAATTATGCGCCAGTCGGGATTTGAACCCGAGCATTTCCGTTGTTTTTACAACTCCTGAACTTGGCAAGCATACACCCAAAGGGTTCATGTCCTACCAGGCTAGACTACTGGCGCATAAATTAAATTACTTTCTAAATAAAAATATCAACCTAGGATATTCCCGAATCCTTCTATAGCCTTATCCTCTTCCTCTTTAATTTTATTTATCAACTGTGATTTTGTTTCGTCTTCCACTTCTTCAGCCAAGTCTTTGATTAATTCCAAAGCCTTCTTGCACTGTTCTTCAGTCCCTGATAAATAACAGAAATACCCGTCCTTGCCGATAATAGAGCCTTCCTTAAAAACAAGACTAGCCCTGCCAACGACATCATCAGTAAGTAGAATCTCCTTACATCTCGCCAAATTTTCCGGCTTGAAATGCAGAACTATTTCCATAAGCATCCAATAATATTTTTGGGTTTAAATTAATAAGCCTCAGAAGGGAATCGAACCCTTGACCTATTGCTCTTCCTTCATCATACGAAGCAATTGCTCTTTATCTTTAACAACCGACTGAGCTACTGAGGCACTTGCTTATTACTTTTGGCGACCATATATATTAATCCTATCCAGGGGTGTTTATGGCCAAGTTGAAAGAAGAACTAGAGGAAGCCCAGTTCTGGCGCAAGGAGAGAAATGGCATAAGGGACTCGGTATCGGCAAGAGAGGATTTTATACCCAAAGGAAAGACCGACTTCTCTTCAACAAGAGAAAACCGGGACAATAAGCTTTTTGCGCTGGCTTTCGGCAGGGTGGTTGCCCTAAATGTTGAAAAAATAGAAAAAAGTCATTTATTCCACTTCAACCCGAACTCAGATTCGCTGTTTGTCGGATTGCCGGGGTGCAACGTCAAGTCTGTATTCTGTTCGGACTTTGAATTAAGCCATAAGATATTGCACGACAATCCATTAGAGGCAAAATACCAGTACCATATCCCAGAACAGGTGGTAGCGACGGCCGAGAAAAGGAACTGCAAATCCATTACATTCAACTACACAGAGCCTATGGTATGGTTTGAGTTCGCCTTTAAGACAGCCAGATATGCACACAGGGGGAATGTAAAAACGACCATGGTCACCAACGGCTACACTACAGAAGAGCCCATCAAAAAACTCGGCAAGTTCTTGGACGCCGCAGTGGTAAAAATTTTTGGATCCGGAAACGCAGGTTTGTATGAAAAATACATGCTGGCAAAGAAAGTGCAACCGGTTTTTGATAGTTTGAAGCAGTTGCATAAACAGAAGATCTTCATTGAGATAACGAACCAGATCATACCTCAAATAGGCGATAATCTGGAGGAATGCAACTCATTGGCGGCATGGATAAGCCACGAGCTTGGGGCCGAGACACCATTGCATTTATTGCAGTTTCAGGGAAACGAGTCACTGCCTCCTACTCCTGTTTCCACTCTGGAACGACTGGCTGAAGAGTCTCGAAAAAAAGGATTAAGATATGTCTACATTCATTCAACACCCCCTCATCAGGATGAGAGCACATTCTGCCATAACTGCCGGGAATTAGTGGTCGAGAGGAAGAACTCTTCTGTCAAAAAAACCAAAATCATTGATAACAGATGCCCGAAATGTGGTTTCGCATTAAATTTTGTTTCTTGATGGTAAAGCATAAATATCGGTAATACATTCTAATAATGTGAAACTGTTTCAAATTGTTTCAATTCTGGTAGCGATTGTTTCAATATTGTATCTTACACCTGGGGCGTATGCGGCAATCCAGTTCTATGGCACTGATGTCGATATGGATCCGGACGGGAATGCGAAAGTAAAATCGGTAATCACATTTCTCGACCCGGTCGCAGGGTTCACCTTTCCTATTTTCGGGATTATCAAGGATTTCAAGGCGACAAGCAACGCTGGGCCGACAGATTGTGCTGTGACATCCGGTGCTGCAAGCATCATAGTCTGTAAACTGAATCTGACCAAAGAAAAACGAACTGTTGAATTGCAATTCGAAACAACCGATTTCGTCAAGTCGGTTGACGGCAAAAATTTGCTTAGCCTGGATATCTCTTTAAATCAGCCGATTGACCAGGCGTTTGCAGCGGTAAGGTTGCCCGAAGGGTACGCGCTTACCAATACATCACTAATTCCGGCAGTCGTTCCCCCAGCCACCAACATAGTCAGTGATGGGAGGAGAATTATCGTAAATTGGAATCTGGCTAATCTAACTACAGACCAACCTTTCAAATTTCAAACATTATACGAACCAGTCAAGAGTCAATTTCCGACAACTTTGGCAATTGTCGGTGTCCTATCATTTTTGGTGTTAGGAGCCACAGGTTTCGTCTTCTATAAACGCATTAAAAAGCCTAAAGAGGTCATACTGTCAGTTTTGGATGACTTTGAGAGGAAGGTTGTGGAGGTGATAACTAATGCAGGCGGAGAAATCAACCAAAGAAAGGTGGTTCAGGAAACGAATTTGTCAAAGGCAAAGGTGTCTCGGGTTGTTAAAAGGCTACAAGAGCGTGGATTAATTGATGTCACAAGGCTTGGCAGGACGAATAAGCTTAAATTAGCTCGGAAGAAATTTGAAGTCACTTAGAATCTTATTTTTATCTAAATCGTTTTATTTCGTTCCTAGAAACAATTAGCAACGTTAGATTAGCCCATGAAGGTGTGTTTGATATAGTTTCTTAACTCCGAATTTTTCGTGTAAATCGTTTCAGGCAACCTATATATGGTCAGAAACACTTAATTAATACTAAGAAAACCCAAGCACTGTCTACTATCGACTACGCATGAGATAGTAGGCAGATCGAGGATAAGTGAGGAAAATAAAAATGTTTAAAAAGTTTGTTGCAAGCTTCATGACAGCCTTAATGGCAGCCATGACGCTAGTAAGCCCAGCATTGGGCGCAACAGCTCTAAGTACATATCCGACATTCCTTGGTAAAGTAGGAGACTTTTACGTAGTAGTTGGTGCCAGTGCAGCAGCCAGCGACGTAGCTGGTGCTATCGATGTAGCAGCTAACCTTGCTCAACTATCGTATAAGGATACTACAGTATCAGGGACGACTTCAGCAGGACTGACAGGAATAGAAAGAAAAGTTGGAATACCTTCGGACACAGATCTGGGACAGATAGCGGGTTCAACTGGTAACAACTTACCAGCCAAAATAAGAACGTTCCACTTCTCAGGTTTGAAAGAAGGTCAGTTTGAATACAGAGGGACAAAGCACAATTACCATGAACAAGTAGAGCTGGATGATTCAGGATCAGCTTTACAATTCACACACGATACATCATCACCAATAAACGGAACATTAAAGATGAGGTTGGAGAACAACGCTACAACCTACGAATACGTCTTTGACGATTCCATAGCAGCAGCCGACTTTTCATTCACAACAGCAAATACAACTTCCTATGCCAACCCATTGAAAGTCAATGTGGCTGGTAGGGAATTCCAGATAGTTGCAATACCAGACGCTACATCTTTCAAAGCATTAGTAGGATCTGTTCAAACTTTGAGTGACGGAGAGTCATTGAAAGCAGGCGACCTTACATTCAAGGTTACCCAGTCATTCTCTTCAAGCACAGCAAAGATTGAAATCACAGATCCGTCAGGAAATGTCGTCAAGTCAGGCATTAACACAGGTAGCACAGAATCCGTCACGTATGGCGGAGCAACGTACAACTATCGAGTGTTAAGCTCAGGTGCCACAGCTTCCGGAGTATCTGGTTACGCCCAGTTACTTGCAGGCAAGGGTGACATCGAAAAGACATTTGACGCTTCAGATACATCAACAGTAACAGAATTCGGAAGCGACTGGAAGATTTCCGGTGACTTTACCGGTACAGCAGGTCAGGTTTCAACAGGTAACTTCATCAAAGTCGTATATTCACCTGCGTCATTAACAGACGATCAGAGATACAGAGTCGTAGGTAGCACATTCACAGGGCCTAACAACGTTTTCGAACTCAAGTTTGCAGGTTACACTCCAGACAAGTTCGCAAAGCTAACAATAGAGCCAACAACAGGTATAACAGTATACAACTCTACCGTTGCAACTGGTTACTCAACTAGCGCCAACGGTGGTGGTTCAGGATTGAACGGTCTTAAGATAACCACAGATGTGGCAGGTTCAATCGTGAATGGAACAGCAGGTTACGACGAAGCCTACATTCTCTTCAACGCTTCAGCTTCAGCAGCAACGTTCGGTAATCAAATCTATTGGTTGGCTTTCAAAGACAAGTCAACAGGTAGAGTAGTCAGTGCAGATGCATTGACAGGTAACACAGATGGTGTATGGCCACGAGAAATTAATGTAGGTGTGGGAACAGTCACTAATGTAGAGTTGACTCTCTCATACGGTGGACCAGGTGCACAGAAGAGTTACTACTTGATTGCAGGATTCGACAACACTACACTGTTCGATAACGTGACAATATCCAATGTCACACAAGATGCTTTCGGAGCACAAGTTCAAGCACAGTTCGCATTCCAAAACAAGTCACAGTCATCAACAAGCACACCGCCTGAATTCAGGTTAGGTGCAACCACAGCTAGTTCTGCCGATGCAAACGATGCATTAGCAAGAATCGGTGATTCAACTGGAGATAGACTAGCTGATGTGACTCTACAATCAGTAGCAGAAATAATCACAGACGATGGTGTAAAGCTGTACACAGTCAAATCCAACGTCGAAGGTGACAAGGCAGTCTTAGGAATACCGCCAGAAACAGTCTACGGACTAGTACAGTTCGGTAAGATTGGTGCGGCAGCGACAACAACAGGTGGAACAGTCAAGGAAGTCGTAGCAGTTACAACTGCAGTCGCAAAGCTTGACAGCGAAGTAACATCAGCCGATAAGACAGGCAAAAGCCTAGTTCTAGTCGGTGGACCATGTAAGAACTCTCTCGTAGCTGACTTGAAGACAGCCGGTAAGTTCGCTTACGGTTGTTCAGATTGGCCAGCAAAGAATGTTGGTATCATACAAGTGGTTGACGATGCGTTCGCTACAGGCAAGAGTGCAGTCGTAGTTGCAGGAACAAGAGCTGAAGATACAAGACTAGCGGCAAGCGTGTTGCAAGCATATGCGACCAAGCTTTCTACCATAACAGGTGGCAAAGTAGAAGTCACAGGTACTGCTCTAGCAACAGCAACAGTAACAGCTGCATAAGAGCTAACAACTAAGAAGGATTAATTTACTTTCCCCTTCTTTTTCTTTTTCTATTAAATTTCACCTGAAGAATCTCTCGAAAATGTTTTTATAGTTCACTAGTCAATCTTAATTCTATGAAATTCGGTAAAAGGCAGCTAGTCTTTTTGGCATTCTTGCTCATCGCTACAATTGCTATAGCAGGATTGACTTACACAGAATCAAAGCCGGTGACAAGATACGAATTCCAAGGAGTCGAGCTGTCATTCAGGGATGACTTGAGATTAGCAAAAAACATATCCGTTTATCCTGACGAAAAAACCATTCTGGACATGATATGGGATCCGGAAATACAAAACATCACGATAGCTTTTGTGGATTCTTCTGATAATCAGCTTACAGCTGTGAATGCATTTGAAATCACCTATAAATTGAATGTGGCGTATAATCAATTCGGATGGGTCGTCAACTTTAACGGGGAAGAGGTCGAGTCGTTCACAGACCTGAGTGGAAGCGTTGAAAATATTGTGATAGCATTGGTTCCACCGTCTCTAGCCGCCGATACAGGCGTAGAGCTGAATAGTCATACAGTGTACATCAAAGGCAAAACACAAAAGGACTTTGATTTGGCGACAATAAAATTCCTGATGTCAGCTCTGAACATCACAGTCTAATATTGCGAGCAATTCTTTTTCTGATGTAGTTCCCTCAAGAACTATGTTCTCGTCTATGACTATTGACGGATATCTGGTGATGTTATACTGCCTTATTATGGAATTTACCACAATAAGATTCAGATCAGTCGTTACAGGAATAAGCATGATTTTGTTCCCGCATTTTTCCTTGACATTGAGAAGGATAGCTGATTGTATTTTGTTGTCCGCCTCCTCCACTATGGAATCCTCTTTCAATCTAAACAGATGCACAACATTACTGTAATCAAATCCACATCTTTTCTTCAATTCTATGCTGTTCAACCAGAATTGTATCTGAAGCAGATTGTATCTTTTCCACTCCTGCAGGGCTTCCGGAGTGAACACATTATTTTTTAAAACCTTTTCAACTTCCAGCCCTCGCTGATAGATTTTTTCGTTATAAGCCAAATTCTGTTCCAAAGCCACATCACAAGATTCCAAACCTATTCCTCTGAAATAAGAGTTGAATAGTTGCGCATCATTCCAGTTTATCTCCGACTCGGAAATACTCTTTCTCACTTCTGCAACCCTGAAATTATCAACCCATATGCCAAACATTATGCCAATCAAAAATACTAGCAGGGTCGGTATCAAAGCTTTTGCATAAATGTTCATTTTGTCAGCCATCCACGTTCTTTTCTTAGATACTTATACAGCCCATTAAGATTTATAAAAGGGAAAAGCGTTGCGTATACGAACATGTACAAAAGGACAAGCAGAAAATTGATTTTTATTCTATGCAGGTTCAATGCAATCTTCAATGTTATAAGAAACACGACGGCAAGTATTATGCCGTACAATCTTTTCCAGTCCAGCAAATAACCTATAGATAAAACGTCAAAAGGATTCAGCCCCAATGACAGAGATTTGTACAGGTATAGCGAGAGATTTACCAACTGTCCGCCAATAAGATAGAGGAAAAGACCGATTCCAATCACAGCAAATGTATATCCTATAATTGAAGTCGGGACAAGGAAACTGCCTACACCATGAGTATTTCTCTTGAACATATGGCCAAAATATTTAGACAGAGTCTGAAAACCGCCAATGCTCCAGCGGGTTCTTTGCTTCCACCACATATTAAATGAATAAGGATAAACACAATCCACGTGCGCATCAAACGCCAGCTTTATCTTATATCCCCTTGACAATAATCGCCAGGCTATCTCCACATCCTCAACAAGATTTTTTTCATCAAACCCGCCAACCTTTTCCAGTATTTTTTTGTTATATACACTAAATGGTCCTGGTGTGCAGTTAATGACGTTGGGAAATTCGTGTAGTTTTCTCTGGAATGACACCAGCATGCCTTCAACATGTTGGAGTTTCTGCCAAAGCTTTTCTCTGGTGGGTAGGATCCGCGTAGTAACAGCCACGACATTAGTTTCGTTAAAATATTTCATGCAATTCTTAAGAGCACTCTTGCTCGGCAGACTATCTCCATCCATTACAACTACAAATTCACCTTTAGCGTGCTTTAATCCGAAATTTATTGCGTTCGCCTTGCCGCCATTTTTTTTTGTCAGCACTTTCAGATTTCTTCTCTCGTACTTTTTTGCCTTTTGGTATGTCCCATCCAGGCTTCCGTCATCAATGACAATAACATCTATTTTTTTCTTCGGGTAATCGATTCTCAAGATATTTTCTAGGGTCTTCTCTATCGAGCCACCTTCGTTATACGCGGGAATCAAAATACTCACGGAAGGGAAGCTGTAGATTTTCCTGTTTTCTATCAGTTTTTTCCTGTTATCCATCCACAGAATCAGATTAAAGAAGCTGTAGTAAGCCCCCACTCCAAGTATCAGAATGTACAATATGTCGATTAACAGCATGATTTTGAATTAACGGCTAAAGAATTTAAAGAAGTTTCAACTTTCCTGTTATTTTATCTACATCCCTTTCCTTGACAGGCCCTATGCCTAATGCAGTAACAGTTCCTGCCTTCAATTGCGTCAATCCTGCATCCTTCACAAGAAAATAGGGAATTCCGACTTTCTTAATCCTGCTTTCTATCTGTTTCATTTCCTGCAAGCTGTTAACTTTCAATACAACTTTTTTATTACCTTCAAACTCCCAATTTTTAATAATTTGTTTATTAACAAGTTTCATGCTACCAATAGATGCATGAATACATTGCACTATAAGCTTACCCTGTCCAATTTTTAAATCGCGACGAACTATAATAATCTGTTTATACATAACATTCAATTAAGTTTAAGAGAATAAATTCGATACAAATGGAATAGCATAAGAGACACCATATGCGATAAGCAAAGTTCTCGTTATTCTGCCTAAAGTCAGTGCCAGCAAAAATCTTCTAAAGTTGTATTTGGATGCTCCGCTCAAAATACCGATTATATCAAAAGGAAGCGGGAGAAAAGCAAATAAAAGTACAGCCCAGAATCCTACATTGGAATATAATTTTTCAAATTTTTTAATGAAACGCGGAGTCTTCTTTTCAAATTTTTCAATCGTAGCACTGCCACCCATGCCAACTAGGTATCCTATCATATCTCCGAAAATTGAACCTGTGGCTGCGGTCAGACCCACTAGCAGCGGACTCAACCCGACACCAATCCCGGCCACTATAGGCAAATATGACGGGAAAGGCAGGAATGGGACTATTACACTCGAACTGCCTATAAAGCTGACGATAAAAATAGCAAAATAACTTCCTTGATAAATCAAGCCAAGAAAAGTCTCGAGAACCATTATTTTAAATAATTTTCCACAATTATATATCTGGATAGCCCTGTAGTGTAGTGGTCATTTGTCAACCATAGAAGCACACGAGGCTTTGGACTTCCAAAGCTCTGATAAAAGATGAAGGAAGAACCCTCGGGACTGCGGTTCGAATCCGCACGGGGCTATCTTATTCTTTTCTTCAGAAACCAGATGACGAAAATCAGTCCGGTAATCACAACGATGATATCCAAGATTGTCGTATATCTTAAGATTATTTCCCAGTTTTTCCCTAGTAAAACACCCGCGTATAATAACGCAAAATTCCAAGGCATCGAACCTATCAGGGTGTACATGGAAAATTTAAACACATTCATCTTGCTAATCCCAGCCGGTAAAGATATGTAAGTCCTGACTGCTGGTAGATTTCTACTGACAAAAATTATTTTATCCCCAAACTTTTGGAACCACCTGTCGGCCAAATCCAAATGGCTCTTATCAATCAAAACATATTTTCCGTATCTGAGAACCAATCCCCTTCCAACATACGACCCCACATAATAAGCTATCAACGAACCGACTAGATTGCCTATGGTTCCAGCAACAAGTATGTAGAAAAGATTAAACTCTCCGCTAGCGACGAGAAATCCAGAAAATGGCATGATAACTTCGCTAGGGATTGGGATCAATGCGCTTTCCAGCATCATCAAAAAAAACACGCCGACATATCCTACCTGAGAGATTGCACTCGTGACAAATCCAGCCAACAGTTCTACTAAAACCATAACCAGAATTAATCTTTGTGAAATAAATTAATAATGTGAGAAGATGGTTCTGCTAGAAATATTCGTTGCTGTTTTGTTTATCGTCATTGTCTTTCTTTCTGTCAAATATGTCCGATTAAAGTCAGGTTTCGAACAAAGGATCAAGGAATGGTCAGAGAAGGAGGAAACCAGAATACGAGAAGATGCAATCATGCGAAGTGCAAGAACATTGTCCGGCAAAGCTCTGGAAAAACTGATTCCATTCCTAGAAAAATTCCCTTACAACGCACATGATTTAAGATGGCTTGGGGACCCTATTGATTTTGTAATATTCGACGGATACTCCGAGAAATCACCAAAACAGATTGTTTTTTGCGAGGTGAAATCCGGCAACAGTAATTTGAGCAAGAATCAGAATGAACTCAAGGAATTGATTGAGAACAAAAAAGTGAAATGGTTTGAATTTAGAATATAAGAAGAAAAGAAAAATCAAAAAAAACTAAAAAATTTTTGTCAGTTATCGCTTTTTCTTTTTCTTTGCCAAAGTTTACACCTCGATTTAATTATAATATTATTTCGCATTTCTTACATATAAATGTTATCTAAAATTCTCTTTGAGAAAATTTAACAGATTTATGCAATGAAATTGAATTATTTGTGATGAAAATAAAACTTTCGGCAACCTTCGAGGGAAAATGTTCGATTTGTAAGAGAAATGCGATTGTTTTTACTGCAGGCGATGAGGACACGCATAAAGTAGTCACAGTATGCAGAGATTGCGCGAACAGATTAGGAACTGAAGTAACATCTCAAGTTATAGAAGAGTATGGAAAGAAGGACGACGTCGCATTTGAGGAAGGAATCAGGATAGAAAAGAAGAAATCGGCGGGATAATAAGTGAATGTATACTCTCTATATACGAAAATTAGTCTGTTTCTTGCCTTGTCAACTATTGCAATTATATCGGGTTGTACTAGTCAAACCGCAGCGAGTGTTAAAGTATCAGAGTCGTTCATAGTAGCAGAAGTTATAGACGGAGATACTGTAAAACTGGAAACTGGCCACTCTATTCGCCTACTGGGCATTAACGCTCCTGAAGCGGATGAGCATTATTACAAGGAAGCAACAGACAGGCTAGAAATTCTCGTCCTAGGGAAAAATGTTAAGTTGGAATCTGGACCTGAAGACAAAGATCGGTATGACAGGCTGCTAAGATACATTTTCATCGGAGAAACTTTTGTTAATCTTCAGATGGTCAAGGAGGGTTATGCGACGGTCTACATACTGAATCCTGATGAGAAATATTATCTTGAATTCAAGGAGGCTGAGAAGGATGCAAAAGAAAAGGAGTTGGGTGTGTGGACTGGTTCTGGTGTGCAGGCATGCATTGAAATAGTGGAGTTCAATTATAATGCGGCCGGCAACGATAATGAGAACTTGAATGGCGAGTATGTCACTTTCCAGAACAACTGCGATAGTGGTATTAAAATGGATGGCTGGATTGTGAAAGACGAGGCGACGAATACGTACACTTTCAAAGGAGTTGTCCTAGGGAGTAATTCAAAAGTTACATTGTATACAGGTTCTGGTAATAATGCGGGAGACAAACTGTACTGGAATAAGAAGCAATATGCGGTTTGGAACAACGATGGAGATGCATTGTTTCTACGAGACGATAAAGGAAATTTGGTTTTGAGTTACAGTTATCCAAGTTGAGTATTCAAACTTATAAGTGTTGACCAACAAATTTAATGTAGGGTCATTACGGTACAAAATGGTGGAAGAGAAAGAATAATATTTCGTGCTGATGAGTTGAAACCTATCACATTTCCAGATTCTTTTCAGGTATCAATAACAGTTGATGTGCCTCCGAACATTTTGGAAAAAACTGCTAAAGAGGCAGGAGGATTCTATATGGACCGTATATTGTCATCTCTGCAAGCAGTTAGCATAAGGAAAACTGTAAGTCATCTTGGGTATGTGTTAGATGGTCGTGGAAGTGTTGAGTTATATCTTGTAATTCCGCGAGACGGTTTGACTCCAGAAAGAGTCAAACAAGCATTGCTTGACAATGATGGATATTTCGCCCATGGAATCGTAATAAGCACAAATGAGTTATACACAAGGGGAATACGTGGAAGCCAAAAATACGAAACTGTAGTCGTATAGTTTGTTAAAGTCGTCCATAATGTCGTACGTACGACGTATCATTTCTTTTTAGAAATTGCTACAGGAGTTCTCAACCCACATTTCCTGCATTCGTATATCAATCCAAGCCAGGGGAGGAAATTCAAATCTTTGCTTCTGCATTTCGGACATTGCATAAAATCTTCTTAAATGTTGTGAAATTGCTTTCTTCTATTTATACTTTTTTTTTAAATTTCCGATATGGATGTAAGAGAGTATGGCATAGTTCTTGCAAACGATATAACGGATCCTGAAAAGGCATTGCAAGTTTCAAAGCAAGTTGCACCTTTTGTCGACGCAATAAAACTAGGGTTGACTACAACCCTTCCAGGAGGTTTAGAACTTATCCGACGTGTTAAAGGGGAAACAAGCAAACCAATTGTTGCCGATTTTAAGGTTGCTGACATAGGTGCTAGAAACATGACTACAAGACAATTCGGCGAAGGTAGCAACGCGAAAATAATTGGTCCTGCTATTGATGCGGGTGTTGATTATGTTATATGCCATACAATAGTCGGAACTTCAAGCATACATGAAGACGTTCAAGTTGCTCACGAAAGGGGTGGAAAGGTACTGACTTTACCTTACATGACACATGAAGGCGCCCCATTATTTTTTGATCAGCCAATCGACTTAGACTTAACTCTTAGAATGTTAAGTCAGTTGGAATATAAAGTTGCTTTAGATAACCTTGAAGAAATAGCAATAAGTAAGAAGGACGGTAATTGGAGACTCCCATATTTATCTGTTTCCGATTTAATATTTGCGCTTGGTGAAGATGTAGGTGTAGATGGTTATATTGGACCGGCTAATTTACCTGATGTGCTAAAGGATTACAGAAAAATCACAAGGAGGCAAATTTTTGCGACTGGAGTCGGTCGTCAGGGTGGAAAATTAGATATCATGTTTCCGTTATTAAGAAACAGAGCTTATGCCATCATTGGTTCTGATATTTACGGAGTAGATAATCCTGCAGAAGCAGCTGAACGATTTGCTTTGCAGAGAGATGAAGTGGTAAAAGCATTATAATGGTATAAGTCAATTATTTGTTTAGTTTATCCCTTTTTAATTTTTATCTCCATAGATATTTAGATGTCTTCTTCAAATTGGCAAAGAGAAAAACAGGAATTGGGAAAACGTTTTCTAAAAGGTCTATTAGAAGTAGGTTTGTTGCGCACATGGTATAGAGATAACCCCAATGGATGGGAATGGATTTCGGGTTTACGAGCGCCTATTTACATAAATTTACGTCCACTAACATCTTATCCCGATTTATTTAACTTGGCTTCAGATGGCATGGGGAAAACTTTAATTCGAGAAGCTGATTATGATAAACCAAAACATGTAACGCTAGGAGTTGACTATGCTGGTCGACCATTAAGCGCTGGAATTACTTTACTTCATGGGATTCCTTCTCTCGGGACTCGTAGGATGCCAAATGTCAGAACTGTAGAAGATTTCGAAAAAGAAATAGCTAAAGCAAGCTCATCATATGGTGAACATTCACTTGTAGAAGGTGAGGTGTATTCTGGTGATACAGTAGCTTTAGTCGACGATGTTACTACCTTCCTTGATGCAAAAAGAGTATCACTAAGGCAATTTGAACATTTTTTGTCTACAAAAAATATAAAAAATGTTCGATATGATGACATGTGTATCGCAATTGATTACGGGTTTGAAGAGTCTGCAGAATTAGCACGAAAACTAGGACTTACAATTTATTCTCTATTATCTTTCAGAGGTCAAGGACTAGATTTTCTAAAGGACGATTTAACATCAGTAGAGTTTAAAGTTCTGTCAGATTTTCTGGAAAATCCAAGGAGATACCAAGACCCAGAACAACAACGATATCTCAAGCAATTAGCAGACAAAAATAATCTTTAAAAGCCTTCCAAATTACTTTCACCTATTTAAGGTTTTTTTGAGAATTAGGGAGTAATGTCTGTTTACAGAACTATAAGACCTCTTGTTTTTCAATTGCCCCCCGAGACCGCTCATAATATTGTTGCTGGTATTGCAGATAGATTTTCCGGCCCTATAAAATACCTTGCTGGAGATGGTTTAAGATCCTACTATGATAGGCGGCTTGAGACAGACATTTGCGGTATAACAGTGACAAATCCTGTTGGTCTCGCTGCAGGCTTCGACAAAGGCGGAAGGACTGTCGATGTTCTTCACGTTGTCGGTTTTGGTTATACAGAAGTTGGCACAGTCACAGGACAACAACAAGATGGGAATCCACGGCCAAGAATATTTAGATACCCAAGAGATCACGCCCTGATAAATAGAATGGGATTCAATTCCGAAGGATCCGAACGTGTTGCACTTAGACTGAAAGGGAAGTCTCCTAGAATTCCAGTTGGGATAAACATAGGAAAAAACAAAGATGTTCCATTAGATAGAGCAGTAGAAAATTATTTATTTTCTCTTGATAATCTATTTCCATTTGCTAGTTATATCGTAGTAAACGTTTCTTCGCCGAACACGCCAGGATTAAGAACACTTCAGGAAGGCGATAGACTTTATCCTTTGTTGTCTAATTTGAAAAGAAGAAGTGCAGAGCTTGCCGATGAGCATAAGAAAGATCATATTCCTCCCATGTTTGTTAAAATCTCGCCTGATTTAGCGGATGAAGATACCGATGAGGTAATTCAAGTTGTAAAACAAACCAGAGTCGACGGAATAATCGCTACAAATACTACTGTAGACACGTCTGTTCTTGACGCTAATGAAACTGGCGGCATAAGCGGGAGACCACTGACTGAAAAGGCTAGACAAGCCGTCAAACATATTTATAGAAAGACTAATGGCGAGATGCCGATCATAGGAGTTGGTGGAATTATGGATGCTGATGATGCTTACAATATGATTAGAGCAGGGGCGAGTGCTATACAACTTGGAACGGGATTGGTATATGGTGGATGGGGACTTGCCGATGAAATCAAACGCGGGTTAATTGCAAGAATGGAAAGGGACGGCGTTCCTACTATTAAAGACTTGGTTGGAGTTGATATAAAATGACTTCCAACCATCAACTAGTCTTAGAAGGTAGAATTGTAGATTTGGATCGTGTCTATGAATCTAGAATAGGCGTAGATGATGGAGTAATAACTGAAATTAGTTCGGATGTTAAGGGAGATAATATTCTACATTTAGAAAAGCATTTAATTTTCCCCGGTTTTATTGACACTCACGTTCACTTGAGAGTTCCCGGAGGTGAGCATAAAGAAGATTTTTCGACAGGGAGCATGGCTGCATTGCATGGTGGGGTGACAACAGTGATAGATATGCCTAATACACAACCTCCTGTAACAACCAGTGATATGGTCCGACAAAAAAGAGAAAGGGCGGACAAGGAAGGAAAAGTAAATATACGCTTCTATGCTTTAGCTCTACCTGAAAATTTGGATTCGATTCCATCGTTAAGCGAGCAAGTTGCAGGGTTCAAGATTTTCATGGGAAGAAGTACAGGCGGGTTTATTTTACCAACAGAATATCTTGGAGAATCTCTCAAACGAATACAAACAACTTCTAAAATTGCTACAGTCCACTGCGAAGATGAAGAAATTATGGAGAGAGATGCAGAAAACTTGAAGTACAGAGACTATCCTGAAAAGCATGCCGATGTTAGGTCAGCAGAAGCCGAAATAAAAGCTGTAGAGGCACTTTTATCACACAACCCAGACAAAGTGAACATAGCTCACTTATCTACTGCTGAAGCATTAAATCTGATAAAGGAATACAGGAAAAAAAGAAATGGCACAATATTCTGTGAGATTACCCCCCATCATCTTCTTCTAACTAGAAATGACATGCGAAGATTAGGGAATTATGGAAGAATGAATCCACCCTTGAGGACAGAAGAAGACAGGTTAGCTATGATTGAAGGCCTGAGGTCGGGCGACATAACTTTTCTTGCAACAGATCACGCACCACATACTAGAGAAGAGAAATCAGGTTCCAATCCGCCAAGCGGTGTGCCAGGATTAGACACTTATGGAAATGTCGTTGCGTTTTTGATGAGAGAATACGGCATACCGCCAGAAAGAATCATGTCAACAACATATCTTGCATCATTATTTTTTGGGTTAACTGATAGAGGTAGGATACAAGTAGGAAAGAGGGCAGATTTTACTGTGCTGGATCACAATGGGCCGGTGACAATCTCCAGTGACATGCTATATACAAAATGCGGCTGGTCGCCATTCGAAGGCATGACTTTTCCTGGGCGTGCGGTATATACAGTTGTTAATGGTCGTGTTTATGATTCGCAAACAGTAAAACCAGTTTTTACTATTTAAACTTTACTGTACAATATTTCTTTTTAATGGTTGAGATTGGTTGGAGAGGACATAGACATCTTTTAAGCATAGATCAATTCTCGAGGTCAGATATAGAGAGTGTGCTTGACTTTTCTAGAAAACTTAAACATCTCTCAGGAGAAGGTAGTGAACTATCTATTTTAAAAGGTAGAATCCTAAAGCCGATGTTTTTTGAACCTAGTAGCAGAACAATCGATCGTCACACAGCCGCAATGCTTACTATGGGCGGAAAATACAATCCACCGTTAATTCCCGAAGCATCCTCAATGGAAAAAGGCGAATCGGAGGAAGATACAGTTATAACCGCTGCACAAACTTCAGATATACTTGCTATAAGGCATCCAAAACGTTATGCGCCCCATGAGTTCTCTAAGTTAATAGACGAATTAAAAAACAACACAGCACGTGTAATAAACTGTGGGGACGGTTCAAACGAACATCCAACTCAAACTTTGCTTGATTTTTATACAGTTATGGAAGAATTAGGAACCTTGAACGGATTGACTTGGTTGATTGTTGGAGATCTTAAGTATGGCAGAACCGTTCATTCGCTTGTAAAGGGTATAGGAAAATTTTCAGGTAATAAGGTAATCGGATTTCCGGTCGATGAACTTCGTTTGCCAGAAGAATATTATCCGAATGGGTACGAGGAATTCAATTTTAATAACCTAGCCAATTCTGCATCTGAAATTCCTAGTAATGCAAGAGTTGTTCTGTATGCAACAAGAATACAATTTGAAAGAGAGGCAAGAAAACGCTATCCAGACTATGATAACTTTGACGAAAGAAAGAAAAAAGAGATTCGGGATGAAATTTACAAAGAATTCAAGTATCAAATTACTTTCAATATTTTAGACGCGTTACCAGAGAAAACAAGACTTTTACATCCATTGCCAAGAGGTAGCGAGATAGGAAACGATGTCTTCAATTCTCATAGTCCAAAAGTAGCTCCTATAGAACAAATGAGATACGGCTTACCGGTGACAATGGCATATTTAGCATTATTTTCTGGACTTGAGGAAATGTTGCGTGAGCCAGAAAAATATGTCACAAGTCAGCCTATTGCATTACAAATGGTGTAGCCGTTAAACACTTCTCGGTCTCACGTCAGCAAACTCTAAAACAGAAAAACATTTGTTGCAAACAGGATTACCATTCTTTATCATTATCTTCTCCATAGATAATTTTCCATGTGATTTGCAAAGTACACGTGCTTTAATAAAATTCACCTAAACTTTATCCACCGCGATATCCAGGAAACTGCATCGACAACAGGCTAGCAATGCTCGCAATCAGTTTCGGCTCGACAACAGCTATATCAGTCACAGTAATTATTCCCTTTATCTTGTTGTTCTCAACAACAGGCAATTCGCGTATCTTGTTTTCAACCATCACATCTACTGCATCCTGAATATTAGCATCTGGTTCAACTGTAAAAACTCTTTTGGACATCACATCTTCAATCAGAGTGTTCTCAGGAACTTTATCTTGCGCAATCGATCGAATAATGTCACTGCTCGTGACGATTCCAGCTATTTTACTTCCCTCTACAACAACCAGACTTCCTATTCTAGCCTTCGCCATTACCTCAGACGCCTGCTTTATGGTAGCATCTTTCTTAACCACCACAACATTCTTATTCATTGCTTCATTGACCAACATACAATAACTATTTTAGTTTTAACGTATAAATAATATTATGCATCCTGATTCTCACCGCAAGATGAAAAGATTAAACCCCAACATCGAAAGAATAAGAAGGCTAAAAAGACTGGAAGAATTTGTCGAACAGCAGATAGAAAAATACGTGAAACTTCACAAGAAGCACGAGAAAGAGATAAACTATCTTGGGTAATTATTTCTTTTTGACTCTCCTTGAGAGGTAAAACGCTAACGCATAACCTCCCACTAATGAAACAGCTCCCACCACCGAAATAATAATGAACTTATTTTTAATCGATGATAGCAAACTGTCAATCACAGGTTTTACCGACGATTCCAACCCCACTGGCAAGTAGGATGTTAAAGAAGATTGCACATAACCCAAAAGTAAAAATGGCAACCCGATAAACAACAGATTAAATCCAACGCCTTTCAATCTACCAGCCCATGTCCCCACAGACACCAATAATAGTGCAAGCCCTGCACCAGTGCCAATCCACATGTACATCTGCAAGTTTCTGTAGAACTGATTGCCTTCGTTCGTCGCTACAACCAGCAAGTTTTGTTGGTTACCTTGAGTTATACAATCGATGAAAGAACAGTCGAATTCCTTGTAATACAAGCTGTCAGCTAGCGATGCGGTAATCAGATCCAATAGTTGAGATTTGTCGGAATTTTTAATATCGCTGCATTTAAGCGTCACTGGAGGCCCTTCTGAAAGAGGCACTTTCACACTTTCAGCTTGCAAACACTGGAAGGACAATAGACTCTGTAGGGTCGCCAAATCGCTTTCACTGATTGCAGAAAACTGGTTCTCCAATAATCCGCTTACAAGCGTCTTAAAATTATCATGGCTAGTGAAGCTGGTCATCTCCATCATTAAAACAGCAAAAACAAGAAACGTGGTGAATATAGTGCTTCCTAAGAACTTACCAATTCCCCGAAGAAATCCCATATACTGAATTATATTTTGAATATTAAAAATTGCTTAAAAGTTCTTTCTTCACTTCTTCTGCATTGTCCGGCATTCTGATGTTGTTCGGCGTCAGAACATTTCTTATAGTCGTGAACAACTTGTGCCATTTCACTTTCATCGGAATTTCATAATCCTTTTCAGCAAAAAGCGATGCTATTCTCATGAAATTAATACTTGACAGACTATTGGGTTTGTATTCCATCAAAGGATATCTCATTACCAGACTTTGCATAACATTCTTATCGTAAGGCACCTCGCCTATCACTGGCAACCCAGTCAACTCTTCAACCACATCCTTTTTCAATTCATGAGTGCCGTAAGTAACCATATTCAACAAAACGCCCATCTTCTTATCACCGAATTGTCTGAGGACTTCCTTGCATCTTATCACATCCCCAATCATAGGTACAAAAGGCGATGTAACGAAGACTATTTCCTTGCTTGCGTCCATGACAAACAAAGCTTCCTTACCCAGTCCAGGTGCAGCGTCAAGTATAATGAAATCGGTATTCTTTTCCAGTTTAGCAAGATGTTTTTTGAACTTGGTCAGTTCAACCCCGATCAAATCTTCAAACTTTACAGATGCTGGCAGATATTTGACGCCGTTGTAATTGTACAATACAGACTGTATGTCCATCTTGTCGCGAAGAACATCGTTTATAGTGCCTATGTAATCAGTCGCACCGAGGTAATAGCTCAAATGCGGTGTTGAGAGATTGCAATCTATTAGAGTGACGCTCTTCTTGAATGCCTTCAGCGCCAGAGCAAGGTTGACAGCGACAGTAGACTTGCCTACTCCGCCTTTGCCCGAAATGATTCCTATTATTCTTGTCATTATCCTTTCAGCCTCATCTTATACGAATTTGATTTTCATTTAAATATAGTTTTGGATTTTGAATAAGTTTAACAAAATTAATATTTTAATGAGTGAATGATTTGCCAAGCAGAAAAAAACATCGTGCATTGCACATTTACACGGACGGCGGATCCAGAGGAAACCCAGGCAATGCGGCAACAGC
>CAZMWU010000006.1:0-29554 GCA_964570195.1 uncultured archaeon
GAAAATGCTGAAGGACATGGTTGACAAGGTTGTTGCATCCGGTGCTACTGTCTTGGTATGCCAGAAAGGAATCGATGATATAGCTCAGCATTATCTTGCGAAAAAGAAAATTATGACATGCCGAAGAGCGAAGAAATCTGACATGGAAGCTTTGGCTAAAGCCACAGGCGGAAGAATTGTTTCTAATCTGGAAGACTTGTCACCAGAAGATTTAGGTTATGCCAAGGTTGTTGAAGAGAAGAAAATTGCAGGAGAGGCGATGACATTTATCAGGGATTGTAAAGATCCTAAAGCTGTTACACTTCTAGTTAGAGGCTCTACAGAGCATGTCGTTGACGAGGTTGACAGAAGCGTGGAGGATGCTATAGGTGCTGTTGCTTCTGCAGTAGAAGTAGGTAAAGTTGTTTCTGGTGCTGGCGCGCCTGAAGCAGAGGTCGCAAAACGGTTGAGAAAATATTCAGAACAATTTTCAGGACGAGAACAGCTTGCAATAAAAGCCTTTGCAGATGCATTGGAAATAGTTCCTAGAAGCTTGGCAGAGAATGCCGGATTGGATCCTATTGATATACTGGTGGCATTGAGAGCTGCACACGACCAAGGAAAGGCATCATATGGTGTCGGTGTATTTGACGGTGTTGTTGTCGACGCTTTTGATAATGGTGTCATTGAGCCTTTGAAGGTCAAAACACAGGCAATCAAATCAGCTTCAGAAGCTGCAGAGATGATATTGAGAATTGATGATGTGATTACAGCTAGCAAACTTGGCAGGGGCGGAATGCCTAGTGGCATGCCTCCTGGAATGGGCGAAGGCGGAGAAGAGTAAACTATCTTGTTTTGAGCATTATTTAAGATTTTAACTATAATATAGAGTTATGTCTTATACTTTATTATACGAAGAACTTGAGAATGATTCTAGTCTTAAGCAAATGGTAAAAGAGATATTTGGAGAGGTAGCTTCTACTATCAAAGCCTTTGCAAGAGAAAGAAATGTAACTTATAATGATTTCGATGGTTTGATTGGGTTTATACAATTAGAAAAATCAAGAGACATGGAGAGAGCGGTTCTGGTGACTCCAGCCAGAGATGAGAATAGGCAATTAGGTGTTGTCTTAGACCCTGTCGTTATGAGAGCTATTAATAGCTATGCGCACCAACCACGATTCAAACTAGAGTCTTATTTCACATTACCTAACCCAGAAAGTATTAAAGACGCTTTAGAAAAGACTTATCAAACTGTAATGGCTGTAAGACCTGAAGATGTTACAGTTATTATAGAACCTTACATGTACCGGCTAGGACAATTATCCCCAGTATAATTTAGGATGTGTATGTGGGTTAACAAATTTACTTTCAAAAATTAGCCTCAAAAATCACATTTTCGTTAACAATTTTTCATTAAAAGCTTTTATTTCACTCTCTACAAATAATAATAGTAGACATGTCCACCAGAGACGATGAAGAATTTGAACTAGTTCCTTTATCACCCATAAGAAGAATGGAAAAAAGGATCGACAAGCTTGAAAATACTACTGGCGGAGTTGATGTCAGGGAATTCTTCCGCGAACTCGTAGCGATAATAAGGATGAACCAGGAGATTGTCGACGAGCTGGCCAAATCAAGCGACGCATTGAGAATCGAGTTATCAAAGTTGCCTGGTAAACTTGACGAAGTGACAAGAGGCCTAAATGAGTTGTTAAGCTATATTAAAGCAGCGGCTGTCGAAGAATCGACACAGATATCCGCAGACACCTTCAAGCCCCTTACAGAAAAGCTGGAAGAGTTGGTTGAGACTAACAAGAAAATAATGGAAAACGATGAAAACGTTTCTGGGTTGCTCGAGTCGATAGACAAGAAACTTAAACAACCTCTGCCGCCAAGGCCACCAATTCTCAGACCAATACAAAGATAAAAAACAAACCACAATTATTATAAGATTCTAATGAAAAGAAAAGGCATATCGACTGTCATATCCGCCGCACTAATTGTTATTATTGCACTTGGCCTAACTTCAACAGCATACATATGGGGGGTGCCACTGATACAAAAAAGGCAAGAGGCGTCAGTCACAGAAAGAGTTTATAGTCAATTTTCTCAGACCAATCAAAACTCTCTGCCCAAAATAATAGAAGACGTGGCAAACAACAGAGGCGTAAGGACCTTCACAATAGCAACAGAAGGTGTTTGGGTATTGAATCCAGATGAGGATTCGATAGAGTTTGATTTCACTAGCAAAACAGCGAACATAGCAGCTAATACACCAACTCCAATTTCTTTGACATCAGGTGTGCAGTGCACAGGAGCATCGCCACAATATTCACCATCACCGTCTACAGGAACACTTGGGCAAGACAGTTCTTCAGTCGTTTGTGCAAGTGCTACACAAGGTGATGTATTCACAATCAAATACAAACTATGGTTTAGGGAATTGGACGACAACCCCTTCTCACCTACGCAAGGATTCAAAATTGATTTGGTTCAAGACGCAGGGCTCGCTACATCTACCGGCAAAACTGTAAAGATAACCTTTGGCGACAGCACACAGCAAGTTGTAAGCGGTAAAACGTTAATTACGAAGAAAATTAAAATTCTACTTATATGAAAGCCGTATCTTTGATAATACAGTTCGTAATTTTCTTCACTATCGGTTTTGGATTTTTCTTGCTGGCAGGCAATCTGTTCAAATTCCAGTCCGGGCTGGTGAAACAAGACATCCTCGATGCCAGTTCTAAATTAGCTGCAAGCCAAATGTCGGCGTCTTCAATCACGGCAGTAGACTCCTGTAAATCATGCGACAATACGACTATAAAAATCAATTCCAAAACCATAGTAGGCTATGCACCGACCTATCAATTGTCAAACGGTATAATCTTGAAGATAGAGCCAGAAAGCAAATTAGTCCAGTCTTCAATGCACAACTTGTACCGCTCTATAAGCTACGGATCTGCAGAAGTGTCGTCATCCAAAACTATAGCTTTAACGTACGACAGAACAAAAAATAATTTAGTGATAGAATGAAATCCAAAAAATCTTCTCTAGTGCGAAAAATTATTTCTGGATACAGGTCTGTTTCGAGTGAAAAAACTAAACAGCAATTTATGCAGATTCCCATCCAAGTCACACCTCAATTCATTCTTGATACAAAAGAACTCGGAATTATAAGAAAATCCTCTGCAGGATATCCCAAAACAGAGCCCACAGTTCAAAAGCCGTTGAGCATAAAAGAAATAGCCGCAACTTTTAAACTTCCAGCCAGCATTGTAGAAAAAATTTATAATGAGATAAAAACGCTTGAATCTAATCTACCGAAAGAATCTCCCAGAGAGTTTGATGCAAAAGGTGTAAAAAAACAAATAGAGTATTTAGAAGAAATTGCTGTCAGTAGTGGGGCGTATATAGCTCCCGAAATAAAAAATCTAATCGGTCGCACAAAAGAAAAAGTTCATGCGTTAGAGGTCATTGCTGCGCCAGAAACAGACCCGCTGTCCGATGCTCAGAAGCAAATAATTGAGTTGGAGCGTGAAAAAAAGAATTTGGAGGAAGCGAAAAAGGTTATAATGGAAAAATATTACAACCGGGAAATAGACGAGTCCTCCATCAAAAACATACTAGACAATTACGAACAAAGGCTAGTTGAAGCTAACGTAAAAATCAAAAACTGGAAAGGAGAGTTAGCGAGACTAGAAAAAGAACCAAGGAAAAGAGAAGCCGCAATACCACAATCTAAAATGACAATATCCAATGCATTCACTCCCGTGCTTGAAGGAACAGCAGTTTCACCAGAAATGCCAAAGTTCGCATTCAAATTAGGTAAACTTATCAGACCTGCAATGAACATGGCACCTGTCTCTGAAACAAAACTTAAATTGGAAGGACCTACGCAAATTTTCACTCCTCCAGAAACAAAACTTACCGCCGAGTCTGTAGAAATTAAGAAAGTTTCCATAGAGAAGCAAGGTTTTGAAATACCGCAGATCACACAAAAGAAAATAAGAATGCATCCGTCCGAAGATGATGAAGAGATGCGTTATATTTCCTTGACTTATCCTCTAATTCCCAGGTCACCTGCAAAAAATGAGTATGTGTTTGCTTACGCCCAAATCTTTTGGGATGAAAAAAACAACAGCTATATTTATAATCTTGCCGAACCGAAATTCACAGAAAAACTAAAGGATGCATACAAAAAGATTAAGGAAATGCTTGAACAAAGGCTCGACATCGATTTCTCTAAACTTAAAAAAATCGAGGCGAAAGACTTTTTGGAAAGCCAGGTCGACGATGTACTGAAATATTTCAAGTTCACACTCACCGAAGATGAAAAAAAGATTTTAAAATATTACATGGACAGGGATTTCACAGGTTTGGAAATTATCGAACCTATGCTCAAAGACCCTAATATCGAGGACATCAGTTGCGACGGCATCGGAATACCGATATATGTTTTTCACAGAAATCCAGAAATAGGCTCGATTGCAACAAATGTGATGTTTGATAATGCGGAGCAGTTAGATTCATTTATAATAAGACTAGCCCAGCTATGCGGCAAATCGATATCAGTCTTACAACCTTTACTTGATGGTACATTGCCCGATGGTAGCAGAATTCAAGCTACTCTAGGGACGGATATAGCAAGGAGAGGAAGCAATTTTACAATAAGAAAATTCACAGAGGAGCCTTTAACGCCGGTGCATCTCATGAACTATGGGACACTGGATGCGGCCATGCTAGCATATCTTTGGTTTGTTGTTGATTACGGAAGGAGCATCCTGGTCTCAGGTGGGACAGCCTCTGGAAAGACGTCCCTGCTGAATGTGCTCTCTCTTTTCATTAGGCCGGAAAAAAAGATAGTTTCTATTGAAGACACAGCTGAATTGATGCTTCCACATCCGCATTGGGTGCCGGCAGTCGCGAGAATCACTATTGGAGAAGAGGGTAAGGGCGAAGTGGATATGTTTGAATTATTGCGAGAGAGCTTGCGACAAAGACCAGACTATATCGTAGTAGGTGAAGTTAGAGGAAAGGAAGCATATATCCTATTCCAGCAGATGGCAACAGGCCACCCTAGTCTCGCGACTATCCACGCTGAAAACATTGACCGATTGGTAGACAGGCTCACAACTCCACCCATATCACTGCCAGCCGGGCTTATTAGCACTTTGGATATAGTGGTTTTTCTTGCACGCATGAAATACAAAAATAAATTCATCAGAAAAGTAACACAAATCGTCGAGATTGCAGATTTCGACTCAGATAAAAACAAGCCAATTACAAATCTAATTTACAAATGGAACCCCCAAAACGATAAATTTGAAGTTTCCAATAGAAGCATCTCCCTCCAAAAAATATCCGAATTGACCGGGATAGACGAGAAAGAAATCAAAAACGAGATTCAACGCCGGATTGTGATACTGGAGTGGATGAGAGAAAATAAAATTCTAGACTATCGTGATGTCCACAGGATATTCTCTATTTACTACACCGATCCGGAAAGATTGTTATCATATGTCCAAGGTGCTGGTGAGTGAGTCTTTATACAAGAATAGCATTCATGCTCTTCGGAAGATTCAGTGACGATTTAGCGGTTTTTTTTCCAGACCTGATAGATACTTTGAAAAAGGCCGGAATGAAGACATCGAATAAAGAATATATCAGTGCGGGGGTATTGACATCATCCATATTTTTTCTCGCCGAAATCCCGCTACTGTCTTTCATTTTTGGCATATTCTTTCAAGGCGTAATACTAAGCTTGATTACTGCAATCACAATTTCTGGCTTGCTTACAGTGGTAGTTTTTTTCTTGTTCACAAAGTATCCCAATACAATCGTAGCGGATAGATCTAAGAAGATCGATACATTTTTGCCATTCGCGTCTTTATTTCTTTCAACAATAGCAGGCACAAAACTGCCGCTGAACCAGGTTTTTAAGATGTTTGCAGAAAACAGCAAATACGGCGAAGTAACACAGCAGATAAAAATGATGAATAATGATATGAAGGTCTTTGGGTTGGATGCCCACACAGCATTACAAAGGGCCATCGACAGGACCCCGTCCAAAAAAATGAAGGAGATGCTATATGGTTTGTTGTCCACTTCAATTTCAGGCGGCGATGTAGCCATTTATTTGCGCGAAAAAGCCCAGACACAGATGGAAGATTACAGGAGAGCAATAGCTCAATTCTCAAAAAAAATAGCTATCTTCATAGAACTCTATCTCACAGCTATTGTTCTAGGTGCCATATTTTTTGTTGTTCTTACATCAATATTTTCAGGAATTTCCGGTGTAGGCGGCAATATAATCCTGTTGCAGTCCATAGTAATCTTTGTTTTCTTGCCACTGTTATCTACAATTTTCATCCTTTTGGTAAAAATATCTTCACCGACAGGGGAATAAAATGAAAAGAAAGTTCACAACAAAACAAATTCTAATAATTACAATAGGCGTATCAGCCGTATTAGTAACCATCGGCATAATCACGTCAGATGCAGGTATAATAGGGAATGCTATAATTATATCCACTTTCATAATCGCTGCCCCGATTTTGTACATCCGTTACAAGCGATTCAGAGGATTCAAGGAGATGGAAGAGAAATTTCCGAATTTCCTGCGGGATTTAATCGAGTCTCTCCGTGCCGGTTTACCACTCCACAAAGCGATAATAAACGCGAGTAAGATAAACTACGGAAATCTTTCGAAGGAAGTAAACAAGATGGCGAATCAAATATCTTGGGGAATGCCTATAGACAAAGTCTTGAGCCAGTTTGTCCAGCGCGTGAAAAGCAGTAAGAGAATGACTTCAGGAATGCAAATAATTTTACAATCTTACTTATCTGGGGGCGATGTTGTCTCTACTATGGATTCGGTCGCAGATTCGCAGCTTGTATTAAGCGAGACAGAAAAAGAAAAGTCATCTACACTGAGCCAGTATATCATAGTCATGTATGCAATATCGTTAATATTCATCGGGATAGTAGTGGCTGTAAATAAGTTGATGGTACCTTTATTTAGTCTCTCTCAACAGGGGGCCGAGTTCGGTTTACTGAATCCATGCGGTGCCTGTTCAGGGCTCGAGTGTTCAGTATGCGCATTATTCGAAACAACTGCGGGGAGTATTTTCGGTTTAGAGCCGTCTAGCATAAGCGCATACTACACCTCCCTGTTTTTCTTTATGAGTGTCATGCAATCAATATTCTCAGGGCTGGTCGCCGGTCAAATTAGCGAAGGTTCTGTGATAGCAGGCGCCAGGCACAGTTTGATTCTGGCCAGCATAACATTCGGTGTGTTCAGCATTTTTGTGAGGTTGGGTGTGATTGGTGTATAGAAAAGCGCAACTATCAGCAGATTTTTATGTTGCCTTACTCGTTTTTCTAGGATTTCTAGCTTACATAACATTCCAGTTGTTTCAAATAGCCCCAGCAAGTTCTTCAGATGTAAGAGAAGAATCAATCAGAATAGAGGCATACCAGATATCTGAATTGCTAGTCAATGACATCGGGCATCCGTTAGATTGGGAGGCCAAGTCGTTAGCAGAAATCCAGCGAATCGGTTTATCCGATTCCGCAAAAAATATAACCAACTATTTGTTAAGAGCAAAGGTTGACCAATTAAAAAATATTTGCGAAACACCTACAGGATATCAGGATGTAAAGAACATACTTGACATACAGGACGAGATGTCTATAACCTTTATCGAACATGCATTGCCATCGGATATAATATGGGCATGCACATCACCCACACCGACCAATAAGGAAAATGCGTTCAATATAAGCAGAACTGTTTCAATTGGGGATACAGCATTCGCAGAAGTAATTGTCGAGGTTTGGGAAACATGAAAGGCCAAATCGCAATTATCGAAGCCATCATGTCTGCTGTGGCTTTGTTCATCGCATTCAACATGATGATTACTGTTGAAGAACACCAGACAAAATGGAAGGACGCGCTGAGTTTCCTACAGGGAAAAGACATTTTAATTACTGCTGACAGACTGGGGCAGCTTCATGAATATCCATTTTCTCCTGCATTTCAAACGCAATTTCTAAGTAAAATAGATGCAATCAGGGATGCTATTGTAAAAAATGAAACTCAAGGAACACTCGAGAATACAGTTTATATTGCATGCGTTTGCATGCCAGACCAGATAACATATCTGCAGAACATTCTGGACGACGTGAAATTCAATACAAGAATCATAAAAGGCGAAGTTTGCCCGACTATTTTGCCGGATATAAACAACTGTGGCGCAGAAACAAAATATCCAAATGCACTTGTGATTTGGGGATATAAAGATTATCTTCCGTCTTATGCAATTCAACTGAACGATTTTCTCAATGATGGTAATAGCATAATTGAAATAGCTGACATACAGCAAAGTCAAGTTGATTCTGCTCAGCAAACTATTTTTGGGTTGCAGTGGTTTACCAACAACCCATTCCCATCAATTACGCAAGATGAATTTCTAAAACCAAGAAATGCATCTGTTATTCCATACCAGTCATATAAATGGTTTTATCACTTGCCTTATCTCTTAACAGGAACTGCGACAATTTCTATACCGCTCGATGCCGGAGGGAGTATTTGTACATCACCTAGTGTAGCAACTGCTGGAAACTTTAAATTCCAAAATACAGATCATAAATTCTGGATATGTGATGGTAATTCAGTTTACTTTGATACTGATGGAACAGATAAAGCCGATGTTGGTCCGATAAGCAAAGGTCAAAGATTTTCCATAGGAAGTTCTGATTTTAAACTGAACTATATAGATGCGGTAGATAAAATGCGATTGTCATTTAGGCAAGATTACAAGTTTGATGATTTTGTTAAAGATAATGGTGACAATAAACTGTTTCCAATAGACAACGACAAGAACAAAGTCTTGCTTTCGATGGGATTCTGGGATGTGGGAAGAGAGCAACCTGCAGGTGCAGTTATTTTTAGCGGAACAGAGAATGCGAAGACAGTTTGGATGGCAGATTTTGCACGAAGTGCTGCCACCTTGAACGATTTGGACAATTTAGGCGACGATTATAAACAACTTTTGGTATCTCTGATGTTTTCTACAGCTAACAAAAACCCTGAGGATACATCACAACAAATCGGTCAGATAACATCTTACATAAATGTGAACAATACAGACATCTTTGAAATCTATAGAATCGATTTGAGTATCGGTGCACCGTTTTAATTATCTTAATCTTAATGATTCCAGCGTTTTGGGCGCATCTGTCGGTATCCGGAAAATTCTGTTAATATTTCTTGCCAATTCATCCGTTTTTTGTGCATCGCCATGCACGCAAATAACCCTATCAGGTTTGGAACTTAAATGCCCCACAAATCCCAGTAGCTGGTTTTTATCGGAGTGTCCAGACAATCCTTCTATGGTTTCTACCCGCATTTTTAATTCAATTGTCGCAGTTCTACCGTTTTCTGTGGACACGGGGATTTCCTTCCACCCTTTCTGAATTCTTCTCCCCATACTTCCCTCAGCTTGGTACCCGACAAACAGCAATGTGTTATTCGGATTTTCTGCTAATTGATGCAAATGTTGCAATACAGGTCCACCGTTAAGCATTCCTGATGTCGACACAATCACACATGGCTTGTCTTCCCACGCCTTTTCTCTTTCCTGTCGCGATGCAATTCTTTTGAAAATCGGACTCAGGAAAGGATCTTCACCCTGAAATATTTTTTTCTGGACATTTCTCCCAAGATATTCTGGATATGCGGTGAATATACCATTGGCGTCCCATATCATGCCATCAAGATAAACAGGATACTGTAGCCCATGTTCAACTAGGATAGCCATTACTTCCTGAGCACGTTCAACCGAAAAGCTCGGTATCAGAACTATCCCATTCCGTTCCATAGTCTCCTCAACAATATCCATCAACTGCCTTTCTGTATCTGCGCGATTGGGCATGATGTCTTGTGCACCACCATATGTGGATTCCATGATCAAGGTTTCAACCCTCTGGAAATCTGTAAATGCAGGATCAAGCAGGGTTGTTCTTCCAAATTTTTGGTCAAGCGCATAAACGATATTGTGCATGCCTTCGCCGACATGCAAATGAATCAAACTAGAACCAAGTATATGGCCTGCATTTTGGAATGTCAACCTGATATCAGGCGCGACATCAGAGACTTCGTCATACTCCAGCGGTATCGCATGTTTGACAGCTTCCTTGATTCCACGTACAGTATACAATGGAGTTGTAGTGCTTTTCTGCATGACATCAACATAATCAAACCACAGTAGTGTTGCCAAATCAAGTGCAGGCGTTGTCATGTACAGCGGTCCGTCAAAACCGTATTCGTAAAGCATTGGCACCGCACCGACATGATCCAAATGCGAATGAGAAATAACAACTGCATCCAATTCGTTGTAATCAAACTCTTTTGTGTTGAATATCGGTATCAGTTCCGAATTTGTTGCACCAGCTTTTATCCCGCAATCTATCAGAACTTTCGATTTCGGTGTTTCCAATAATGCAGCGCTCCTACCAACTTCTCTCCACCCACCTAAACCAACTATCCTTACCCAATCACGATTAGATTTTCTTTCGCTAAATATAGATTCACCGATTCTATTCAGAAATTCTTTCCTGAATTTTACTTCTGTGTGAATCACTTTCCTGATGTTCTCGACTATATCTGATTTTATTGCAGGCACTCTCTCAATTCTAGGCATCCACAATGTTTCACTTCTGATAGTTCTGAAAGTTTCCCCGCCTCTGCCAATGACTAGTCCAGGCTTCTGCGCGGCAATAATAACAATGCTTCTCTCAGGCTCGAAATAAATTTCTTTTATTTTAGCATCCTCTGGCACAATTTCTTTAATCTTCTCTTTTGCCGCATCTTCATCCAAAACAAGATTCTTTTCAGGTCTAACCTCTATTCTTTTTTTGATTTGTGAAACGACCTGCCTTACAGTATCCTCATGACTCTTGAAAAATTCTCGGTCCTTCGTGTAAACAATTAACTCGCTGCCTTCCAATTCTACTCTACTGACAGCATCTTTTGGTAGTAAGGATTTTACCTTTTCAAGAATTTCCATTCAAGTCACATTAAGAAAAGTGTAATTCAGTTATTTTGCAACTTTATCCAAGTCGTATCTGGTGATTTTTACACCATCTTTTGTTATTACTGCTATATCCATGGCCTTTCCGCCTGAACCTATATCCCTTTCAATAGCCGACTTTATTGCACGCATGGCAAGCTTTGACGCATCATCAATAGTCATACCATCTTTGTACGCATCTTCCAAAACACCAAGTGCCATTGGCGAGCCCGAACCAGTTGAGAAGAATTTTTTTTCCTCTTCCACTGAACCTAATGGGTCTAATGTGAAAATGTGGGCTCCCGTATTATCATAACCAGCGAGAATCAACTGAACATAATAAGGATAATATTTGCTTCCCTGCAGAATATTCGCCAAAAGAGTTGCGGCACCTTTAATGGAGATTTTTCTTTGATTCTCAATCGCAAACAATTTCAATTCTGCTTTCATATATCTTGCTAGAGATTCCGCATCTCCTGATGCACCTGCTATAGTCATAGCTATGTGATCTTCTAGTTGCAAAATTTTTTCAGACTCCTTGCTTGCTATGAGGTAACCCATGGTCGATTTTGATTCGGCAGCCAGTACAGCACCATCTTTACATATAATTCCCATTGTCGTTGTTCCTGTTTTTCTTATTTCAACAGACTTGCTTAATTCTTCCTTCAAAGTCATCACTAGAATCAGTTAAATTTTATTATTTTACTACCTTTAAATAGATTTTGGTTGAGTGATGAGTTAATACTGTTTTGAGATATACACAACTTCTTTTGATTTATTATTGCAGTTAATGCACGTACCTTTTGGGGTTTCTTCCTTATCGAATTGTCTCCCTCTTATAACACCGCCATTCGTCTTTTCTTTCATGTCGTCAGCGCATTCTTTCCTGCCGCACCATTCTATTTTTATCAAACCACCCTTATTTTCCAGAACATTCTTCAATTCGTCAAATTTCTTAATTTCGTAGATATTTCTCTTGAAGTATTTGTCAGCTTTCAGTATCAGATTATTCTGTATAGCTTTCAGGATACTCTCGACTTTTTTGACATCGGTTTCTTTTGCAATAGTTTTTTCTCCAGTATCCCTCCTGACAAGCACCATTTGTTTATTTTTGACATCTTTCGGCCCAATTTCAATCCTTAATGGAATCCCCTTCAACTCCCAATAATTGTACTTCCAGCCAGGGGTGTATTCCTTTCTGTCGTCAACAGCTACAGAAAACTTGTCTTTGAGTTTTTCATGCAGCTCATCAACTTTTTTCATAACTTTCGTGTCACCATCCTTTAGGATAGGCACGATTACAATCTGTACTGCAGCGATTTCAGGAGGCAAAACAAGTCCTTTGTCATCCCCATGCAACCCAATCACCGCAGCAAATATTCTAGATACCGCAGGTCCGTAACAAGTCTGCCAGACATACTTTTCTTTCTTGTCCTTGTCAATGAACTTTACATCAAACGGCTTTGAAAAATTTTGTCCCAGAAGATGAGTGGACGGTAATTGCAAGACTCTCCCGTCGGGCATGATTGTGTCAGCCGCATATGTATGAACAGCCCCTGCGAACTTGTCGTGTTCAGGTCTTTGGAAAAATATAAACGGTATCCCGAATTTTTCATGCAACGTACTCTCGGTTATTTCCATGTCCTCTTTTACTTGTTGACTAGCTTCTTTTTCTGTACTGAAAGCATCATGCGATTCTATCCAATAAAATTCCCTGCCCCTGATAAACGGCCTTGTTGCTTTTCCTTCATATCTCCACACTTGGCATCTTTGGTATATTTTCAATGGCATGTCTCTCCAGCTTCTTATCCACATCGAATACATTTTGTAAATTGCAGTTTCAGATGTAGGTCTCATTGCCAAAGGTTCTTCCAGTTTTTCAACATCACTCCCGACCTTTGTGACCCAGAAAACTTCTGGCAGAAATCCTTCTACATGTTCAGATTCCTTCTTAAAATTAGATTCGGGTATAAGAGCTGGAAATAATGCGGGCATATGCCCCTTTGATTCTAGCTCGTCTTCAAGCACTTTAAACATGTTATTCATGGTCTTTACTGACCACGGTCTGAAAACTACAAACCCTTTGACATTATAGCGTACATCGGCTAACTCAGCCTTTTGGACAACTTGTGTGTACCATTCTGAAAAATTCTCAGATTTCTTTACAGTCAGTCCTTCCTGTTCAGCCATAAAATGTGTTTATTATTTGTATTTTATAAGTAATACTCATATTTGAGAAAGTTCTGGAAGAACAAGAATTCCCATGTCTTCCCTTTGCTGTCTTTTGCGATATCTTTCCAATCTATCCCTCACAGTATCTACCTCCGAGCTCCTTATAGGTTCACATACATACTCAGTACCTTTACCAACCGATCTTGTACCACACCTAAGAGCTACGGCTACCAAAACACATCTACCACCGACAGTACTTTCTCCCGCAACAACATTATACCATGGGGAGACAATTTCATGAATATCACGCAAATCAGCAACTGTAATAAAAGAACCATTGTAAGGTACTTCTCTTGTAGCACCCTCAAGAATATAACGTCCACTGTCATTCCCAAAAAACATCTAACCAATATAATCTTAGTTTTGTATTTAAAAGCTTAGCACAGTTCATGGTTAAATAAATTTAGTCACATTCTAGTAGTATGAAAATATCAGTTCTGTCGGATTTGCACTTTGGATATGCGTACAATTCCGAATTGGAGAACGATTGCTTTGACAATGCGGAAGAAGCTGTGGAGAAATCCTTAGATTCCGACCTGATACTCCTTGGCGGTGACCTATTTGACATACGCGCGCCCAAAACCCAGACATGGGGCAAGGCGTTAAAAATATTATCCAAGCCATTGCTGAAAGAAAACCCAAACATCAAGCTAGTCAGCACGGACAAGCAATTGAAGGAAATCTCGCAAAGGAGCCTGAATCATATACCAGTGATTGCGATAACAGGAAACCACGAGCGATTGACAAGGGGCGAGGTCAACACTGTAGAAGCTTTGGAAAATGCAGGCCTGGTCATCGATCTTCATCTGAACACAATAGTCTTTGAAAAGGACGGGATAAAGGTTGCAATTCACGGCATGCCGTCGGTCCCTGAGAGATATGCCAAAGACGTTTTGGATAAATGGAACCCGAAGCTAATCGAAGGATGCACCAACATTCTATTGATGCACCAGAGTATTGACCCTTATGTATATTCGCCATTGGAACCTCCAAGCCTGAGCCTGTCAAATCTACCGAAAGGATTCGATATAATCATCAACGGTCACCTGCACGGGCACAACATAGAGAAGCTGGACGGGACTGTTTTAATGATGCCTGGCAGCACGGTTATAACACAATTTGAAAAAAATGAGGCGCTTACAGACAAGGTTATAGGAAAGATTACAATCGAGAACGAAATAAAAACTGAGCTAATCCCGCTTGAAACCAACAGGAAATTTTATTATGAAGAACTCTCTGTAGAGCAGTCGTCCCTGACTTTAAGGGAGCAGATTGAAAGAAGACTGACGCAAATATTGTATTCAGGCAGTTACAACAAAAAACCAATTATCAGAATGAGATTGAAAGGCAAAGACACGAACATACTCGATCAGGATTTGAGAAACATTGAAAATAAATTCTCCGACAAGTCTGTCCTGATACTTGTCAAGGAGCTTGAATCACAAGAACTGACCGAGAAAAGAGAACTCTTGAAGAACCTGAGAGAGCAGAAACTGTCGGTAGAAGAACTTGGTTTGAATTTATTGAGAAAGAATCTAGAGGAATTTGGCATGGAAAAGGAATTCGACTTTGACACGATGTTCCATCTGCTTAGTGAAGACCAGACAGAAAGCGCGTTAAATATTTTGCTTGGTGAACAATCGACCCTGCATGCATTCAGGTGATATAATGATAACAAAAGTCACGCTGAAAAATTGGCGTTCGCATTTGAATTCTACTCTGGATTTTTCCAGTGGAACAAATGCGCTGATAGGTATAATGGGAAGCGGCAAGAGCTCTATACTTGGGGCAATATGCTTCGGACTTTTCGGAACAAACCCTGAGTTGCAGTCAAGGAAATTGAAATTGGACGAATTGATCATGAACAAGCCTTCTTTAAAAGACATGGCTGAAGTGGAGGTATCCTTCCGAATCGATGGTATCGACTATACCGTAAAGCGGATAATAGAAAAGAAAAAAGGCACGTCATATTCAGAATTGCGAGCCAATGGAAAACTGATAGAGGCGCCTAGCACACAGAGGGTCAATGAGCTTGTGGAAAAAACTTTGAAAGTCGATTACGAACTTTTCAGCAAGGCGATATATTCAGAGCAGAACGCCTTGGATTATTTCCTGACAATCCCGAAAGGCCAAAGGATGCGAAAAATAGACGAACTCTTAATGATAGACAAATTTGAGAAAGCAAGAAGCAATACGATTTCACTGGTAAACAAAATATCCGATAAAAAATCTGCTATGGAATCCTTGCTGGGCAAAACAAATACACTCGAATTACGACAAACAATAGCCAATATCAAATCGTCACTTGAAAACATCATTTCTGAAAAAGTACAGCTTGAACAAGATGTGAAGCATATATCAACAAATCGAACCAATCTGGATAGCGAGTTAAGGGTTCTTTACAAAACTAAGGAAAATTTCGAACTTTTGAAAAGGGATGAAATTAGCCTGTCCAGTGCAGTGAATGAAATTTCTTCAACATTGAAAAAATTAGAGGAATCTTTGAAAGGGGCCGACAAGGAAACAATTGAAAACAATATAAAATCCTTTTCCGACGTTCTGGAAAAACTAGAACAACTGCTTTCAGAGAAACAGGACGAATACCAAAAAATCGTAGAGCAATATTCGAAGGCGAAGGCTGAAGCAGATGTCCACAGGAAAGAAACAATCATCCGATTGCAAAATGAACTCGAAGAAAAACTTCAACTGCAAAGAGACGCCGATAAGATTAAGAAGCAGATTGGAAGCGATACAGAAGAATCTTTAAAAAAGAAACGGCTTCTCGTAGAGAAATATGTAGGTGAGTTGGAAGCACAAAAAATCAAAATAGAAAACCTATCTGAAATCATTGACCAGTTGTCATCAATAAAGGCAAAATGCCCGATCTGCGAATCAAAGCTTACCGAAGAGAAAAAAATAATCCTGATAAAGCAAAAGAAATTACAAATCAAAAATCTCTACGAAGACATGGAAAGAGCAACAAAGCAAAAACAAATGAACGAGCAGGACCTTCGGGATATGGAAATCGCTATCAATAAACTGAATAGAATTCTTGATGAAATAGAGGATTTGGATGACATCAAAAGCAATTTGGAGAATGCACAACACATTTACACGGTTCTGGAGGAAAGTTCGACAAAGCTTGAAAATGAATTGAAAACCATGAAAGTCGACCTCGATAAGATAAATAAGAAATTATTAGAAACCCGCGATGAAAAACAAAAATTCGAATTGTTGCATCTACAGATGCGGGATTATGAAATCAAGAACTCTAGAATAGAAGAGCTTGTCAGACAGAGGGAAGAGATAACAAGACACTTGCAGAACATTGAAAAAACAATTTACGGAAGAGACCTGTCTGCAATAGAAACGGAATTGAGAAATCTAGTCGGGCAAGAAAAGGAATTCTCTGCAAAAATAACCGCATTAAACCAACTTTCAGCAGAAAGAGAAACAAGGCTGAAAGAACTGGAATCAACCTTATCACAGGCAACAAAAGACAGGGAAGACGTCAAGAAATTAGAAGACTTGGTAATCCAGTTGAAGATTTTTGAAAAATCGCTTGAGCAGACGCAGATACAGCTGAGGCAAGAATTCATCACTCTGGTTAACTATTCAATGGGCCAGTTATGGCAGACATTATATCCGTATCAGGACTTTACTGGAATCAGGCTGAACATTGATGAAGGGGATTATGTACTACAATTACAATCGAGAAATGATTGGGTTAATGTCGAAGGCATAGCATCCGGCGGTGAGAGGAGCATTGCGGCGTTGACATTAAGAATTGCGTTCTCGTTGGTGCTGGCTCCACAATTGCGTATCTTGGTGCTTGATGAACCTACTATGAATTTGGATGAGAACGGCATAGCTAAACTTTCAGAAACTCTAAGGGAAAAAACAGGTGAATTCTTAGATCAAATATTTCTAATTACTCATGAACCAAGATTAGAAGAAGCAATCACAGGTATTGGTTACAGACTGGAAAGAGACAAAGCAAATGACGGATATACGCAAGTTGTTCAATTGAATTAATCAAAAGAAATAGAAATTGCTGTAATATCGTCATGTTGTTTGAATCTAGGGTATTTCCATAAATTCGGATCATCATTTTCCAAGTTTCTGACAGAATCTTTTACATTTTTTAATCCGCCTTCTAAAAAAAGTTTAACAAAAGTAGTCCAGTCATAATCTTTGGACGGATCTTCTCTAGGTATGATTAACCCATCTGTAAATAAGACAATATGTTTGATGTTTTCTGAACTCTCTACAGCAGACTGTATGAATGGGATAGCTGTTTCTTCGCCTGTTAAATAACCACCGAACTTTGAACTAGTATTTATCTCCTTTCTATGCTGTATATCCTTTTCTTTCATTAAATCACGTAAATTTTCTTTATGCTGATCAGCCAGTTTTTTGTACTCTATTAGCAATTCTTTATCCCCATCATAGTCTCCTATAAAAATCTTGAAAGAAGAATCATTGTATATAATTAATATAACGGAATCACCTGCATTCAACCACTCAAAAGAGTCCGAATTAATTCTAACTACGGAAGCTGTAGTTCCAAATAAACTCATCTTTTTAGTTATATCAATTTCCGAGTCTAGTTGTTTTTCTTTAATCTTCTGATTAGTTTCTATAGCAATGTCTATCAGGTTTTTATTATTGTTCGAAAATATCTCCTTTGCAATAGAAGAGGCGATTAACCCGCCTGATTTACCGTTTTTGTCAAAGAATCTCATTGAACTATTAAACCCATCAAAAACTGCAAACAAATTATTGTTTATTAGATATGAGTCCTCTTTTTTATCTCCCTCGTCAAATATGTAATTCACTTTCATCAAAATCACATGAATGTTTCCAAATCTTTATCGTCAATCTGTTTGTTGTCGTTAAGTACAAACCAGAATTCTTGACTGTTTGGTCCTTCAACAGACGATATTACTGTACCTATTTCCTGCATAGTTTTTAAGTTGATTATTAAAAGATAAAAGTATGTCAATCAAGCTGTTGACCGATTATCCTGCAGCATTCATCTCAGATAAAAAAATTTTAATCATTTCAGACTTGGATATAGGGATTGAATACGATTTATCGCAAGCTGGAATCAGAATTCACAAACAGATAGAAAAATTCAAAGAGACTCTCGACAGACTTATTGATTTAACAAAAGCAAAAACTCTGGTAATTCTAGGGGATGTAAAACATAAAGTGCCGGGTGCATCAATCCAAGAACTCCGGGATATACCCAAATTCCTAGAACATCTGTCAACAAAAGTAAAAGTTCTGATAACGAAAGGAAACCACGACGATTATTTGGAAACACTAGTACCTGCAGGGGTCAAGCTCTACAGCAGCAGAGGAACTAAATTTGGTAAGTATGGTTTCTTCCATGGTCATGCATGGCCGTCCAAAAAACTAATGAAATGCGACTATTTGTTCATGGGTCACATCCAGCCTTCTGTTGAATTCAAGGACAAACTCGGTTATCGTTCCCGTCAGCAGGTGTGGTTAAAGGGAAAGTTAAACCAAGCTGCAATAAAGAAAAAATATAAACTCAAATCTACAGGCAAACTCAACATTGTTATTTTACCGGCATTCAACACATTGTCAGGAAGTTTGAATATCATATCGAAAGAAGATCTATCAGGACCATTTTTGACAAATAACGTAATGAGTTTGGAAGAAATGAGAACGTATCTTCTCGACGGAACTTATCTTGGATTATTAAAAAATATCAGAAAAAAACTTCAGTAATGTTTATATACTCCCTATAGTTAAATAAAATAATGAAAAGCCTATTCTTGATTGGAGTATTGAGTTTTCTAATTTTAATCACACCTGCTTTGGCATTAAACATTACCCTATCCACAGATAAGACCAAAGTGTTCATGGGTGAGAATGTGACCTTAACAGGAAAGATAACTTTTGATAATGGAACAACTACAGCTTTCCAATATCGTGCTGCAATAGTCGCACCTAAAAGAGTTATCATCTGCGATTCAAACAAAACTACAACAGCATCTGACGGTACATTTACGTTAAACTGTAAAATACCTACTGCCCAAGAGGCAACTAACTTGGGAATTCCAGCTTCTGACAGACGTTCAGTCATACCATATGTGCCAGGTGTTGCAGTAAAAGATTCTGATAAAAATGAGACCGTCAAAAGACATGCGCCTGCAATCGTAGCTGTAAATCAGGAGAAACTGAATAGGGAACTCGATTCTATAATCAACTCTCTCGATAATTTTATTAACCAGTCCAATAGATTTTTACCTGAATGCGATGCGATAGCAGAAAAGGCAACAAGATTCAACATCACCAACGTCACGACGCGATGCCTGGAGATACAGCAAAAAATCAATGATTTGATAACCGATGCTACTTCACTTTCTGATCAAGCAAAGCAATTGAAAATTAATGGAACTCTCAATATTACAGAATTCAAAGATGAGATAAAAACGCTCAAAGACAGTATGAAAGATTTGAGAGATGATTTGAAGGATGTCAAGGACATGATAAAATCAATAAAATGGGACAGGCTGAAGGAAGTTAGAAAAACAGTCACGGAAATAAAAGAACAAGTCGAAAAGAAGAGAGAAGAGATTAAAGAAATTAGGAGTAAGGTAAGAGAGGGGAGAAGATGAACAATAAATTTTTATTTGTCGGTATAACAGCAATAGCCTTAATAGTGTTCTTAGCAGGTTGTACAAAAGCTAAAGAACCTGTGACACCACCTACGGTTTCCAGCGAAAATGTAGAATCGTCATCTTCATCAACAGAAACAGCAGCCGACAGTTTTGTAAATGATGCGACGCCTACAGCAGACCAAGTAGTTCCGGATTTAACTTGATTCACTCAACAGTTCCTTCTCACTATCCGTCAGCTTGTCATACACTTCTCTAAGAACTCTCAAGTCATTGTCGCTCAAGGCAGAAAACAGCTTATCCCCTTCAAATACATGCCTGCCAATAGTGACGTCTTCCATACTGATTGCAACTCTATCCCCCCTTTTCGCTTCGGTAATGCTCTTCCCTTCTCTTTCCATTCCTTTCACCCTACCGATTATTCTGTCTCCTCTTTTAAGCAAAACACCTGCCTTTAGGAATCCTCTAACAATTTCAACACCGAACACAGCAGGATGAGATGACCTGAACACAGCGTCTTTCAGAAACAGCAATTCAACAGGGCGATTCACAGTTTCCAATTTTTGTTGCACTTCCCTTTCTTTTTTATCCAGGCACCATTTCTTATAATCCTCTATCAGCCTATATATCACGTTGTTTTCAAAAATCATTACTCCCATATCTTTTGCAATAGATTTTATTTCATCGGAAACTTTTACATTAAAAGCAAGAATGACTCTCTTTAACTCATCCTCTGTGCCTTGTGCGGACATGACATCTTCCCTAGTCACCTGTCCTACATCGGTCCTTCTTATCTGTATACCTTCTTCTGTCAGGAGTTTTATCATGGCTTCCACGCTTCCCAGGCTGTCAGCTTCAACCGCAATCCCGTCTATGTCTTTTGTAAACTCAACTTCCTCCACGTCTTTCTGCACTTCCTCCACATATTTCTCGACATCTTCACCCGCTTCGACGGCAATCACAGGCGACCCGGAGATTACATTCTCTAAATTAGGTGCAGATATCTTGATTCCTGCCGCAGCTTGCACTTGGTCAACAGTTTCAAATTGTTTTTCAACTCTAAGCTCGTGTAGTTCTCTGGGCCTGAGCAATGCTTTCACTTTTGTAACTATAGGTTGCCTGCCACCAATCACCAGAGTATCATCCTTCCGAACAATACCATCATACAGAATCACATCTATGGTAGTTCCCAGTCCTCTTACTTCCTTGACTTCGAGCACAGAGCCTTTCGCTACATCTGATAGCTCTAAACTGTCTTTCAGAAATTGTTGCGACAATCCAGCCAGCATTAATAACAATTCGGATATTCCTTCGCCAGTTGAACCAGAACAGGGCACTATAGCTATCTGTTTTGCAAAATTTGTTATCCTATCAAACCTTTCCGATTCAAATCCTCTCTCAGCCAGCTGGGAAACTAGAGAATATAGCTTTCTGTCAAGCTCGTCTTTAATATAATCCTGTTGTTTCGTCAGATTGTCTATGAAAGAACTTGATTTAGAAAACCATCCTTGAATCTGGTCAATTTTTGTAGCTGCAATTACAAAAGGTGTTTTATACTCTTTCAAAATTGCTAGCGACTCGTCAGTTTGTTCTTGAAATCCTTGGTTTATGTCAACAACTAGAATAGCCAAATCAGCGACGCTTCCGCCGCGTCGCCTTAATGTAATGAATGCAGCATGGCCCGGTGTATCAATCAGCAACATTCCAGGAATAATCATTTGTATCTTGAACTTTTCTAGAAGAGAACCACATAATTTTTTTACAATTTCTATTGGTATATAACTAGCCCCCACATCCTGGGTTATTGCCCCAGCTTCACCTTTGGCGACAGTGGTGCCTCTAATCTTGTCTAGAAGAGTAGTTTTTCCATGGTCTACATGACCTGCTGTAAGTATTATAGGCGAACGTATCATTTGCACCACTTGCCATACATTTATTCAAACTTATCAATTTTTAAATACATCTAATAATTAGTGGTTTTATGACATTAACGATGCAAGAAGTAATCCCCATAGGTTTGTGTATAGCTACACAGGACTTGATGGATGCAAAAAGATTTCAGCAGAATTTTGCAGACAACTTGGTTTTAAGAATCCGCGACAGGACGCTAGAACCAAAACTAACTCCAATAAAAAGAGAACTGAATTCTTCGACATATCAAAAAAAATATGTCGAGGGGCACAAAACAGTAATAATAAGCAACATAGACAAAATAATTTCAATAGTGACTGCCCGATATACCGAGCTTGATTTGAATCTGGTTGATTCTATAGTTTATAACGGAAAATTGATAATTCAAAAAGTCTTAAATGCAGATTCATTTGAAAAAATAGCTGAACTGGATTCTGTATTCAAATCCAAGATAACCCTACCAGTTTATGATCTGTTCATCCGGCATATGAAAAAATCCAAAATTCCAATGATATGAATGTCTGGCATTGAAGATGAAATAGAGAGACTCAAGATGAAGAAGGTCGAAATAACCCACAAGCTCAACATGACAGATTATGTGGACGAAAAGGAAGAATATACGAAAGAATTGGAACTAATCCAGAAACAAATTGACGTCCTTGAAAGGCTGAAATAGTCAATACTTCTTTCCGAGAAACCACTTGAACAATATAAAAATGAACACAATCAAAATCAAAGCACCTCCCGCTACTATCCAAAGCATCGGATTAAATAGGTTGAAAAATCCTGGCATCGACTCATCATCCGGATATCGCAGTTTCTAGCTTCTTCTTACGTTTAAATTTGGATAAGAAGTTCTTAAAGGCGTTAACCAGTCCTCTTTTTTCTTCCCTACCATATACATATTCTCCGGTTTCAGGTTTGTAGCCTTTCTTTACAGGCCAGAACATGTACATCAAAATCCCAACAACAATTATGATTATAACACCTCCGACCATCAGCCATACTTTAGATGATATTTTCACTCCGTCAGTAGGTTCAGTCACTTTCAGCTGGCTCTCTACTTCCGAGATTAGAGCCTTTATGGTTCCGAGTGTTTGTTGTGCTTGGAAGTAATTACTTGAATTAATATAATTTTCAGCTTGCTGTAATGCAGATTTTAATTCGCCTAATTTTTGTTCAATCGATGCAGTATTGTTTATTTTAGTTTTAACCTCCCCTAAAGTACTTTCCAGTTTATTGGCATCCAATTTGTACAAGATTAATGTGTCGTTTATTTTTGATTTCGTTTCATTTGAAGGCAATATTCTTAATGTAAAATCTTGTGATACTGTGGCATTGGCACTAGAAATATTGAATTTAGCCGGATAGTCTTTAACATCGTCATTTCCTACCTTGAAGGTTATTGTGAAGGTAGTGGTCGAACCAATAAGAACGTTTGCTGTAGTTTGGTTAAGAGAATACCAGCTTGCATCCATGCCGGATATCCCCAATGTTATATTTTGGGCTATAGTGCCAGAATTTTTCACCTTTACTTCAGAAATGTTAGTAGAATTTTGTGTTATTTCTATTATCGTAGGGGCTTGTACAAAACTTAAGCTCGTCGAAGGCGTCGGTTTTATTACAAGCGTATTCGTAGCTGTATCTGTTGTATAATTCTGATTTGCAGTATTATTACAAAGATAGCTGTATACGCTCCCAGCAGTAAATGTTTGCACATTGGGACTTGTTACGCTGGTGTTGTTTCTATAAAGGGTTGTCGTCAGCCCAGAAACGCCTACACCACAGCTAACATTTGTTTGTATTGGCGAGTCTAGTGTCCACTGCGGTGTTATACTCAGAGTTATCGAAGGTGAAGCTTTATTAATTGTGAAAGAATTCAATGTCGTAAGATTAAACGAATGATTTCCATAGGTTCCGTATAACTTCCAGTTGGATGTACCAGCAGGAAAAGTTATATTATAATAATAGTTGGTTACAGAGAAATTCGACATTGTATAATTAGTAGATGTTCCAGACCAGTCGCCTTGTATCTTGACATTTACCAAATTCGGGTTGTCAGTGAATGTTACATTAATAATGCCTACTGCGGTGTTTGAAAATGTCAGTGGTATGTTTGAGGTGGGTGTTGAATAGCTAGGTACAGTGGCAACAAAATACGTCGATGAGTTGCTTGTATAGTTTACGTTGCTTGATACACTAATTGAATAATTGTGCAAACCTATAGAGGAGATGACGTCATCTGGTTTTGAGTAAGGATTTGCTGCACCAGAAGCGATGTTTGTACTATCCCTAGATATGGTTATGGTGCAAACTGCACAAGATGCATTTACAGTTATGTTAATAGCGGTATTGTTGATTGATGTTATGTTGCCATTCAACGTGCCATTCAAATAGACTTTAAGTTCATTTGTCGCTTGGTTAATCAGATATGTGAATTGTAAGGTAGAGTTGAATGTGTTATTTGTATCATTTGCATAAACTCTCCATACATATATCCCAGCTGACAAATCTCTAACATTAAGATAGTACACGCTACTCGAATTGCTCATTGTCTCATTATGGGGAGTGCTACTACCGGTAATGTTATGTTCGATTAGGACTTTCGAAATACCCCCGCCATCTGTCCATGTTATGTTAAACCAGTAAGACTGGTTAGCCGAATACGTGCTATTGGTACTGGGTGAAGTTGTGTTGCTTGAATATGATGGTGCTAGAGTATCAAAAAGTGTAAATGTCACATTGTTTGAGCTGAAGGCTCCGTTGGCGTCTAAAGCTGTTATGTTGAAACTATAACTGCCGGTTGTTGATGGTGTGTTCACGTATATCCAAAAATATTGTGTGGCGCCATTTCCAACGATACCGACAGAAGAACTGTTTGTCCAAGAAGGCGTTGATGACAATGCTGTATATGAGCTCGGCGTTGTTGTGCCTGAAGTTCCTGTGAAAGTAAATCCTGGCGGTAATGTTATATTTAGCTGAGTGATGTTCACGCCACCGGTATTTTGTACGGAGAAATTCACTAATTGATTGTTTTGTCCTGCGTTATTTCCAGTGGGGTCGGAAGTTGGTGTAAATGAGACAGCCGTAGTATTTGTCACTAGGAATAAAAAAAGCAACAATAAAGAAAAGATAACGATTTTCATTCAATCTCCTATGGATTCTATTTAAGCTTGCTATAAGATATTGCTTAGTAGCTTCGAATTCGATGAAGATAGATGGGCGGCATGATAAAATATGAATAGTTTGCCGAGTTCTGAGAAGAAGAGACTTACACCGGCTTTTCGTAGACAGCTTCCACATGGTCAGAGTCAATTAAAATTCTTTTAAAATCTTCTTTCCAGTCAAGCTCGAAAACCACAACATCACCGGAACTTAACGAATCCTTTTCGTTCAATATTTCTACCTGCTGATCGTCAACATAGGCTGTGAAGTTTGAGACTTCCAAGCGACCAGTATTTACTAAAGTCAATAACAAATTACCGTTCGAACTAGTCGAGACTCCAATAATATCCATGCTGTACGCAAAATTCTTTATTACGGCAATAGCCTTGCCAGTTGTAGGAATAAACTTACCAACGACAGGTATGCCACCCAAACTAGGGAATGACCCCAGAAGCAGATAGCTCGCTAGAAATACAACCAAAACCAAAAGAGCACCCAATGCGACATTTCCTATAACTCTGAATATTATGTATACAACTACAACTAGGAGAGCTATACCAAAGAAGAATTCCAATGGCATAAAACTATTTCGTTGTTAAAACTTAAGTAAATGCCCCCGATGGGATTTGAACCCACAACCTTCTCCTTAGTTCCGAGAGATAGGACGGAGCCGCTCTGGTTCCAGGTTGAGCTACGGAGGCATAGATATGCTCTAAATTTAGTTTTAAATAATTAACTTATAATTGATGTTATGGCCAATAGTGAAATGAGTGTACCTCAGCACATAGCTTTAATTCCTGATGGGAACAGGAGATGGGCACGTGCAAGAGGAAGACCTCCATGGGAAGGACATTGGGCTGCAGAAAAAGTCTTAGATAATTTTTTAGATTGGTGTATTGAGTTTGATATACCTCAAGTTTCAATTTGGATAGGATCAACGGAAAACTTAACAAAGAGACCTGAAAGAGAAGTAAAAGAATTATACAAACTTTATATCAGACTACTGGAGAAATGGGAGAAGAAGGAATCTGTTCTTGACAAGTATGAAATTAAGGTAAGATTTGTCGGTGATTTGAACAAACTCCCGCCAAAAATATCAAAGTTGATGGGAAAGATAATGCAGAGAACTGCAAAGTATCAGAAAAAAATGCTAAACGTCTTGATTAACTATGGTGGAAAATCTGAACTGGTTAAAGTTTTCAAGAAACTAGCATCAAAAATCGTTAAATCCGGAAGAATTGAAATAACTGAAAGAGATATCGAACAAAATCTTATGGTAAATTCTCCTGTCGACTTGATGATTCGTACAGGTGGTTATAGCAGGCTTTCTAATTTCATGTTATGGCAAACATCCTATGCTGAAATTTATGTCACAAAAACACTTTTACCAGATTTTTCTAGAAGAGAGTTCGTGAAAGCGATAAAATGGTATAGTTCTGTTAAAAGGAATTTTGGTGCATAGTTTGTACGATGTAATAGTCGTCGGTGGAGCACTGTCAGGGAGCAGAACTGCAGAATTGTTAGCACAAAATGGAAGCAGTGTTCTGTTGATAGAAGAACATGAAAATATCGGATTGCCATGCAAATGTACAGGGTTAGTTAGTTGGCGGACACCTGAAATATTAAAGGATTTGCCAAAAAGATTAATCGTCAATAAATTAGATAAAGGAAAATTCTATGCACCAGATGGAACGTCTTTTGTTTTGAAATCTAAAAAATCAGCTTATGTTTTGGATAGAACTGGATTAGATAGATTTTTATTTGAACAAGCAGTAAAAGCTGGTGCCGAAGTTAAGACTGAACACTTTGAAACTTTCAGGTATAGTAACAGTCACGTAGAAGTTAAAACAAGCAAAGGTGTATATCGAACTAAAATTCTTATCGGTGCCGACGGAGCAAATTCTACAGTAGCACAGAAAGCTAACTTACCAATGCCTAAAAATATTTTTATCGGTCTACAAACAACAGCCTCTGGTAATTTCGAGCAATTTGCCGAGTTATGGTTTGGTAAGAAGATAACCCCTAATTTTTTTGCATGGGTGGTTCCTGAGAATGAAGAACTAGCACGTGTGGGAGTATCAACACTAACAAGTCCTAAACCATACTATGAAAGGTTTCTTGAGATACGATTAAATCATAATGGACTGAAGCCAGATGTTGCAGGTGTTATTAGATTTGGCGTGATGAAAGATACAGTTGCTGATAATGTTATGTTAGTTGGTGATGCTGCCTGCCAAGTTAAACCATTTAGTGGAGGAGGAATTACTTATGGGTTAATTGCTTCGCAAATTTGTGTCGATGCGGTTGAGAAAGCTTTTGAAGAAAATAAATTTGATTATCAGTTTTTCAAAGAAAATTATGATTTAAAATGGAAGAAAAAATTAGTTCCTGGAATCAACAAAGGAATGATGTTTAGAAAATTATTGTATCTCTTACCAGATTCACAAGTGAGTTTAATATTCAAGATGATTAAGTTGTTTGGACATAAGATTTTGGATAAGTTGGATTTTGATTTGCTATCCGGATAGACTATGCTTCTTTTTAATTCTGCCATAAATAACTTTTCCAGCAACGCCCAGGCCAATCGCAGCCACCATAATACCAGAAAGTTTAATCCCTTTTCTGACTTGCAAGCTTTTTGCTTCATCATCTTGGCACCATGTTACAAAATGTTCGCAATTACTTTTCAATAAATTGTATCTTTTCTTACCAATGACTGAAGAAGCACGTGAAATTATATCTTCTCTTTTTGTATCCCCTTTATAGGGAATAAATTCACATTTCTTTCCCTTCGAAAATTCCTCTAATGTGACTAATCTTATACCACCACGTGTATTTTCAAAAACCATTTTCTTCTCATCTATTTCTCCAGCGTACAAGCCATAATGCCAGTATAATCTCCTCTTACTTCTAACAGCATCCCCAGACAATATTCCGCTCATAAAAATTTAGAAGTCAGCAAACTATAAAAAAGCCTTAACTTTCTTCTTCCCAACCAATGCTCTTAAAATTTCCTTCCCTATATCCGAATCTTTTGTTATCTTAATATCCCCCTTCTTCCCTATGGTGGCAGAAAACAAAAACTGGTCTTCAACAAACACACTCGCAGCCTTGCCAATCAAATTCCTATTAAAACTAAAATCAAAACTATTTCCCTTTTCAAACAATTCAAACTGTATTTGATTTCCTGCCATCCCAGTCTTGGGTTCGACTTCGATGTGTATACCAAGTCTCTCTTCCAATGCTTTCACAGTAGCACCTTCCTTGCCAATCAGTCTTGCAATAACATCATTATCCACTCGGACTATTGCTTGATTATCTGAAACTAATTCGACTTCAACATTAGAATCGAATTTTCTAATTTCCTGTATAATTCTCTCACCGGCCAATTTTTTCAGTGGTGATACTGCACCAGTTTCTTTAACAGGAATAATCACGTTTTCCTCACCAAAAGTATAAATTTCATATTCAAGGTTTCCAGTTTCAAAATCCTTCACTTCAACCAGAGGTCTGGCCAAGTCAGCTTCAACCATTCCTGTGGGAACCTTTACAGTCAAATTCAAATCATAAACCTTCCTGATTTCACCATCCTTGACAAATATAACTGTATCCAATATATGCGGAATGACACCAAGTTCTATTCTTCCGATAAATCTCTGGATGGCATTAATAGCTTCGCTTGCGTGAACAACTCCAATCATTCCTACGCCAGCTAATCGCAAATCAGAAAATATTTCAAAATCCCTAGTCTTCCTTACTTCATCAAATGCAGAATAGTCCGGTCTTACTAAAAGCAGTATATCCGCAGTTTTCTCAAAGTCACCTTCCAATGGTGCGTATTGTGTTACTTCAGGTGGAACTTGCAAATCTCTTGGCGATTCCAAAGTTTTAATTATTTTTCCTTGTTTCTGATAAAATTCAACTAAGCTTGCGCACAATGTTGATTTGCCTGATCCTGGAGGACCTGCAATTATAATTCCCTCCGCCCTTTCTTTCAATCTTTTCATCAGTTTTTCAGAAAGCTTATAATCATCTAGGGTAAGTTTCACAACTGGTCTAACAATAGTTACTTCCAACCCATCTGAAAATGGTGGTCGTGTAATTGCTATCCTATATCTTCCCAACTGGATTACCGTCGCTCCAGTACGAACAATTTCAACAGAGCCCTCTTCACTGATTCTTGCGGCTTCCGATATCTCGCGAATAATTTCTTCAATTGTTTCTCGTGGTAATGGTTCATCATTTAGTTTCATCAACTCGAATTTTCCAGGTTTACCTCTTTTAGCCATAGGCGGGACATCTTCCTTCAAGTGAAGCGATAAAGTATCTGGAGTGAAATAATTTTCAAATCTCAATCCTTCTGTCTTAGTTTCAGCTGGAATATGGTTAACTTTTACTCCTTCAGCTTCACCAACCAATGCCTGCACATAATCGGCAGTGTACAATGTTCCGCTTTCAGTTTTTGCCACGTCTCTAATAAGTGCGTCCATCCTTCCGGATTTTGCAAGCCTGATATCGTCCATGGTGGGCCTATCACCT
>CAZMWU010000007.1:0-28081 GCA_964570195.1 uncultured archaeon
GGTCAAGGTGAGGTCAGAATAACTTTTCATCCTGTTGAAAAATTAAATTCAGTGAAATTGTTAGAGAGAGGAAAAATAAAATCAATTAACGGTATATCGGTAGTAGGCTCGTTGCCAGAGGGCATAGCCGAAAGACAAGCAGCCAATGCGAAGAAAACTTTAATTGAAAAGAATTTTCCGGATGCACAAATCGAAAAGAAAATCGAAAATACAGCATCACCAGGGACGTCAATTACATTATGGGCCGGATGTGAAAATTCTGTTATATGCTCTGATGCTATAGGCAAACTCGGTAAACCTGCGGAAAAGGTTGGCGAGGAATGTGCGGTAGAATTAATCAACTCTTTAAAATCCACTGCCGCGCTAGACAAGTGGATGAGCGACCAGATTATTCCATTTCTTGCATTGGCTAAAGGAAAATCGGAAATCAAAGTTGAGGAAATAACTGACCATTGCGGGACTAACATGCTTGTTACAGAACAGATTCTTGGGATTAAATTCGATATTAACGAAAAGGATAAAATAATCAGAGTATAATCTTATTATATGAACTGGAGACGTCTTGAAGTATTTATAGAATTCCTGGTTTTCGGTGTAATTATGGGGGTTGTCGAAGATCTGATAGCTGTAACTTTTTCAACTGGAGAACCCCTAACATGGAAAATTCTTGTGATAGTAACTCTAGTTTCAATACCTTTCGCTGCTGTAGGAGAGCTGATAGTTGACAGGATGGATCTGATACCGCGCAAGAAAAGAAAATAGAGATCAACCGAAGTTGGAGGAAATAATATATTGGTTTTCATGTCGCATAAACTCCAATTAAGAAAATTTTCATTATAGTGAGGAATTTTTTATAATATCTTGCCTTATTTTATAAGAATTTTCATAATAGAGAAACACCTGTTTGTTGATAGATTAGAGAGATCTCAGATGAAAAAACAGGATGGTATTTTTGTGCAGTGGTTTTTCAGGAGATATGTAAAGGAAAATAGAAGATACTTGTAAGCTTTACAAACTTTTTTATAATATATGTCACTTGTTACAGGATAGAAATCTTATGATTTATTTATCAAAGATGTTGGAAATCTTATTTCTTCAGGTTTTCTCATTTCTCCAAAATGTTTACTAAAATTAATAAAAGCAAATCCCAATACTTCACCAGTTTGAGAATCTATTCTTTGTAATACATCGCCTTTTATTTCCTTAAAATAACCTCTTCTTGGAGCACCAAAAGTAATCTCTAGATAATCTCCTTCTTTATCAAACCACACATTTATTTCTTTTTCCATACTACATTACCTTGTTTTGCTCTATTACTTCTATATGAAGTTAATATAAATCCGTGTTTATTTAAAACTTTTACTACAACCATCAGATATCTTTCATTTAGAATTCTATCCGGATAATATTTATTGAATACTAATACAGTTTTTGATTTTTCACTTTCTACAACATCATCAGGATTAAGCAAAGTTTCTTTTATATTATCTTCTTCATTTTCCATTTCTGGTCTTCTAATTATATGCCATATTCTTTCTTTTGTGAGTTTTATTTTCCTACCAAACTTATCAATAGTTTCAAAATGTTCCATATTACTAACTTACTTCGGTTTGTTAATTTATTGTATTGTTTCTTTCTTATAATATCTGTCACTTGTAAGTAGTACAGAATAGAAATCTTTATATGGCCTTAAGACAAGAGTTTTATAGTGTTTAGAATGATCAGCCGTAGAACTATGTTCACACCGCTTTTAGCCGGGCTTATCAGCCTTTTTACTGTCGCATGCGACGGTGGTGCTGTTCCTACGCCTTCCCCGCAGGATACGAGACCAGCACCTACGGCTACTGTGAATCTAGATAAATCCACACCAACTTTTGAACAGAATTTATTAATAGAGCGTTCCTCTTTACCGGAGTATGCACGTGATGAATTTGATAGCCTCTTTGCTGAAGTGCAAGCTGATAATCCAAATACCCCTGAAGATGAAAGAGTGATTACTGATGAAGAGGTTGGTAAAGTGCGTGCTGTTGTTAATGATAAAGATTTTCTAGTAGTTGCTAAGTACGATACTCTTACAGCTGGGTGGAAGTTGGAAAATTACAGGAGTGGATATGCTGAATTGAGGGATAGAAGTTATTCTCCATGGTTGATGGTTAATCTCCCGAATCTTACTCTGGCGCTGAATGGGAAAGTTCTGGTAGAGGACATGTACAATGACGAGCCGGATATAAGGGAGATGAATGGGAGCTATGTTTTCAAGTTGCATCAAGAAGGAAGGATGCTTTTACCACCTTCATTGGACAATGAGACTTTGGAAACATTGTATCTGGATGGAGCCAAGAGAAGGGCTATGTTGATGAATTTGTTCTTTAATCAGGATTGGAATTTCAGTCGGGCACTAGCCGCCAAGATTGGAGCTACATCCGTACCAGTGGCTGGTTATGAAGCGAAGAAAGCTAACTTAGAAGCTCTACCAAAAATATACGAGGCTATTATGAGGGCTTATAATGATCCGAGTTTCAATGTTGTGTGCACATATTTGAATGAATGTAAGAGTGAACATGGTTGGGCTCAAGGATCTTGGAATGGTTGGTTGCTTGACAGGTCTAATAATAACTGGTCCCATACTGTTGCGGCATTTCGGGAGATTGATAAGACTATCTCTTCTGACCCAGAAATAGGACAGAGGTGGGCTATGGCTAGATTTATTCATGGTTATGCGATGCAGTCTCATCGTCCACATTGGAGCTTTAACCTAGCTACCATGACTAATGACGGAGATACATGGGATGAAGGACCTATGATTAGCATGTTACCTATCACGTATAAAGCATTTGGAGTACCTGTAACTCATGCTTATTCTGCACCTTCTGATGGACTAGGTGTCATAGAATTTGTTATAGAAGGTGTATCATATACTCCTCTGGAAAGATTAAAAACTACATTTAAAGAATATGATCTCGTACAATTGGGTAATTATGGTGTTGGCTTGTATTTACCTAAAAGAGCTATGCAAGAAGATGGCGCAAAGGAACTTCTTTATTGGCAACAACCTGTAGGAAAAGTCGAGGGGGATCCGAGAAATTCTTTTATTAGAGTATGGAAAAGTTAAGTGGTGCATAGGAACTTATCTGAAGTTCTAAAGTTACGCGGTTTATATTGGCTCTCTAATGGTATTGTTTGAGAAAATAAATGAACTTATGAACTGCAAATAAACTTTTTGTCTGGAGTTCTTGGCTCTGGTGTTTTACTTGCACACTGACCAACAAGAGTTGGGTAATCGATCGCGGCATTAGGCAACTCTGTGCCACAACAATAATTTGTTGCGCATTGGTCACGAATTTGGCATGTTGGGTAACTACATAGAAATGCTGTACATCTCCCTATCCTTCCCTCTTGCCCTACTGGAGGATTATTACATTGGTTGCTTCTATCCTCTGTGCCGGGACCAACAGGAGGTACGTCTATATCATTGCTATAACAATCTTCCAACCTCACCGTCAACGTTCCCGACCCATCCACAGCATTGCGATGGACTGTGGTGTAATAATTCTGGCTTGCATCCACCCTAGCAGAGCTTCGAGCAGATGAATCACACTCTACTGTTGTATTGCTTCTGAAAAGATTGGTTCCTGGGCTAGCACATGCACTCTGTCCTACCCAAAAGTCCCAGTCGCACGAAGCACCTGGACCATTGAGATCTACATAAAGGTATCCAGAAGCCGATGCACTGACGTTAATCACATCCTCATCCACAGTTGAAGTTGGTGTAGGTTTAGCAGTTAATTCTACCGTTGATGGACTCACCGATGCACCTAATGCTAGTGAACCTGAATCGGCTGGAGTGGTGCACGTGCCTCTGCCTGAAATACGGGTGCAGTCAGCTGCGCATACATCTTTGAAAGGATCTGACGGATTGCTGTAATCACATGCTTCACCACAACTGGTCTGCCCATCGCCACAACTAGTCACTTCATTGCACGAACTATCACATTTTTTCTTTGGATTAGCTGTACAATCTCCTGATGCTAGATCATCGCATACAGTTGGTGCGCCACATGCTTTTTCACATTTGTTAACGCTCAGTCCAGAAGAGCCACAAGTTGAATATATCGCTCCTACTGGACTAGGACAACTGACGAAAACTGAAGATGCTCTGTTATCCCATCCAGGTAAACTACTCTGGCTAGTTCCAAAGTTAATCCAAGCTCCTCCGAAATTTGCATCTTCGTACAAAGTGACCGAACACCCAGATACAATCAATGACGATACTGTGTCACTTTGAAAGAATCCTTTATCCTTCTCTACAAAATTATCATTCAATTCATTATCACTGGCAACAAACACTTCCCCATTTCCCCCATAATTGTCATCCGAATATAGAATCGCATAATTTCCACTCTGTCCGTAAACAGTAGTCTCCTTCGGACCTGTACATGTCACACACTGCCTTTCTGAGTTATCCCATACTCCGTCTCTTTGAGATTGAGCACTCCAACATACATTGCTCACCCCTCCATCTGTGCAAGGAAGCCTGATATGACATTCGGTGCCGTCTGGATGACTATCTGTCGGACACATCTTATCCATGACTGATCTGCTAGCACCCAATGAAAAAGGTTTGAAGTTTATACCGCTACAAGAAGTTTTCTCCCACGGAGACTCGTCACCTACGAAGCATGTGGTCATTCCCCAACCGTCCGATGGTCTTTGGTTATATACAGCTGGATAAGTAGGGCTTGTGCAATCCATTGCTTTGCATCCTGGGGCAGTAACAGATACAGTCACACTGCTTCCTGAAGTAGATCTCCCAGAATTGTCTTCACAAGAAGCGTAGACGCTATAAGGACCAACAGTAGTGAACGTATGCGATTTAGACGCCGTGCAGGTTTCGCCAGATTCACATACACCATCATCATCCCCGCCTGGAGCTGGATTATTTTCTGCGACAGTCATACTTCCCTGATTGACAGCAGCTCCTTCGGGAGCATTTGGTGCATAAAAGTCACATTTATTTATGTTTATGCCGCTAGTTGCATCCGAGACTGTGGCTGAAAATGTGGTTGCCAGATTAAGGATGGCAGAAGTTGGAGAGACTGCTCCTACTGACGGATTTACAGTGTCAAGGATGATGCCATCTGCAACCATCTCAGAATTCGGCATCCAGTTGCCGGCTACATCTTTAAATATTACAAAAACTGCCTTAGATCCGTCACCAGCTGATAATGTCCAACTCGGAACTGTGGCAGAATAAGTTTGTGCCGTTTCACCCGCCGGATTAATCCCATTGGATATCTTCATTTGCGAACACCCTAGGGTTGGACTGATGCCTGCATCAACGCAGTTCAATGTTAATGGCACCGTGGCAGAAGTCGTATACGTATCACCACTTTTTATGCTTACAGTAGAAGGTGGAATTTCACCGCCTGTATTTGGTGGTGTGCTGTCTGTACATACTCCACTACTGCAGGAGTCGCATGTGTATGTTTTTGAAGCATATGTACTCCCTGAGCCACAATTGGTTCCGTCACTCGAAGGGCAATATTCTGTCAATGTGGTGGTGGTGGGGCATGTGTCGCTATAAAGATCGTTCGCACAAAAACCTGTTGTGCAAGCTTTATAATCAAGAAGATTGCTTGCTATGAACGGGTCGTCTCCCTCGTTATCCGCTGAATTGTAAGTATTGCAATTAAACGGTCCTGCTGAAATTGTATATGCGCATGGTGGGGAACATGAATAAGTACGATACTCTGTATTTGGAGTAGTACAGGACCAACCAGTCAAGCTGGGGCAGTCTGTTGTTGATAGTCCGCAAGTTGCAGAGCAACTTTCACCATCAGCAGAACAAGTACCGGCGGTATGTGTATAATCGCAAAACCAACCGCCTGAACCAGCGCAACTAGCGGAGCTACGACAAGAATCAGTCCCACAAGAAATACTACAAGAATCACCGCTAGTGCTGCATGTACCTGTAGACCACGTCCCATCTGCCTGGCATGTAGCTGTTGCTGTCCCTACACACGGAGTAGAACCGCATGATACAGATCTTGTTGCGCCAACTGCATATTTATTGTCATCATCATCAAAACATACGACTTGACAACTTCCGCTTAGACAATTCTGACCACTTGGACATAAAGATTCGCAACTATTATCAACAGTGTAAGTACCTGGATCGGAAACACAATTTCCACTGGAACAGGTATCTTGATACGAATACCATCTGCATGCCTGTACGCCTGAGCAGAATGCATCTGAAGGACAGTCTGAATTGGCTGTGCAATGTGGACAAGTTGCATCAGAATAACAATAATATCCTGCAACGCCAGGAAGACATTCGTCAGCCTTACACGTTTGTGAAGATGAACAACTCCATTTTGTACCGCCACAAGCAACAGTATCCTGACAAGAGCCATCACAATGGCTTGCATAGGTAATTTGAGTCGAATTTAAAAAAATCAATGACAGAAAAACCAGTGCTGTTGACAATACCAAAAATATTCTATTCATCATACTGTTAACCTCAAAATCTTATCACCACTCAAATTTGTAAATACAGTAATATTGTATTTCTGTTCATCTTCGCGAGACGTTAGTGGTTTAAATAACAGAACATCTATTTTCCAACTATCAGACTCTTTTATAATGTTTAATACTTCTCCAGAGTAACTGCTCAATACAGTTGTAACAGCATTTTGGCATGAATTCAAGTCAGTGGGAAAAGCATCGCATGGTGAGAGTCTTGTTAAACTTGGTATCACCTCTCCAGTGGGTTGTGGGATTTCAATATTTTCTGATGTTTTATTTGTGAGATAAACACCAACCCCCATTACAATCACAACACCGACAACAAGAATTCCAATCTGTAGTATTGTAATATTCGATAGTTTCTTATCCACACCAGAAATAGCCTCCCTCACAGCCTTGTTTATCTGCAGTATGTCATATCCTTTCTCTTTCAAATCCCTCTTGATTTCAGCCAGAGGAACATTTTCTTTCAACTGCTGCTGGATAAATTTTTTTATAGAGCTCGGCATTATTTAGAATTTGGTTATGGGAGAGTATAAAGTTTATCTAGTGGTAGAGGTAAATATGGCTTGCTATGGAGAAGATGAAAATTTATTTGGATACGAATACGGTAGAAGATTTCTTCATAAATCAAGCTCTGGCATTCAAGGGCAAGAAACCTTTTATAATGCCCGATAAACTAGGGTTTTTCATAGAAAATTTAGACAAAATGAATTTTATTACATCATTCTATACCAAAGCTGAGGTTATGCGAGAAATGGTAGTTGGCTATGGGATGGATAAAAATAAGGTAGAAGAAGTCTGGAATGAGCTGATGAAATTGTTGAATTGCGGATACATAGCAGAATTCAAATTTGATCAGTATCTAGTCGAAGTTGCAGATAGTTTAAGGCTGAGATTGAGAACTCTGATAAACTTCCAGCATCTGGTAATTGCTGTTAGCGTAAATGCCTATCTTGTTACAGGCGACAAGAATCTTATCGAGAAAGTAAGGGAAAACAAAATCTATGACAAGATATTGAGCTACATAGAACTAAGAAAACTTATCGCTTCACTTTCCTAGCCAATTCTTCGAAGAAATCTCTATTCTTTTTGACAAATTCCATCCATTCTCTTTTCTTTTGTTCGGCTAATGTATTAGGCTCTTTTTTCATACTAGTTATTATCTTTTGATATTATTTAAATCTTGTAATTTTTTGGTGAGTATAAAGTTTATACTGTAGCTTGCGATAAATTAATTATGAGGTACCTGTCACTTGTCATATTCTCCTATCTTTTAGTTAATTTGGTTTATGCCGGACCTGATGACAAGTGGGCGCCTGCGGAGTCTGTTGGAGAGGAAAACGTTGAAAGCGTCAGTGTGCAATCTGTAGAATCTGCTGGGCAATTTGATGGAATTGCTCTGATATTAGGTGTTGCTGCGTTTGCTTGGGTGTATATTATCTATCGTGATCTAAAAAGTAAACCAAAACGAAGATAAAATAACTTTATTCTATATGCAATACAAAATTAATGTATGAAGAAGTTTGTTGCAAGTGCCCTTGTCGCAATTATGTTCTCTATTCTGTTTGTTCCTTTATCAGATGCCGATGCTGGGAATGTGTGGAAGCTATGTTCATCGTCTAATTATAAGGAGCCGAAAGAAGGGAAAACATGCTGCAAGGCAACTGATAATAACGATAAATGGGTTGACACTCCTTCAACCGAATGCAAATTGCCGACAGCTACATTCGACTCCCCTATTCCTAGCGGATGGCAGGGACCCGACCAAGGTAGTTTTTTGGTTTCATTTACTTTTCAGGCCGTCAACAACCTAACCTCTTGTGAATGGAGAATCTCAAGCTATAATGGTGCATCATGGACGGAAACTTTCCCATGGTATAATTTTATCTGCAGTGGAACATTGCCTGTATCGACAAGCGATTCTTTGGAGATGGGCTCTACTCTGGAGTGCAGGGACTCAGGAACAGGGAGATGTAAAATGGAACTTCGTGTTTCGGATGGTCTGAATACTGTGACGACCCCCCAAACATTCGACATTGATATAACAAAACCTGTATATGCGGGGACTCCTTACACAATCACAGGCAATCCTCATAAAGGTGCACAATCAACAGGACCTGTATACACAAAAGGGTCGATAACTCATGCTTGGTCGGGATTTAGCGATGCGCATTCTGACTTAAAATGGTTTGAAGTATGGAGCACTACCTATGTGGCTGTATGCGAAACAAACCCGGATGATCCTGCATGTAACTGGAGCATGCAACGCCAAGATACCAGTCCTGCTTCAGGGTCATGGTCACAACCTTTCACAAGCGGTGACTTTTTATATGGGTGGCATAGCGTAGACAATGTAGGGAATGTTAAAACAGAATCTACACGCATCAGAGTTGTCTACGACGGGACCTCACCGAATGCACCCAAATATAACATAGTGGAGGGTTTGAGTTTCAACTCTGCCCCAAGTTTGGACATAGACTTCAGCGATGATAAGGAATTGGAAAAGATAGAATGCAAGTTCGATGCTGGAGGGACATTCGGATTTATTGATTCCGCTTTTGAAGGCAAGTTGTATGCTCCATCCTGGTCTGTTACCAAATGTGGGAGCTGGGGCTCACTTTCTGAAGGAAGTCATTACATCTATTTCAAAGTCACCGACGAGGCTGACAATACACCGTACACTACACCGGATGATGATGCGGCATATTGGATTATAAAAGACACAAAGCCACCCGAAAGCAGAAGCGTAACTATAGAAGATAAAACTAGTGGAAGTACATCTTATACAAACGATGTGAACGTTTACATAGATATCTTCTGCTACGACAGCAATTCAGGGATGAAAGAATATAGATACGACTGTAACAATGATGGTACTTTTGAATCTGGCTCGGTCGGTTGCAGTGGTTGCACAGCAAATAATGTAGCATGTTCATTGGCATCTGGTGACGGCTCTAAAACAGTTACTATCGAATGCGGTGATAATGCAAACAATGCAGGTCCTGCTATGAATACCATAACTCTTGACACAACACCGCCAGACACAAATATTGACAGCGGACCGACAGGACTAGACCAATCTGCTTCAGTAACGTTCGAATTTTCAAGCACAGAAAATCCCAGTACATTCGAATGTAGTTTAGACGGTGGTGTGTTTTCTTCCTGTACTTCACCAAAGTCGTACACCAATACAGACGGAGACCATGAATTCAGAGTAAGAGGCATTGACCAAGCAACCAATCCAGATCCTACACCAGCATTGAGAGCATGGACTACATGCTCAAGATCTAATCCGACAATCACAATTAAAGAGCCGGCAGCACAGGAAGGGGAACCAGGCGATGAAAAAACATATTCGATTGAAACTAAAAATAATGATGTTAGATGTGGTACGGAACTGTTTGATTTGACTTCAGCGTGCGCACCCGGATGGACATGCACATTCCCAACGCCATCACTATCCATAGCATCGGGGGCTACTGAACCGGCAACGATATCTATAACATCATCTTCCTCGGCCACTACTGGAAAATACCTGATCCCTATCACAGCGACGAATAACGCTGATCCAACACCCCCTGGTCCATTCAAGGACACCCAAACTGTTGAATACAATATTATCTGCATATATCGTTTATCAATGAAGATGCCTCCGGAAGGCAAGTTTGACTTGGCGACAAAACAGGGCACAGCCGAGGCAGTTGAATACACATGGACAATTGGATTTACAGATGATTATGGAGGCAAGGCTTCGTCTTCATCATGTGAAACAGTAAGTGAAAAATTGGAATACGCGCTCAAGTCTATAACTATCTCAGGCTCGTGTGGCCCGCAGACTGGAATTTACAGCAGCGGCAGCAAACCTCCTGGCGGATTAAAGCCAAAGCTGCCACTCAAGTTCCTTGATCCTAGAAAAGCAGCTGGTGACTTGAATAATGCATTTAAGGTTTATGTAAAGAGACCTGATATCAACAGCTGTACACTATCATTTTCAGCGCCAGTCGATCTAGCGCCTACAAAATCTTACACCACGTTCGAGTTTGATCCGTCATTCACGGTCAAATCTGTGGACGCCCCAGCACAATCGCCTGCAGTAAGTCTTTTCGACTTTTCTGGTGACAAGGATGTACTTAATGTCAAGTGGGAGGCGTTCTATACAGACGAACCGTTCAGAACTATGGAAGTCAAATGCGGATTGAACTGTGACCCAAGGGTATCTAACTGTGATAAAGCTGCTGAAGTGGGAGCAGGAAAAGGCTGCTTACCATATCCTGTGAAGCATGATGCAAGTGAAGCGATAAAGAAAGGCAGTTGCAGTGTGTCATCCCCTGCATACGATTATACTATGACAAACAAGGTAGAGTGTTTGTTTTACGATCCGAGAAACTCGTCCCTTAACACGTTTGTGAATCACGATTTCGCTCCTATAGATTTCGATGTCAAACCCGAGAACGGCTACAAAATCACAACAACTGTCGGACATAAGTTTGATTTGAAGATAGACGTGACTAACAAAGGCTTGCTATCCGACAGCTATGTGATGGCACTATCAGGACCTGCAACTGTAGAAATATCGCCTGCGACAATCACAACACCGACAATCACCAGTGGGCAGCTTGTGAGCACTTTTTCATCAATAACACCTCTGATAGACAAAACGGAAACAATCACACTAACAGTCACATCTTCAACATCAGGAAAAGTCATAACAAGGACCATAGAAATAAGTCCTGGATTGTTTGCATTGCCTGAGTTCGGCTTGCTCGGACTCTTGCAGATTATAATCATAGCTGCGGTGGTGTATTTCCTTTTTGTTAATCGATTAAAGCACAAACCGAAAAGGAAGAGATGATGCACTTAAAAATTTTAATTTCATTCTTCATATTTTTGAATATTTTTTTAGTAGACGCACTTGCTGGGACGGTTACTGGGACGAATTTTGATATACGTGGCCCCGACTCTGTCACTACAACTGTAGGAGAGTTCACAGAAGTTAGAATTGACGTTTTCAACAAAGGTTCAGTACAGGACAGCTATACCGCACAAATAACCGGAACCCCAGCCAATGTGGTTGAGATAACCAACCCTTCCCTGACAACGCAAACCGTTAGTCCAAAACAAACCACTCAGATAACCTCCAACATAAGAGCGTTGACAGGAGATAATTCCGTGATAACTTTTACCATCATATCAGTAGGCACTTCTGAACAATTGGCATTACCTATACCTGTTAGTTCCAAGAAATTTAGCCTGCCTGAGTTCGGCTTGATAGGATTCCTGCAGATAGTTCTGCTGGCTGGAATTATTTATTTCCTGCTGGCGAACAGAATGCTTAAGAAACCGAAACTGAAGAGAAAGCGAAGAAGATAATGATAAATTTTTTAAAGTTATCAAAGCAATTACATTGTCCGACTGGAAAAGTCAGAAACTTTTTTGAAATACTTCTAATCTCCAATTATTTATTCAGTCTTAAAACAAATATAATTAGGAGAATATGGGCATAGAAAACAAAAATCTTTTTAGATTATCATTTTTCATAGCTGTGTTTTTGTTGATTGGTATAGCATACTCTGATGTGGTAACAATAACTACAGACTACGATGGCGAGGTGAAAAAAACTAGTTCCTGCGGTGATGCGGGATTTGCACAGGAAGTAGGAATAGATGGTGCTGGCAATAACGCCCGTCTTTATTTCCGCTTTCCTCTATCAAGCATTCCGTCCAATGCAATCATTACAGACGTAGACTTGCAAATTAACGTTTGGTTCGTGTCGAATGGGGGAGCTGATATTGATATTCAAGCTTACAATCAAGATGGTCAAGCTGACCCTAAGACTGACACATGTCTTACCAGAGCAACACGTGTTGAAAACGATCCTACTCCATATGTCAATGATGATACGACAACTATTTCTACCAGCGGACTCAAAACTATCCAGCTATCATCATTAACTAATGATATCATCACCAATATTATAAATGCGAAAAGTGCTGTTAATCGCTTCAGCTTAGCAATTAACAAGGACAGTACTAGTGGTCTTGATGTGAAAAGCACATTGTTTATGCTAGAGTATGGAAGTTCCTGGGCGGCGAAGATGATAATAACTTACGACACAGCACCGACATTCACAATCCAATATTATTCCGATTCGGCATTAATCAACTATATGGGCAACAATCCCCATTTAAAAGCTGGCACATATTACATCAAGATAACATCCAACGAAGCTCTAAGTGCTGCACCGACTATAACCATAAATGCCGAAGGGGCAGCTAATGATGTGACAAATGCCGCAACAACTCTAGTTGCTGGAAATGACTACAAATACACAAGAACAATCGCTTCAGATGCAGCGGCAGTTGGCACAACACTTGAGGACATCTCCACCACAGGAACTGATGCTGCAGGTAATACAGCGAATAATGTCAACCCAACAAACGAAGGAACTAAAGCTGCGTATACCGATACGACTCCACCAACTGCAGGAGCTTATACTATCAATGGCCAATCTTCAGGTACGGTTTATACAAACGGCAATTTAGCTCATGCGTGGTCAGGATTTAGCGATGCGAACTTGTACTCGTTTGAGATATGGCGAGCTGCTTACAGCTCTCTTTGTCTTACTGGCACCGAAGGCACATGCAATTGGGCTGCAAATCTTAAAGATATTGCCAATCCTGCGTCAGGTTCATGGCCAGAAATTATTAATGGTGGTGACTACTGGTACGGGTGGCATAGCTCGGATAAGGCAGGTAATTGGATCAAAGAGTCTGCTCTCATTAGAGTTAGATACGACAGCTCTCCGCCGCTTACTTCAGTCTCTATCAACAGCGGCGCTGATTACACTACATCAACCACAATAACACTTGGTTTATCTTGTACAGACAGCCGTGCAGGAGAAATAAGTTCAGGGATGAAAGATTATCAGCACAATTGTACAGGTACATGGTCTGGCTGGACTAGTTGTTCAGAGCCGTGCAATCAAGCCCCATCATGCATTCTTCCATCAGGGGATGGAAAAAAGATAGTTCAGCTGCAATGCAGAGACGTAGCTGGTAACATCGGTTATGCAAGTGATGACATCACTCTGGATACTACACCACCTGCTATAAGTGGCGGCTCACCAACAGGATTTGTTGGTGTATCAAACCCAACTATATCGGTAGCTACAAATGAAATTGCAACTTGTAGATGGTCAACTACACAAAACATAAACTATAATGACATGCCTGTCGCAAACACTTTCACTGGGTCAGGTGATGGCAAATCGCATTCATATGCTTTGTCCGGATTGTCCGATGGTCTGAAAAATTATTATGTTCGTTGTGCAGATTCTCCTGGAAACAAAAATACAGTTGACTATCCAATAACATTTACTGTCGATACAACATATCCAACAGTCGGGCAAGCTGACATTTATCAAGGAACAACCTATAAAGTCGGGGGTTACTGGTATAAAGGAACAATAAGCATAAGCGCTACAGCTTCTGATCGAGAATCTGGAATTTCAGGTTGCGAATACACAACTAGCTCTGCATGGTTTCCCGCCACTTATGATATCGTCAATCAGTTTTGCAAGAAAGACATAATATCCCCAGCTATAGATATAGCAATAAACTTCCGTGCCACTAATGGTGCTACACTAACGACAACAGGAACCAGTAGAAGCTATGTATACGACAATACTGCACCAACAACTACTGCGACTGCAACTTCTGGTGGAGTCTCCTATACGTTTGGTACACCAACTAAAAATTCTGTGACAGTGACACTTGATTGCACAGATAATGTCGGTGGGAGTGGGTGCACCAATATGAAATACTGCACTGATACGACAAATAGTTGTAACCCATATGACGCAGGTGGTGTTACATATTCATCACCATTCACAATCTCTACCGAAGGAACAAAATATGTTAGATTTGGCGGTACCGATAATCTACAAACTCAAGAAACGAGCCAAAGTAAAACAGTTATAATCGATAACACACCACCGACAGAAGCAACTGTAGATGTCCCAGTCAACACTAACTATTATAAAGCGATGACAATGCCTGTGACATTCAGCGGCAAGGCTAGAGACAACACAGGTGGTGGAGGACTGAATGCGAATTCTGTGACGTTCTATATCAAAAGTGGCTCTAACTATTGGACAGGTTCGACATGGACTGCTGCACAGACATGGTTGGCAACTACGCATAGCGCAACTACAGGCGACACAGAAATAACATGGACTGATAATATAAATCTGCCAGCATGGTCCGATGGTATTTACTATGTTAAGGCAAAGGCAGTGGATAAAGTATCGAATACTTTCGAGGGAAACGAAATATCGTTCACTTATGACAATACACCGCCAACCGTAAACATAGACTCACCTGACGCGTCGAAATGGTTTAGCACCGACATTACAGTACAATATGATGCAACAGATGCAAACTTTGCTAGTTGCACAATTTCTACAAAAGATGATGGTGGAAGTTGGAGTCCAAATGCTTGCATTAATGGTCTTGATCAAAAACTCACAATAACTGTTGGGAAGGGGAAAACATGCAAAACAGAAGGAACAGACATGTGTAGCGTGGAGGTATATGGAAAAGACAAAGCTGGGAATGAAAATAAAGTAACAAGAAGCTTTTCAATAGACTTAACCCCGCCTACAATTGATTCCATATCACATTCACCGACAGAATACATCACACCTGATACTGATGTTACGATAACTGTGCAAGCAAGTGATCAAATTATACCAGCAGGTTCAAGCGGATTAGCAGATATTAAAATTTTTGTTGACGGCCAACTGAAACAAACTTGTATAACATCACCGTGTGTTTTCACAGCCAAGTATCCTGATGTACAAAAGACTACACACAGCTACTATGCTGAAGCCAATGATAAGGCTGGCAATAATGTAAAATCATCGACTAACTCATTCACGGTATACATACCTGAAGATATGCCACTAAAAAAGGGTTGGAATATCATTTCTATACCATACGTTAAGGACAAATATGTTGTCACATCCTCTACATGCGACAGCGGACGGCATCTTTATAATTTTAACACTGCTACAAAAACATGGAACATAGTTAAGGCTGTTAAAGATGTGCAGGATGGTAAAGGGTACTGGATTTACTCGGAGAGAGACTGTGTAATTAAAATCCTTGGCATTAAGGAAATTCAAAGTAATGATGTGAAACAAAATGTGATAAATGGGTGGAATCAAATAGGCGCACCGGCAAGTTCATCTGACTTCAACTCGATTAAATGTGGCGGTGGTACTATAGACAAGGTTCTTTCCTATGATAGTTTAGCAGAAAGTTGGAAGGTTTTAACAGGCGGTGACAATTTAGAAAAGTATAAAGGATACTTTATGAAAGTCAGCGGTTGCAATTAAGGCCATGATATAGAGAACGTCCCCTTTGCATCAACCTTATCAGAAACAATCTTGAGTGTGACTTCGGTGATAGCACCGCCGAGCTCTGGGTCACATGGCGTACTGACGTGAGCAAATGTTATCTTGTAATTTTTTTCCCTTGCAAAATTGTCAATGAAATTTTTGTATTCCTGGAGATTATAGTTTAATTCATTGCAATTTTCGCTATTTTTGATAACTGTATTTGTTTTTTCTTTAATGTTGTCAAACGTGAACAATTCATCTGATAACACTATTTCTGATGTGTCAACTTGAGTTAACGGCCCTGTCCATCTGCCCACGAAAAATAAAATAGTTACAACGGCCACCGTTGTGAGAACGAAGAACTGTCCTTTTCTAACGTTTTTCCTCGAGTTTGACAAACTGCGCGTGCGGGATGCCATCAATATTTATGACGTTTTCTTTTGATATAAAACCGTGTTTCTCAGCAAGACCGACAACACCTTTTCCCATTAGATTCCCAACCGTGGCTTTGCCCATTAGCTTTAATACAATTTTTTCATCGACCAAATGCTCACCGTAGAAATATTTACTGACTTTTATTTTTGCACCAGTCTTCCTGAACTCTATCACCCTGTCTAACACGTCTTCATCGCATAATGCGACTACTATCTCGGTCTTTGTTGTGAATATCTTCGTCCAATACATACAATCAAATGTGCTTATACGGCGACCTACCGCCACATGCATCGCATTGGATAAATGTTATTCTTCCCTCTTTGACGAATTTTGTGTCGGGTTCACCGCAGATTTTGCAATAGACAAAATTCTTTACGTAACTGTTGATTTTTTCTTGAATGAAACTTTGCGTCAATTTCCTCTGGAGAATTAATGCAGAGCCCTGTATGTTTCCAGGTGTGGCGAGTTCTTTGAACAGATATTTTGCAAGATGATTGGGATCCCTTCTTAATGTTGTAGCTATATCCGAAAAATTCCTTATCAGAGTTTTGTTTCCCTGGATTTCTGTCACAGCCTCGGGTAGTTGGAATCTTTCCTTTTCATGAAGCTTTTTGGGCATCTTTTCCAGTGCGGATTCTAACAAATTTTCATAAGTTTCCATGATATCAGTTGTGATTAGTTGATTTAAATTCTTTTCAACAATCAGACCTTTCTAAGAAATCCAATTTGCGGCTCATAAAGGCTGCCCTCATTTATAAGTTCGCCCAGCGTCCTTTCGACTATGTTCTCAGGCAAATTCAGAACTTCAAATAACCTTCTGATTTCAACTCCTTTGCCCTCGTCCAATTTTTTGATAACCTCTAGAATTGCAGGTTTGTAATCAACCTCTTTCTTTTTGCTTTCTATGATAACAGCTAAGGTTTCTTCATCGATAGAATAGGTGTCCTTTGCATAAGATCTTAATTCAGTTTCATCCACTTGGCTGGACATTGACTTGATGTCGTCTACAATTTTCTTCTGCTTGAGCATACTAGTAAGAATTTCCATCTTTGACAAGAGTTCAAAATTAACGTCGTTCACCTTTTCCATTATTTCGTGTGATATATACAATTCGCCGTTGTATTCCTTCAATTTTCCTATAACCCTAACAAAATCGCCTGATTGAAATTTCTCAAACGGAAGACCTTCGAATGACTTGATTCTGATCGCCTCAGTGCCGTCATCAACGGTTGCAGAAGAGTAGTTGCCGTCCTCACTTACAAATTTGTCAATCACAGTCCCTATCAAATTCACACGGGAAACCTTTTCGCCAAATGGCGTTATCACATAGCTTGGCTTCATTTCCTCTTTACTACCATAAAAATATTTTCCGTTTAACAAGTCTGCGATTCTGATTTTCTTTGCAGAAGACCTTTCAACCATAATCACACCTTGCTTAGCATTCCCGGTTGACTGCTATACAGCATACCTTCCTGTTGCATTTTTTTCAGAATATCGTCTGGTGCGTCAACACCCTGTTCTCTAGCTCTTTTAATAATCTCATCGAATGGTATATCCCTGCCGAAAGTTTTTTCCAGCGAATCCAGTATATCCAGCACTATCCTTATTTTGCTTCTTTGCGCTGATGTGGCTCTGGCACCTTCTGCCCTGTCTATATCAATCTGACCTGTCTCTGGTTCAAAACCAAACTGCCTCAGTGATGCCTTCATAAGATTAATCGATCGCAATGCATCCTCTTTTGCGACTTCACTCTTCAATTGAATCTTTGCAGCGGCTTCTGCCATTCTAATCAATGCCTCATATTGTCGCGGCGTAATTGATATCGGCGACTCTTCGCCAGAACGTTCCCGTAGGCTTAAATAAAATGCTTTTATTTCATCGGCTGCTTCTCTTGAAAGTTTAGGATGACAGTTTTTGCGGGCGTATGCGACATATTTTTTGAATAAATCATTGTTTATTACAGGTGTCGCATCAATCTCACCAAAATGACGTGATTGCAGAATATGTTCGGCTATTTTAGTGTCAGTCTCTGGATTAGGTATGTCCCTTAGTGCGAACTTTAGATCAAACCTTGATAAAATAGTTTCAGGTATGTCAATTTGTTCTTTGATAGGCAAGTAAGGATCGAATCGACCGAGTTTTGGATTACCGCCCGCCAAAATAGCAGTCATTGCCGGCAGTGTCGCGACTATGTTTGCTTTTGCGATTGAGATTGTCTGCTGTTCCATCATCTCATGTAAAGCGACCTGGTCTGTTTTTTCAATTTTCTCAAATTCGTCTATTGCGCATAAGCTTCTATTTGTCATGACCAATGCACCAGCTTCCAACACCCATCCACCTAGAAATTCTTCATCCTTAACAACTGTCGCAGTCAATCCGGCGCCCGTGACACCCTTCCCACTGACATATCGACCACGCGGTATTAGCCCAGAAACGACTTTCATTAACGCTGACTTGCTTGTCGCCGGGTCGCCAACTAACAAAACGTGGATGTCTCCCCTTACCCTTGACCTATCTTTTTGTGTGTGTGTTTCGCCACTGAATAGCTGCAATACTATAGCTTCCTTGATTTCATGCAAGCCATATAATGCCGGGGCGATTGAATTCATAAGCTTGGTGTAAATTTCAGGGTCTTTTGCCAGTTCTATAATTTTCTGTTCAATCTCTTGATTTATATCAAGCTCCTCCCATTCAGTCTCTACAGATTCCACATGATTGGCTTCAAGATAAATCTCCATCTGTCTGGATGGCGAACCTTTTACTCGCCTAGGCAATTCTTTCAAAACACCGACAACTTTAATTCTATTGCCCGGATCTGTTTTGTTTTGCATTTTTGGCGATGTAAGATCTTCCTTCAGATATATACGCAAATCAGAGGGTCGTTCACCTTCTGTAATTTCAAATGGTTCCTCCACAACAGCCCAGCGAGCATCGTATAATTTCTGGCCGACTAATTTGAACGTCTTCCTGTTTTTGCATGCAGGATTTTCGCATTCTATCGGGGCGTGCATCATTCTCTCTGTTTGTATTATGGTTATATTGCTACCGCAGTCCAGACATTGAAAGACAGCTTCACTGACCTCGGGTCTTACTTCACTCGCACGTTTGATAAACCCGTCGACAACAATTAGTTTTCCTAGGTGTTCTGACCTCACATTCCGTATTCGTATGTCCCTACTCTCTGGGATGTTAAAAAATCTTATCCGAAAGTTTTCATCTATGGAACCCACGTCAATCTGTTTCGCAGCTTTCTGTGCAGCAGGTATTGTTTCCACAGGATTTTCCAACAGATAATCTGCTATGTTGACATCAAACTTTTCCAAAAGCGAAAAGTCTACAGCTATGGATTTTTTACCTTCGTTTGCAATTTTGACCAGTTCATCTTTGTAGAACTCATTCAGGAAATCAACAAACTTATCAAGAAGATCGGCGTTGTCCATGATTAGCAATATTCTTGCAGATATAAATTCATTGCTTTATTTTGAAATGTTTCTGAAAAAAATTCGAACCCTATTCTTTTTTCATCGCGCCTTTTAATCTTCGCAATCTCAAGTAAAGTTTATCAACTGCAATCCTGACATCATTTACACTTCTACCACCAGTGCACACAACCTTACCAGAGCCAAATAATAGAAATGCAACTTTGGGTTCAGTCATGCGATATACTAACCCAGGGAACTGCTCCGGCTCGTATTCTGAGTTCTCCAAATCAAATGCTATCCCGTCCAAGTTCAGCTTCGCATCCAATTTTGCACTCGCGACAATGTTTTCTATCTGGGTTTTGTAAATTTTCGGTACTTTAACTTTCACTGACTGAACAATGCTGACTACCTTCTTGAAAACTTCTTTCACATCTGTAACGCTTCTTGCTCCTGTGCAGACTATTTTACCAGAACCAAAGATTAATGCCGCAGCTTTCGGTTTCTGCATTCTATAAACTAACCCAGGGAACTGCTCCGGCTCGTATTCCATTCCTTCAAGTTTAGAAACAATCTTTTCAAGCGGAATAGTGACATTCAAAGTTGCGGATGCGACAATGTTTTCTACACGAATCTTGAAATCTTTTTGCATTCGACCACGATTACATATATTATTAACCGATAAGTATTTAAAACCATTTTTATTGCTTTCGCAAAGGTTAAATATAAGCTAAAAAATTAATAGTTAAAAATAATAAATGAAAGTATGTGTGATGAAACTTCAGGGAGATTTTCTCTCTTAAAGCGTTCGTATTTTTTAATTGACCGAGCTGTAGGATATTTTGGAGAATGGTATAGTAATGCTGTAAGGCATGAACTCGAAAACCGTGGAATCAAAACAACCTTTATTGATGGCAGAATTGAGTTTAGACTTCCCCGAGATTATCGAGACCGACCAAGAATCGGTTAACTTTCCACGCTGGCACTACATATGTCTTATTTTGATGTACTATGTCTTCTTGACGAAGAGTAACCACTAAAGGACACGTTCTGTATTCCGAAGTGAGTTTAAGCGATCTCTGAGCTACTATATTTCTCTTTAGAAATTTTGTGAATTCCATTGTTCTTTTCTCTTGCGAAATTACAGCTTTTTTCAGACCGCTTTTTTTGTACCTTCCTCTTCCCCACCATTTACAATCTATGCAAAAAATCTGATTGTTTTTGATTGCTATGATGTCTATTTCATATCTCCTTTTCGTTTTGAATCTAAAATTTTGTTTAGTATGAAATTCGTTTTTCTTAAATATTTCTGCGATTGCACTTTCAAATTTTCTCCAATCATATTTTTCCAAAAGAGCTTCAATGTCCTTACCTTGAGTTAATTGAGATTCAAGTTCCTCGAGCATATGAACAAGTTAATAAAAGTGAAAATATAAAACAAATTATGGAGTTTGTTACAGGGATCGATGAAGCTGGGAGAGGCGCTGTACTCGGCCCATTAGTTGTTGCGGGTGTAACAATAGACACCAAATCTGAAAAAAAACTGAAAGCTCTTGGAGTAAAAGACTCGAAAGAGTTGACACCTAAAAGAAGAGAAGAGCTTTACAAACAGATAGAAAAGACCGCGAAAGATATATTTGTTCTGAAGGTCGCACCATGCAGAATAGACACTTACAGAAATATGGGAATAAATTTGGACAAGATAGAAGCAATGAAGATGGCTGAGATAATAGATTTTAACAGCAGCAATAAGGTATTCATCGATTCTCTGACAAGTAACCCGAAAAGATTCAAAAGTTTAGTTGTTAAATTCACGAAGAATAAAGATGCTGAATTAATAGTTGAAAATTATATGGATGAATCTGTCATAGTTGTAGGTGCCGCGTCTATAGTGGCTAAGGTTGAGCGTGACAAAGAGATAGAGGAATTGAAAGCCCAGGTCGGTGTAGATTTTGGAGTAGGATATCCGCATGATCCTTTGACGATACAATTCATAGAAAAGATAATCAAAGAAACCAATGGAAGACAATTGCCAGACTACATCAGAAAATCGTGGGTCACTACGGAGATGCTGCAGGAGAAGAACTGGCAGAAAAAAGTGATGGACTTTATATTTAAAAAGAATGAAGTTGAATGCAAACCAGGGGAGATTGAGTAGATGAATGCCGAAAGGAAACTGACGTTGATTTATTTCGTGCTTGGAATTGGTACGGGAGTGTTGTCGACATATCTTAGTGCGATGTTATCTGTTGGGATTGGTATAGCTCTGTATGCTAGTTCTTTCTTTATAGTCAAACGACTCGTTAGTGAAAAAAAGAAATTTTCATGGTACATCTTGAATACTCTGCTGACATTCATTCTAGTATGGCTGGTTACTTGGATATTTTTATTTAACTTGTGATGAAATGAAAAGGACACATTATACAGGTGAATTAAAAAAAGCTATAAGCAAGGATGTTGTTGTTAAAGGTTGGGTACATGACATTAGGCTGATGGGTGGAATAAACTTTATTTTGTTGCGAGATATGGACGGGATTGCGCAGGTTACTACGCCGAAAAATAAAATCCCGGCAGAACTCTTGAAAAAGATCGATGCTTTGCACAATGAAGATATAATCGCCGTTAAAGGCGTCGTACAGAAAACCACAAAAACAAAAAATGGCGTTGAGGTTATTCCTAAAGAGATTGTCAGAATTCATGCTTCCGAACCTATTCTACCATTGGATCCCAGAAAGGTGACAAAAACCAATCTCGACACACGCCTTGATTGGAGATCACTGGACCTCAGAACGCCCGAGAACTTGGCCATCTTCAAGATACAGTCAAAGCTAATGACATCGATGGAGGAATATCTGCTGAACAACAAATTCTTGAAAGTATTTACACCTTCGCTTTTGGGCGGTATATCGGAAGGTGGATCAGAAGTATTTTCGGTTGTGTATTTCGATAAAAGTGTATTTCTGAGGCAAGACCCTCAGCTTCATAGAGAACTCCTGATAGCCGGAGGGTTTGAAAAGATATTCGAAATAGGTCCGAGCTGGAGAGCAGAGAAAAGCCACACGATAAGGCACATGACCGAACACAGGACAATAGCGGCAGAACTTGCGTTCATAGAAGACGAACATGACGTTATGGGACTTGAAGAGAATATGGTCGCATATGCACTGGAGAAGGTTAAAAAGGACTGTGCCGAACAGCTTGAATTGTTGAATAAAGAAGTCAAAGTACCGAAAACGCCGTTTCCAGAATTGCAATTCCCTAAAATTTACGATATTCTTGAAGAACAAGGCAAACCGATACAAAAAGGCGAGGATCTGAATAGGGAAGCCGAAGAGGTACTAGGAAATTACGTGAAAGAGAAATTCAAGAGCGAATTCTTTTTTGTCAACAGATTCCCGTTTGCAATAAAGCCGTTCTATGTGATGAGGGTGGACGAAACCCCTGAATGGGCAAGAAGCATTGACCTGATGTTCAAAGGGATGGAATTGTCATCTGGCGGGCAGAGGGAACACAGATATCAGAAAATAATATCTCAAGCGAAAGAGAAAGGAATGAATCTTGATTCGTTGAAATGGTTCACGGAAGTGTTCAAGTATGGCGTACCCACGATGGGCGGATTTTCTTTAGGAATTGAAAGATTCACGATGAAACTTTTGGACATAGAGAATGTAAGAGAAGCTACACTATTTCCGCGGGATACAGAAAGAGTTCTGCCATAAATTGTTACATATTTATGTCCTGAATGCCAAATAATATATAATTCGGTATACCATGGAGGTGCGAAAAATGGCAAAGAAACGAGCACGAGCACGATAAATTAAATAATCTTTTCCTTTAACATGCATGCATATACATGTGAGCATCTCCTGTGATGCAATGAATTATATTTGCAGTCGCATTTCCATTCTTTCTTTTCTTTTTCAAAAATCACCGAATGCTTTTCCGATTCTCCTTCAACGTTAAAATAAGCTCTTTTGTCAGTATCCAAATCTTTCGTCACTTTCCCGAGCTCCAACAATATCTTGCCCTTTCGTATGATTTCATTAGATACTTCTTTCATAACAATTCATTCCAGTTTAAGCTTTTTCAATTTCGGCAAGATTACAATTTTGCAGTAAGAAGCGTTCTTGTTATTGTTGTAGTAATCCTGGTGATAATTCTCGGCTTTGTAAAAGCTTGTGAATGGTTTTATTTCAGTTACAACCAATCTTGGACTTAGCTTCCTTGCAATGGCATCCTTGGATTTCGTAGCTATTACTTTCTGCTTGTCGCCATTATAGAATATGACCGAACGATATTGCGTACCCGTGTCAGGTCCCTGACGGTTCAACAAAGTAGGATCATGCGACTGCCAGAACACGTCCAAGAGCTGCTCGTAGCTTATTTCTGCCGGATCAAAGGTTATCTGGATCACTTCGGCGTGTTTTGTGTCCCCACTGCACACTTCTTCATATGTCGGATTTGACTTGTTTCCGCCTGCATATCCTGAGACAACCGACTTGACTCCAGGTATTCTTTGGAATACAGCTTCTGTGCACCAAAAGCATCCGCCGCCGAATGTCGCTTTTTCTAACCTTTCCATTATTTTAAATAACTTTCAATCTGATATTAATGTTGGTATGAAAGACGTAATAAGACAATTGAAAAAATTGAAGGCTAAACGGGTATTTGTTCAGTTTCCTGAAGGGTTGAAAAATCAAAAGATACAGGACATAGCTAAAGTTTTGGAGGGTAAAGGATTCGATACTGTGCTCTGTATCGAGGCTACTTATGGCGGATGTGATGTCAGAGATGTGGAAGCTAAACGATTGCAATGTGACGTTATACTTCATGTTGGGCATATTGATTTCGGAGTGAAATCGGATATACCGGTTGTTTATTGGGAATATTTTCTTGATTCAGATCCTATACCTATCCTTGAGAAAGAATTTGACAAGTTGAATGGTTATGAAAAGATCGGGTTAGTCGGTTCACTACAGTATGTAAACAAGATACCTGAAATTAAGAAATATCTAGAGAAAAGAGGGAAGAAAGTTTTTGTTGCTGAAGTTGAAGGAGTGAAGTATGCTGGACAGATTCTTGGATGCAGACTGAAAGCTGGGAAATTTATTGAGGATAAGGTTGATGCATTCCTTTGTGTTTCTGCTGCTAAGTTTTATGGATTAGGATTGATTTTGAATACAGACAAACCTATGCTGACTTTAGATGTTGAGAGAAAAGAGATAACCGACATCGCACATGAGAAGAAAAGAATTCAAAAGATAATTGCGTGGAACAAGTCCGCATTCAAGGATGCTAGAAGAGTTGGCATACTAGTATCTTTCAAGAAAGGTCAGTTGGTGTTGCCGTATGCTATCAAGAATTACTTGGAGAAGTTGAAGAAGGATGTTTACATCCTTGCCGGTGACGAGATAACACAAGAAAAGATAATGGGATTAAAACTGGACTTCTTAGTGAACACAATGTGCCCGAGGGTTGGGACGGATGATACAGATAGATTTGATATACCAATGTTAAATTTCGACCAAGTTGTCAAAAGTTAAATCTTTTGCAGATATACAACTCTTATGAGAGAATACAAAAGTGCTATTCAAAATATTACTCGCGGATTAATTGATTCTACAAAGGGACTTTATGAGAGATATTTGCCACATTTCTTAGATAGATTATCACATTCCCTGTATGATGAGTCAGATAAAAGGAACCCTTATTATAGACACCGTCGGCAAAAGGAATATAGAGGAGATTTTGAAATTCCTCTAGGAGCCGGTTATCCTGAACTAAAGCCGGCATACGGATAGTTTTATTCTAAAATTTGAAAAAGTGTATATCTTTAGGTGGGTTAATCAAAACAAAAAAGCAATTGGAAATAATTCTCTCGAGACTGATGCCTGTAGAAAATCCGAAACCAACATTAGAGCAGTACACGATACCAAGTGATTTGGCTGCGGATATACTGCATTTTGCTAATCTTAGGGGGGATATAGAGGACAAAATTGTGTTTGACTTTGGCTGTGGATCAGGCAGATTGGCTATTGGCGCATTGTTGCTCGGCGCAAAGGAGGTTGTAGGAGTAGATTTGGATTACAAAGCTCTGGAAACTGCTGAGGAAAACCTGAATTTTATATTATCCAATAAGCTGGCTACCAAGGGTGGTATCAAGTTTCTTAGGTCTGATATTAAAAATTTTACTGGCAAATGTGATACCGTCATACAAAATCCTCCATTTGGCATACAGAAAGAGCATGCCGATAGAATATTTCTCGAGAAAGCACTTGAATGCGGGAAAAGAATATACAGTTTGCATAAGGATGGCTACCAAAAAACGCAAGAATTCATCACAAAATTAGTTGAAAATAAAGGTGGCAAAGTTGAGAAAATATTCCCGTACACGTTTCCAATTCCTCACTTATTTAAGTTTCATGACAAACCGAAGAAAGAAATTAGTGTAGATATGTACATGATTAAGAAAGCTATCTGATTCGTATTGTACCCTTTGGTGCGAATATTAAAATTTCAGGTGTTGTTAACGAATGTGTTGCATCAGATGTATTAATTAACTCTGTTGTTTCTCTGAAAATAAATCGCAAGTCTCCTTCAACATCAACCCTTGGACTAAATCCTCTTTGCCTGTTTTGGCCAGCTATTTCAGAAGCTTCTAACAGTCTATCTCTTACAGTGTGCCAGAAAAACCTCTCATATGCATCTTTATAGAGCTGAGGTAAGCTGTTTAATGCTGGTTCTGCGAATTGCACGTAATATTTTAATAAATCCTGTATTTCGTACCGAGTCGTACAGCCAATTTCTCTCGCATATTTATTAAGTGCATAGTTTACCTGCTTTACTGCACCGTTGCCATGTGCATGCAAATTGCTCATATGTAGTGTTAAAATTTTAAAGGATTTAAAATAAAAGCGCCCCAGGAGAGACTCGAACTCTCGACCATCACGTTAACAGCATCAGCCTTCTTTACGAAGTGTGCCGCTCTACCTACTGAGCTTTCCCGATGAAGTTACCGGGGCATTGCTGGGGCATGTAATAGAATAGTCTATAAGATGCTTAAATAAGTTTTTAATGATTTATATTGAAGTTTTTCCCAGAATACGTAATCTTTCTTTTTCGCTAAGGCGATGTACTTGTCTGTAATAATTGTACTCCACTGGTCTACCTCTTAAGACTCCTTCATGTACATTTAAAATGTCATCAATAACTGGAAAAGGTAAACGTGATAGAACATTTATATAATGATCCAACTCTTCAGGACTTCTGTAAGGAAGGCGACCCATAAAATTAATTACAAAATAAAATATTTATATAAGTTTTTTAATCAATTCTTTTATCTTATTCGGTTCTCCAGTAGCTTTTGTTTTTCTTAGAACTTGACCGATCAGAAATTGTACAGCCTTCTCGTTTCCAGACTTGTAATCCTCAACGGCTTTCTTATTCTCTTTTATCACTTCCTTAACAACAACTTCCAAATCGATTTTCTTAGGTAATCCTTTTTCCTTAATCAGTTCCTTCACAGATTTTCCTTTTGGTACCAACTCTTTAATCAATTCTTTACCGAATCTCTCTGTTATCTCTTCTTTATCCATAGCCTTCAGAAATTCTACAAATAATTTGGGTGTAACTTTTGATTTTCTAATTGTCAAATCATTCCAATTGAGAACTTTAAGTAAATCTGTAACAATCCAACGTGAAACAAATTCTGGTTTATCAAATAACTTTATACAATTCTCAAAGAAATCTGCTAACGCTTTGTCAGTATAAACAATTATTTGAGACTGGTTTTTTGGTATATCATACTCTTTAACGAATCTTCCAACTCTTGCATCTGGCAGCTCGGGCATTTGTTTTTCCACTGATTTGACTAATTTCTCAGAAATAGTGAACTGAGGCAAGTCCGGTTCAAAGATATATCCATAATCTTCCTCGGTTTCTTTTTTCCTTACTGTAGCGGTAGTTTTTGTTGCTTCATCAAAATGTCGGGTCTCCCTTTCAATTTTCATTCCCATTCTTACAAGATTCTGCTGCCTGACGATTTCATAGCTTAGAGCCTTTTCAACATTCGCAAATCCTGTGATATTTTTGACTTCAACTCTTTCTCCGCCTTCCAGAGAAATATTCGAATCTACCCGAAGAGATGCCTCTTTGGCTGGATCATAAACTTCCAAGTGTTCTAATATTGACTGCAATTTTGAAAGAAATTCTCTGACTTCCTGCACATTTTCAAAATCAGGTTCGGTAACAACTTCTATCAGTGGCATGCCGGCACGATTATAATCGATGAGAACGT
>CAZMWU010000008.1:0-26935 GCA_964570195.1 uncultured archaeon
GATTTCTTTCGTAATTTTGTGGAATGTTTTCGGTCTGACGTTTTGGTTCATCTCTTTGAAAACTGTAAAAGGATGGATTGTATCGGCACTTCGTTCAATAGGACCTATTGCAGGTGTGCCTTTCGCATATTTTCTTTTTGGAGAAACTCTTAATATAATTCAAATGCTAGGAGGAATAATTGTCTTGATAACTTCAGCACTAATTGCAAGAGAACATCTACGCAAAGATAATTCTAAATCAAGTTAATCAAAAACAAAATCAAATCACCGTAGAATAATGTGACTAATAATGCCAATGGGAATGCCACCGCAAATGGGACGCCAGATTTGATTTCAATATATTTTTTGCCAGATCTCCTTAATGATGCAATCTGTTTTTCCGTCACACCGATCAGTTTCTTCTCTGATAGAAGCATGTCACCAACCTTTAATCTGGAAATGGGAATTTTCTTCCTGAACCCGTGCATTTCTACAGCTCTGGCAAACCGCCACACAATATACAAAACTCCAATAGAAAGCAATGGATATAATGAAATGTAGAATGCTCTTGTAAAATCTACTGTGTCATAAAATACTTCAGTAATACTCAATCCTGCAACATAAAACAGAAGAAATAATCCAATAGAACCAACAACTAAAATATTTACACTCGCTTTCAGATCAGTAACAATTCCAGAGAACACTTGTCGACTTCTTATGGCAATGACAAATGCATAGAGTAGCATGTATGCAGAGCCGACGATAAACATGTTAATGAAATAACTAATGGGAAATGCGAGAAGGGTAGGTGTAAATCCTTGTGGCGTAAATGGTAATAGAAATCCCACAGCTGAAAGAATCAAAGAATCAGCACCACCCCATTGGCCGATGTAATACATGAAAGCACCGAATCCTAGAAAAACCAAACCGTAAATCAAACTGTTAAGTATCGGCCAAAAACTCCACTCGACTATAGACTGATAACCGTAAAATAACAATGCTATAGCAATCATGATGTACGGCAATTGGTCAGGTACTTCTGTTGTTTTCAAATCCCAGATAGCTGCTATAGTTGTACCAGCGAACGCTATTGCCAAAGGGATGTAATCGATTGCCATATTTATTAATAATTATGTTCTAATTAAATTTATCAGTTGACATGATGCCAAAAGGAACTCTTCGAATGAAGCAAGAGGTAAAGGGAGATATTGTAGAATATTATATTAGATATGGTTATGATCCGATCAAGGGATTCCTACGTTTTAACATGATTTTTCTAACACCACCTTACGATGTATTACCGGAGTTACTACCAAGAGAAATTTGTCATCTAACAGCTGTAGCAATATTGAGACGGTTGAGGGATGAGGGTGTAACTCTACATGAATATGTGGGTTACAGAGGATCCAGACTTTATGGTGAAATAAAATCTAAACAATAAATTAACCATATCTTTTGAATCCCAAGCTTGATGCAACTTCTCTTATGCATCTCCTGCAATAAAACAACCCATATTTTCTGATCACACCGCGGGAATTTCCACAGCGACGACACTTACGATTAGCTTTCCCAAACTTTGTAGGCAATTACCCACCCAAATTACCAAGAACCTGTAAAACTTCAGGATTGCCTGTGTATTGCAGTTCTGCTATTTTTTGAAACACGCGCGTGTAGGTTTTTGTAAAATCTTTTTCCCATTCAGCCTGCCTAAGAATAGATCCGCTAACTTCTATAGCCATCTCCATTAAACTATGAAACTCTTCACTCAATTGTGACACCTCTTTGTTTGAGCCAATTCATCGTATCTTCTTTATTAATTTTATGATTCTTCCCTATAATAGCTTTTCGCACTCGTCTTCTCTTCACATGATAACCTGGGCGCTCTAATGTAACTGCGACATCCATGCCAAGCATTCCGATTTCAGGCGAATATTTTACGTTCGGCAGGTCGATGTATTCTTTGATACCGAAACTTATATTGCCATCGCTATCTATTTGTGATGTCCTTACATTGTTGTCAACTGCTTTCAACATAGAAGTGAAAAAGTTCTCAGCCTTGGCTTTTCTCAACGTAACTTTCACGCCCAAAGGCCGGCCTTTTGCAATTCCGAAAGTCGATCGTTTTTTAGATTTTGTAACTACAGTCTTGGTTTCAGTTATCTTTTCTAAAAGTGTCTGTGCCTTCTCTATCTTCTGCTTGTCATCACCGCAGCCGATATTTAGCGTGACTTTCTCTATTTTTATTTGCAGCATCGGATTCGTATTCATAATTTTACCATAGAAATTTAATCTTTATGAAACTTTTATAGCCGGCTTTTCTTTGCCTAAGACAATAAAACTGTCCCTGCTGACAATTCTGTCTTCCTTGCCGATATCACATAAAACTTTTTGCGGTTCCCGCATAGTGCCCTTTAGCAATTCCTTTATCTTGCCTGACTTGCCTGCACCAGACCCGTGGGAAATTATTCCCAAGTTTCCTTTCTCGAGAGGCAGATGCTCGATAATTTTCAGTGAAGGTAACTCTACGAGTAGCGAATCCCCAGTTTTATAATTACCATTTTCAACTAATATATTTTTGCCATCGTGAAGATTCAGCTGTGTTCGACCTTTTTTTAGAACGGACTTGTTGTTGACTTTGCAGATTTTCAGGGTCGTCTCTTTTTCGCTAGTCTCAATCAAGTCCAATCCCTTTACACTCGGGACTAGTCTATAATTTTTCTTAATTCTCGGTATCGAGATCACATCAAACAACCCGACAGGATAAGCATAATCTTTCCTTCTCTTGCCGTCGACAAATATCTCACCTTTTCTGATTATTTTTTTGGCTTCTGCGGTTGTATCAGCAATTTTAACCATATGCGTGAGTACTATCGACAATGGCACTGATTGCAACTTTGGGTGAGGGCCAGCGCGGGGTGTGACTACCCACTTCTTTTCCTTCTTCGGTACTTTCCAAAATGACGGTGCTAATAACCTTTTTAAGTGTGCCATGTCTTTCAAACTTTTTAGGTTTTATAACATTTAAATAGATTATTAAGAAGTAAATATTATGACTGATATGAGGCTCACTGCTTTACAACAAGTAACTCTTTGGGAATTAAGTCAGTCTCTGGATAGAGAAAAATTACCACCTCAACGAATACCAGAAAGCGACAGACAACTTACACCAGAGTACTGGTTAGAACGGTGTGTAAAAGAATATGGATTGGGTAATCATCCATATGTAAAAGAATTGTATGAAAACCGTTTCGGTAGACCTGTTCCTCAGCAATATTCAAAGAACAACCTTTGATTAGATTAAGTAGACGGTTTTTCTGCAATAGTTTGATCTGAAATTATTTTAATTCCTTTTCTTTCCAAAATCTTCTGCCGTCTTTTATCATCAATGCTCAAATTAATAATCTTCAGCTTGCTGGGATGCAACCCTATCTGAGCTTCGGTCCCGACAGTTCTTTTCCTTGTTACGCCTTCGATATAGACGCGATATTTTTTATAGTTCACACGGGCAATTTTGCCTGTCCTTCCTTTTAGCTTACCGCGCATTATTTGAACTTCATCTCCTCTTCTCAAAGGAAGCGCCCTTCTTTTGTATTTCTCACGCAACTCTTTTGATAAATGCGATGCTAGAATTTTTCTTTTCAGATGCAACGAGACAGTATATAAAAACTTTCTCTGCTTCCTTGGTTTTGCAGATTTAGGTTGTCTCATCTACACCACAATGCTCGCAATTTTTCCTATAGGTGAAAATCTTTCAACGACTTCCCTAGCTATAGGACCCTTGATTTCCGTACCTTTCGGTGTCCCCTCTTCATCTGTCAGCACAACAGCATTGTCCTCAAATGAAACTCTCATTCCATCCAATCTCCTGTATTCTTGCTTCTGTCTGACAATTACAGCATTGAACATCTGCTTTCTGACTTTCGGATCGCCCTTCTTTACAGTAATCTTTACCATGTCACCCAATCCCGCTTTAGGGACTCGTTTCCTTTTTCCTTTATAATGGCTGACTGAGATTATTTCGACAATCTTTGCCCCGCTATTATCAGCACATAGAAGTTTAGTACCTGTATTCAAGCCCTTCGTAACAGAAGCCTTGATTCCTTTCATCCATTCACCTTTTCAATCACAACAAAATGCTTAGTCTTGCTTAATGGTCTGCATTCAGCAATGTTTACAATATCCCCTTCTTTCGCGGATATGCATTCTGGATTATAAGCCGCTATCTTGGAATGTCTCCTCTCATATCTTTCGTATTTCGACAAGTAGTGCAGGAATTCGCGTTTGACTATCACGGTTTTTCTAGCTTTTGCAGAAACTACCTTCCCCTGGAGAATGTTTCCCCTGACAGGCAATGTACCATGCCATGAGCACTTGTCATCAGAACATTCATCTTTCGGAGGTACTGCATCTATACCTATATTCCTTGCTTTCATGATTTCACTCTATTTATTACCAAAATATAGGTTTTTATAAGTTACCATTTTGGAAATTTTTTCTTTATCCTGTCTTCAGGGCGAGAAACGAGAAGTTTACCATCAACTTCCACTTTAGTTTTGTCGGGAAGGGTAAAAATAAACACATTGTTTTCTTTTATTGTTGTCTTCTCTTTTTTTTCACTCGTTTCAATTTTCAATGTGTTGTATGTCTCGTCGATAACAGTTCCTTTCAGCCCCCTTTGGGTAGGGTCACCAGATTGCTCTATCTTTACTTTTAATCCTACCAATTCATGCCTTACCAAGTTATGAGGTGTTATTGGCATATGTAGATATTATATTGCTCTGATAAAAACACTCTTGACGTATTAACTAATCTCTATCTGTTCTTCAGAATAACCAAGTTTCACCAGAATTTCTTTCGCTTTATTTTTATGGTTCCCCTGAAGTTCGATATGCCCTTCTTTTACTGTTCCACCGCATGCAAGCTTGGACTTTAATTGTTTTGCAACGTCCTTTGTATTTTCAGATACGCCTTCAATAATTGTTATCGGTTTCTGGAATCTCCTCATTTCTGTGGATATTCTAATCTTCTCTGCCTCTCTTTCAATAGTTACACAAACGCAAAGATCGAACGGTAACCCACATTTAGAACAAGTGTTTGCAGTCGCTTGTGCGCCACATTTCGGGCATACGGCCATCTATTTCTTTACCTCTTTTTTAATCGTTAATATCCGCGCAATATCTTTCCTAAGAACCCTAATTCTGCCAGGATTTTTTACAGCTCTACCGCGCTTTACATTCCCAGTCTCTTTCATCAAATCTAGTCGCAATTCAGAAAGTCGATTATTCAAATCTTTTTTATCTATCGCGCGTATCTCTTTTACTTTCAATTAGCAACCCTCTTTTATGAATTAACTGTCAGGGTATTTAAACATTGTCTCTGACCTTTTCAATAACAACTTCCTTCGGCAGAGCTTTCATTATCTTCACTTTAATCCCGATTATTCCTGCCTTGATAATGGCCTGAGTATATCCGAGATCAACCAACCTTTCAGCATACTCGCCAGAATGAGCGACAAAACCCATCTTAAATTTCTGCTCTCTTGAACGTTCGACACCGCCAATTTTTCCTGCAACCTCAATCTGTATTCCCACAGCCCCTGCTTCTACAACCTTCTCTAGATAATAATTGGCAACTTTCTTGTAGTTAACTCCTTTCTCTATCGAATGCGCAATTTTTCGTGCAACAATATTTGAATCGAGAAGTGGTTCATCAACTTCCCTGATGTCCAGCAATGGATTTTCAAATCCAAATTTATCCTTGATTTCCTCTGTTATTTCGTTAATTCTTCTGCCGCTTCTGCCGATAACCAATCCCGGCTTATTCACGTGGACAATTACTCTTGTTCCCAGTGGAGTTCTCTGAATTTCGGTGTGGCTATAGCCGGCTTTTTCGAATCTTTTCCTTAGAAATTCTTCTACTTCCGCTACCTTGATTCCTTCCTTCACAAACAATTTTTCAACAGCCATTATCTTTCCTCCACAACAACTTCTATATTCGCAACCTTTCCTTCTCGTCCCCTATGAGGTGCTCTGCTTTTTGCCAGTATTCTCTTTTCAGATTTGTCCGCCCGCGCATTTTTGACAAATAATCTTTCGACGTTCATTGTCTTATTTTTTGCATTTGCCTCGGCTGATTCGACTATGGTCAATAATTTCTTAGCGGTTTTCGTCATATATTTTCCGTCGACATCCGTTTTTTGGTCGAGCAGACCTTCCAAAAACTTTTTTACCCTGTCGACCTTCTTGCCTTTAATCTTCTGCAATAATATCCTAGAATCTTTAAGGGACACTACCGCATTTATTTCCTTTGCAACTGCAGTTTTCATCATAATCCCTTATGTAGTCTTCATGGACGCGTGCTTTGTTGACTTGGAAGCTCCAATACCTGGCGCCGAATGTTGCACGCGTTTAATAGGAATGGCAAAATCCCCTAACCTGAATCCAACCATTTGCTGTGTGATTTCCAGTGTCACCCATTTGTTGGATTTGTCACCTTCTGCAGCTCCGCCCTTGTAAATTCCAAACTTCTTCCCTACCATTTCAGGCAAAATTATCATGTTTCTGATGTGTGTTTTGTGAAATTTATCAGGTTTTCCTCTGATCTTCTCAAGAAGTTTTTTCTGCTGTTCTGTCAGTCCCCTTTTCAAGCTTCTTCTTTCTCGCGACGGGAGCAATCTGGCAAACTCATCAATAGACATGCCCTTCAATTCTTCGAAACTATGACCCCTCAAGCTGAATTCTTTTGCCATTTTATCAATCACATTATGTTTGTTGTGTATTTAAAAATTTGGTATCAGTATCTTTATAAGCAGACTTTCACAAATTAAGTTTATGTCAAAAAAAGGAGCTTTCAAGCTTCTATCGCCAACGACGTTAATAGTAGCAGCAGTAGCGCTTGTTGCACTATGGTATCTATTCTTGCGATAAGAAAAAATAATTGGGATACCAGACTTGGGTAGTTTGTTTACTTTCTATTTTCTTTTTCCACTTCTTCTAGCAGCGATGCTACCAATCTTTCTTCCAGGTGGCGCATGTCTTGATATAGTCTTGAACTTGGCATGCTTCTTCCTCCCGCCGTAGGGATGATCAACAGGATTCATTGCTACTCCCACTGTCCTTGGATACAACTTCCCACGTGACATCATCGCATGTAACCTTTTCCCAGCTTTTACCCATGGCTTTTCCAGCCTGCCACCACCCGCAGGGATACCAACCATGACTCTGCATCTACCATCAATAATTTTCGTCCTTCCTGTGGTGAATTGTATCGAAACTTTGTTGCCAATCGTATTCATTACAGTAGCAAAACTGCCAGAACTTCTACACATCTTGGGTCCAGAGCCAGGATATGTTTCTACACAGGAAACCTTGGTGCCAACAGGAATCTTGGATAATTCAACAACGCTTCCAACACCAGCATACTGGCCGTAATGAAGAAAATCACCCGTCTGTATTCCTTCAGGAGCTATGTGAAGAACCTCCCTACCGTTCTGATCTTTGACAAGCATTACAGGAGCATAGTGTCCTGGATCATTAAGAATGTCTACTACTTTCGCAGTAAAGCTACCATAAGGAAAATACTGTACCCTGCCTAAGAACCTGTGTGATGGTGTCCTATATCTAGGTCCGCCTTTTCCACGTGCTTGTACGATTAATGTTTTTCCCATGAAATCACTTACACAGTCAACCCTAATTTAACAGCAACGTCTATAGCTTTATATTCAGGCTTTAATTTCACATAAGCTTTCTTTTCTCCGCCTTTAATTTGTGTGTTTACTCCAGCTACCTTTACACCAAAAGTTTTCTCTATAGCCTCTTTGATATGCTTTTTATTCGATTTTCTATTGACGATAAAGACTAGCTTGTTCTCCTTTTCTACAAGCCCGATAGCCTTTTCTGTCAGATAGGCGTAATTTATTGATTTATACGGATCCATAATATCAACTAGGTTTGTTTAAATTTTCAATCGCACTTTTGGAGAATATTGTTATTCTTCCTAGACTAGCGCCTGGTGCCAAAATTTCTGTGGATAAGTTTTCGACTTTACAAACATCACAGCCAGTTATATTCTTCACGGCTTTAGATAATCCTTGCGCATCGGTAACGACAAACAAAGGCCCAATTTTTTCTTTATATTTTCTTCCACGAGATTTGCCCTTCCCTGCTCTGATTTTCCTTTCGCTTATTCTTTCCAGTTCTTTCGTTAATCCCAATTTTACCAAAACTTTGATAACCTCTTTTGTCTTTTTCAATTCCTGCAATTTATCTTCAACGACTAGCGGAAGTTCTTTAATGTCTTGGATTTGATGCCCCCTTTTGGCAACTAACTCCCTGACAGATGTAGCTGCAAGTGCACTTTTGATAGCCTTTCTTCTTTCCTTTCTGTTAATTTTTTGTTCCCATTCTCTTTCAACCAAAGGAGGATGCGCTCTTCTCCCGCCAACAGCTTGCGGTACGAATCGTGCTCTCATTGTCAGAAAAGGGACTGTTCTTGCATGCAATCTTGGTAATCTAGCCATTTCCTTGTTCATCATTGAGTATCGTATTCGTCTGGTACCATGATAATGAGCGGAAGTTCTTTTGCCAGCCATCGGATCTGGTGAATAACGCTGCCTTCTATTGCTTTGTGACGATAATACCGCACGTGAAACTATATCTTCTCTGACAGGTTCTTCAAACACTTTCGGCAGTTTGATTTTTCCTATCTGTCTCCCTTCTAGATCTAAAACATTCACTTCCATAACATCACTTCACTATCTCCCTTATTTCAGGGAGGTTGAACTTCACTTTTGTCGGTCTTATGGCCGGCCTCAGCATGATTAGTCTTTTCTTGCTTCCGGGAACAGATCCTTCTAAGAGAATATAATTGCTCTTTACAACACCGTATCGCGGGAAACCATTTTTAGGTGTAATGTCCCCATCGCCGATTTTCAGCACCCTTTTGTTCAATTCGGTTCTTCTCCAGAATCCCATCTGTCCTGCCATAGGTGCTGTATGTCTTACCTTTCCTGGCCTTTCTTGCCCCAGTGAACCAACATGCCGCAATTTCTTTTTAGCGTGCCTGACTTGGATTTTAACGCCAAATCTCTTTACCGGTCCTTGTGTGCCTTTTCCTTTTGTTACAGCTACGACATCGACAAGTTCTCCTTCCCTAATGAAATCTTTCGCTGTAATATCTTTATTCAGAATATTCTTCACATAATCAAAATTCTCTTTAACATTCTTCCCGCCAACTTCCAATTCAAAAACTTCCGGAGTTTTCTTTTTCACACCGGATAACCGCGGTTGAGTTGCAACTAGCAGACGTATTTTAGAGATTTTGTCGACATTCTTCTCCATCTCAGCCAACTTTTCTTCGGTTTTAAAATTACCAAGTTTGATCTTTCTGGACAAGTCCTTCGGCAGATCTTTAACCATAGCATCTGACGAAATTTTCAAGCCATCGACAGAATTCGCATAAGCCCTTATTCCTATAGCTTTCAATGGCGGGCAATCAATTACTGTAATGGGTTTTGAGACTTCATGGCCAAATGTTAGAGAACCTTTCCTGTTATCAAATAGTATAGCATGCAGCATGCCAGACTTGTATCCAGCAAATCCCATGACTTTTGGTTTGTCCGTTTCAGGATATGCTGTCAGACTGGGGTATATCCGAATGCTTCTTTTCTTTGGCCAATATCCCTTGGACCCTTCTCTCGGTTTCTTTACTTCTGGCATTTAATCACTTCACTTATTTCAGATTATATGTTTAAAAATGTTAATATTCTATTGGAATTATGGAAGAGAAATGCGTCTTTTGTGCTATCGTAAAAAATCAGATGCCATCCTTCAAAGTGCATGAAGATGACAATTTTATCGTTTTCTTGGATATACGGCCGTTGAACAAGGGGCATGCACTAATTGTACCTAAAAAGCATTATCGTTGGACTTATGATGTAGAGGCTTTCGGACCTTATTGGGAAATTGCGAAAAGGATTGCACTAGCCCAAATAAAAGGTTTGGATGCGAAATTCGTGCAGTTCTTGACAGCAGGTTTAGGAGTGACTCATGCACATATTCATGTTGTTCCACGGTATGATAATGACGGACATGGCGAATATCTTGACCCTTCAGGTGTGAAACAAATGAGCGAGCAGGAACTGAAACGAGTCGCAGAAACAATTAAAAATTCTCTGCCAACTGAACAACCAAAAGTAGAAGAAAAGATGGAAGGACCGGTAAAAAAAGAGAGAGAATGGACGGAAGAAGAGTTGGAACTTATTAGAAGAGAGTTGCAACAGACTTGATTTTTATCGTAGATTTTTCTTTTTCTTTAAAGTTTTTATACTAACCTCATCCCCTGACAAAGGAATCAATTCTCTTTCCAATTGTTCTTCATTCAACTCGGGATGAACTTCCTTCAGTTTTTTAATTTTTTTCCGGATAATCTCTTCTACAGTCATATTAATAAGTTGTGATTATTAAAATTAACATAGGCGCCGATAGTCTAGCCTGGTAGGACATCAGCCTTCCATGATATATCGAATAAAGCTGAATACCTGGGTTCAAATCCCAGTCGGCGCATTTAAAAATAGATAGAAAATTAAAAAATTTTTAAAAATTAATGAGTTACTTTCCAGCTATTTTTTTCTTTTTAATGTAAGCCCACAATTTCTTAGTCATCTCGCTTGGTGCCAAAGCAGCCGAACCGAACACATCCTCGATCGTGTCCTTCATTCCCTTGAAGCTTATGCTATATCCACCAAATGCTTTCTTTTTTGCCATGTAAAACCTCCTATTATTAATAGAAATAGTTTATATATATTCTTTCCAGACAAACGAATATTTCATCGGCATGAAAGCTTCTAGGTCGCTTTGATATGCACATTCTGTACACTGGTAACCAATCAGAACTTTTCTATCGGCTAGATTCTTCACTTCCAATGGTTCTATCTTTGAATGGCATATAGGACAGTTGTTTATCTTCTGTAATCGAACAGTTTTTTTTGTTTTCGCCTTAACTTCTATTTCCGATATATTCAATGCTATTCTCTTTACCCTTACTGGTGATACAACGTAATCTTTGTTTTCCCGTTTTAATCTTCCTAGAACCAATCTAGATAACTCATCTTGCGAGTTGACTTTTAAATGAGACGACAGAACTTGTTTAACTATTTGCGTCAATTTTTCTTTAGAAGGAATCTTTTTATCCATGATAAGAATATAGGTTTTATAATAAATCTATAGGATGCTGGAGTCGCCTAATCTGGTATGGCACAAATCGAAAAGAGTGAATGCCTGGAACTACCGGATAGATAGCTTGCGAGCGCAAGCTCTTGCGAGTTCAAATCTCGCCTCCAGCGCTTTTTCTAACCAAAGGTTTATTAACAGCTACTCTTAATTCATCAACGTTCACTAACGTGTAAGGGGATTTTCCATAGGAATGAACCATACCGGTCGTTATCCTTTCTTTTGTTACCTTATGGTCTGCACCAACTATTTTCGAAGCTGTTGTAATAGGTTTATTCTTTTCGAAAAACGGTATATACTTCTCATTAAAATCAGTTATTTGTATTTCATCTATACCATTTCTCTTTATAGTTGGTAAACCACACTCTTCTATAGCTACGTATAAGTGGCCTAGGTTTATTCTAAGCCTTCTAGTAGCTTCACGTGGAGTTAAAGTTTCAGACACTGAATCAAAAGGAAGAAAAGGTTTCTTTTTAGGCCCGTAATATGTGTCTCCAAATAGTTCTTTATACCACCTTCTAACGTCCTCTTGTTTAACTCCTAACTCATCAAAAACTGGGACCATTGTTCTACTATAACCCTTTCTCCGCAATTGCATAGTTACTACTGCAGCAAATATTGCTTTAGACGTGTAATCCGTCTCATGAGGATAGCTCTGGTAGAGAAAATCTAGTTCTCTCTGAAATTCTTTCATGCCTTGAAACTTTCTTGTTGTAGCTTTCGGGTTCATTATTTTAACTTAGTAATTAATTATTTAACTTTAATGACAGTACTTGCACGTCTCTCTCCGATAAACTCTTGCAAGAAAGACATTACGGACTTACGAATCTTTTAAAACTTATTAATCAAATATTTTTTAGTTTGTGATTAAATGAAAATTGGTATAATTGGTCTAGGCAATGTTGGAAGCGGAATAGCTTTTAGCATCCTGTACAACAATAGTATAAAACTCGACAAGTTGATTTTGAGCGATATTGTTGAGAAGGTTCGTGGTGTAAGGCTTGATTTGTGCCATGCTTTTCCTGAAATGGGCAACAAAATAATTGTCGGTGATTACAGTGAATTGAACGACTGTGATATTGTGATCATAACCGCTGGGATAGCTACGATTACTGGAAGCAAGGACTTTGATAGAATGGATCTCTTGGAGAAGAATCGCGGGATATTCAAAAATATTTTCAGCAAATTCACACTCAGAAGAGACGCCATACTTATAATTGTTTCAAACCCGAGCGATGTGATGGCGTACACCGCATGGAAATTATCAGGCTTGGATGCTAATCAGGTAATAGGATTTGGTAACCAGTTGGATACGGCAAGATTCAGATTCTTCCTTGGAGAAAAACTGGGAATTGACGCGGATAAAATAAATGCATATGTTATTGGCGAGCATGGCAATGACATGATACCTGTTTTCAGCCAGACAAATTTTGGTAATGAATTAGACGGGACAGCTAAAGGGGAAATTGCTAATCGGTTAGTTAATGCAGCCTCCGAAGTCATAAAACTTGTCGGTTATACACAATATGGACCTGGACGAAATGTTTCTGAATTAATAGAAACCATTGTTAACGATAGGAAGGAGACTTTATGCATTTCTACTCTGCTCGACGGTCAATACGGCATCAAAGGTTTGTATATTGGCACGCCCTGTGTCATTGGCAGAAACGGTGTTGAAAAAATAATCGAATTGAGTTTGAACGAAGACGAGCGAAGACAACTTTCTTCCCTAGTTGAAAAAATGAAAGGAATCCAGAAATAACATTAATCAATCAAAGCCTTTATCAAATCGCATCTGGAGATTATACCGACTAATTTTCCATTGTCGGTGACAGGCAGTCTGTCAATGTTGTGCTTGTCCAGAAGATTTGCGGCTTCTATGATATTTTCGTCGGGTGATACAGAAATTACTTGTTTGGTCATAAAGTCCTTAACCCGAATCTTCGATAGCTGCTCCAGATGTTTTTTAACATCCAAGTGATCTTTTATCAATGTTATCAAAACTATACTGAATGCATGTGGTTCTGCTGTAAGTTCCGAGTGGCTTTTTGAAAGATCCACTTTCATGAACCGTATTATGTCAGTTTCTGTGATTACCCCTACAACTTTATTTCCTCTTACAACAGGTGCGCCTGATATATGGTATTTTGACAGGATTTCAGCCGCTTTGAATATTGAATAAGTCGGCCTTAATTTTCTGACCTTGGCTTTCATGTAGTCTTTGACGAGCTTCATTCTATCTAATTATAATTAGTGTTTGTATTTATTCAATATTGTTATGGGTGGCGTTATTCAATATTATTAGGCATTCTATGCTACTGAAAGATATATAAGTTTTATCTCATCTGTTCATTTCATAGTACGTGACAACCATGACTACGGAAACTATAGAAAGTGAGGCAGACCTTCTTTTAGAAAGAATCTTGAATGGGGAAAATCCAATTTCCAACCCTGTGTTTACAGACACTTACCAATGGTATGGTGATATGCTTACTCGTAGGAGACTAAGAAAACAATTCTCACTTGAAAGATTCGAAAGAGAAAGAAGGGAAGTTCTAAGAGTGCTTATTCATGAGTATTTGATGTTAGAAACGGTCTTTCAATTAAAAGATGATGGGGAAAACTTCAAAAGCATTGCAGATAAATTAGGAAAGAACCCGGAGACTATAAAAAAGTGGCTTAAAGGAAGTCTACCGTATCATTTAAGCAAAAAATATAGAGATAGTTTATCAGCAAGAAGGCGTGATCTGACAGAAGAGGACTTATATGGCCTCTTAAGAAGATATATCATACATCTTGCTCGAAATAATGAGGTAAACTGTCTATCAACGCCTGATAGTTTAATTATTCACGAGGAAGATTTACACTATAAACAACATTTCAGAAAAAGGTCATTTGAAGGCACCAAGTTATTGGAACTTATAAATTTGACGCAAACTCCTTACAAAGAGCTCCTTAAAAAAGCTCTGACATATAAATGGCATAGATTCTTTATATCATTCGGCGATAATCCGAGTCTAACTACTAAAGATATGATGACTGCTTTATACGTCGGTGGTCTAACCCTCGAAGAGGTAGGTATGATAGCAAGAAATGAACAAGATGACACGCCTGTTACAAGATCATGGATTCAGTACCTTATCACGCCGACCGAAGAACAAAAACAACTTCACAACCAAACACGAAAAAAAATAACATTATCAAGTAAAATAGAAGAATCTACAGGTATATCTTCTAGGAATTTTGAAAGAATTGCTATGGCATTTTTGTCGAAGTATTCTATATATGATACGGCAAGAATTTTAGGATGTGAATTAACGCTTTTAAAATCTTATATTAAACAACGGGATATAAGAACTTTGACAGTAGAATATTTTGATAGTCTAGAATTATTAAAATTATATTTTTTAGAACACGCTGATTTATCGTCTGTAGCTATGCAAAGAGGCGATCGTAGTAGGCAAGCTATATATGGTAAATTGTTAAGGAGATACGGAAATTGGCCGAATGCATTAATAGCTCACGGAATTGACCCTTATAAAGTTTATAAACGAAAGATAAGAGTAAGTATATCACCTAACAATACTGCTAGTTGATATCTCCCTTTCTGGTTGTAATAAAACGACATTTCCATTACCATCATCTGCAGCAAGTATCATGCATTGACTTTCTTCTCCCATAAATTTCTTTCTTTCCAGATTAAGAACAAAAACAAATTCTCTATCAACTAAATCTTCTTTTGAATAATAATTTTTCAATCCAGCAACAGCTTGTCTTTCCTCATCGCCGAAGTTGACAATCAATTTAATCAAATTTTTAGAACCTTCTATCTCTTGCGCATCCTTAACCTTCCCGATACGTATATCCAATTTCTTAAAATCTTCAAATGATACTTCCATATGGAAATTTACTATGTCAAGACTTATAAAAGCAGCAGAATAGGTATGAAACATGGGCGACAGAATTATTATGCACATGGATCTAGATGCCTTCTACGCGTCTGTAGAAGAAAGGGAGCGTCCTGAATATAAAGGAACGCCTGTAATTGTTGGGGCTGACCCAAAGAATGGTCAAGGAAGAGGAGTTGTGGCTACATGCAATTATTTGGCAAGAGAATTTGGTGTCAGATCGGCTATGCCTATATCAAAAGCATGGAAATTATGTCCACAGGGAATTTATGTCAGGTCAAATTTTGAACTGTATGCTAGAATTTCACATGAAATAATGTCGTTGATAAGGAAATATTCTGACAAGTTCGAACAAGTGAGCGTAGACGAAGGATTTCTTGATGTAACCAATAAAGTGAAAGATTATGAAGAAGCTGAAAAACTAGCTGAAAAAATCAAAAAAGAAATTCTAAACAAAGAGAAAGTAACCTGTTCTGTTGGAATAGGACCGAATAAATTGATAGCAAAACTTGCATCAGATTATAAAAAACCTTATGGTACAACAGTTGTCAGACCGGAAGTTGTCAAAAAATTCATCTCAAAACTAAATGTTAGAAAATTGCCTGGTATTGGTCCTAAAACAGAAGCGGTGCTGAAAGAATTAAAAATAGAAACTGTTAATCAATTGGTTAAAGCTGATGTTAAAATTCTAGTAGATACTTTCGGTGTTTTCGGCTACCGGATGCATGAGATGGCTTTAAGTATAGATGAAAGTAAAGTTACGGAAGAATACGAGATAAAATCTCTCGGCAGAGAAACTACGTTTGAAGAAGATGTTGATAATCCGGAGCTGATTTTTAGTGCTATCAATGGATTGGTTGATGAATTTCACGAAGAATTGATTGCATCGAATATACAGTTTAAAACCGTTAATATAAAAATCAGATATGAAAATTTTGAAACACATGCAAGAGCAAAGACTTTTGAATTTTATACAAATGATAAACAACTTATAAAAGTTGCTGCAAAAGAATTGACTAAGCCTTTTCTAGATGTAGGTAGAAAAATAAGATTAATCGGTGTTAGGGTTTCTGGACTGAAATTTGATGAGAAGCAGAAAACTTTGAAAGAAATTAGGTAGGATCAACTGGGTTTTCTAGGAAATCTAATATCCTTCTTACACCCATGCTATCTTCTTCAACTTGGGTTTTTTTATCATACGAATTTTCTAGTGAAAGTAAACGCTCTTTTAGTGTAGGATTTCGCTCCATAATTTTAGCAACGTCCTGATCTACAACAAATACGTCCTCTCCAAGACTCCCGCTATCAAAATCTATATCCAACATTTTTTCTAAAGTTCTCAGAAGCATTTGAGAACCTCTAGGATATCCCACAGAAAAATATTGCCAATAGTCTGGTATGCCTACCGCTAGGCCGATACCATCTAACCCACGTCTAGCTGCAATAGAAAGGAGAACTGCATTAAAACTTGAAGAACTATTTAAATTACCGTATCTCACGTTTGCTTTTTCAAGTAAACCTTTCAATGAAGCATTATTAACCGCGCCATAAATGTAAGGATCTCTTGTATGTGGAATTGCTTGATGGACACCTCCAACAGTTATTATTCTTTTAACGCCTAGTGTTGTTAGCAAATCTATGACTTCTCGTGAACCACGCCCCCAATTATCTTTTTCCTTTCCAGAAAGTATGACTAGATCGTGCCTTGGCGTGCCATCCTCTTCTTTCGAATAGGCTTCAATTACTGGAAATTTTATACCTGTCATCACACCATTTTCTATGACAACATCAGGGTGAGTCAAAGAATGTACATAGTATTTTTCACTGGTTTTGCCAACTAGCCTCGGATGTAGTCGATTGTGCAAATATTTGATTGTTTCTGTAGCAACGCCTTCGATATTAGAGGAGCCGAAAAAACCTGCTATAGCATAAGGTTCCACAAGATGTGTCGGATATATCATCCTGCTCATATTTGCTATAGTTGAATTAAAATTTTAAGTTTATAAACAATTACTCGACTTTCTTAAACAAATATGCTCCTTTCTTAATTCTACCAGTGAACTTTTCAAACTTACAATCCTTTAACGTGCCAACTTTAACCCCAAGTTGTTCGTTTATTTTCTCAGCAGTTTCAGGCAAGAAAGATGACACCAAAATAGAAATTACCCTGCATGCCTCCAAAAGATTATACAAAACATTAGACAATTCTTTCCCTTGCAATTTCCAGGGCTCATTTTCATTTACGTACTTGTTTGTTTCTCGGATAAATTTCCAGATTTCTTCAAGCGCTTCATTTAATTTATATTCGTCCATCAGTTCTTTGATTTTATTCAGATTCAATCTCTTTTCAAGTTCAGGCTTTCCTTCTATTTTTCCCTTGAACTTCTCTGCAAGAGTAAGGACCCTGTATATCAGATTACCCAAATCGCCTACAAGCTCGCCGTTAATTCTGTTTACTATGGATTTCTCTGAAAAGTCTCCGTCATCGGCGACAGGAATTTCTTTAATTAAGAAGTATCTAAGTGCGTCAACAGGATATTTCTCGAATAGTTTGAATGGGTCGACCACATTTCCAAGGGATTTGCTCATCTTCTGACCGCCAACAGTGATATATCCGTGAACTAGAATTGCTTTGGGCAGTTGCAATCCGGCAGATAAAAGTATCGCAGGCCAGTAAACAGCATGAAATCTGATAATGCCTTTGCCTATAACATGCAAATCTGCAGGCCACCATTTTTTATAGAGTTTATCATCAGTCCCAAAACCTATTGCCGTCTGGTAGATATTCAAAGCATCAAACCAAACGTAAATAATCTGAGAGTTGTCATCAGGAACAGGCACTCCCCATCCTTTGGCTCTCTTCACAGAACGGGATATGCTGAAATCCTCCAGACCTTGCTTAACAAAACTGAGAACTTCATTTTTTCTAGTTTCTGGGACTATTTTCAGTTCACCACTTCCAATTAATTTCTCTATTTGCTTCTGGTATTTTGACAGTCGGAAAAAATAATTCTCTTCTTCTACTGGTTCAGGAACTTTATTATGCTCGGGACATAAACCGTTGACAAGCTCACTTTTATTATAGAACGTCTCACATCCAACACAGTATAAACCCTTGTACTTTTTCTTGTAGATATCACCAGATTTCTTGCATAATTCCCATAGTTTCTGTACACCGGGCCAATGGTCTTTTTTGATTGAAGACCTCAGAAAACTGTTGAATGACAGACCTATCTTTGTAGACAGTTCTCTGAATATTGCAGCATTCTTATTACATAGTTGTTGGGTGGTTATGCCAGCTTCTTCTGCAGCTTGCACATTCTTCAAGCTATTCTCATCAGCGCCTGTAGTAAGAAATACATCTTCACCTAATAGCTTATGCCACCTAGCAATTACGTCTGTCTGCACGAACTCTAGAGCATGACCTATATGAGGATTGGCATTTACATAGGGTATAGCAGTCGTCAAGTAAAATTTTTTCTTAGGTAAGTCGACCACCTCATTTATTTAGTTAACATTTTAGAATTAATCAACTTTAAGAGCTTCGGTTAGAGGAAGACTTAGTTGAACTCCGGTTAGAGGAAAAATCAGTTCTTCTGGTATATCCAAAAAGCACTCTTTTCCGTCATTATCCAAATATTTACCATTGTAACATCTTTTGCCTTGTAGCTCGTACGGTGCACTTATCTCTGCTGGTCTTCTATTTCCTTTACATTCAACTGACACTTTGTCACCAGGAAAAAACTTGTGACCTTTAGCACGATAATATTCAGGAAATGTGTTATCCAACATATAGAAAAATGGTAGTTTAATTTCTTAAACTTTTGAAGTGTTGTTCTGATTTAAATTCTTTTGCTCCTATTAAAAATTAATGCTTAATCTTTTAACTGAAAAAGAAGCTGATGAGATTGTCCAAGACTCTATGGAGAGAGTCAGCAAACCAGCATCAATACAAGAAATCATTGACAAAGGAGATATACCCAGATTAAAGGGATTTAAAGCTAAGCCAGGAAAAGTTTCGGATTCTATCTTCGGTGGATATGAAAGAAACCCCCCTTTAGATACCGCAGAAGGTACACCTATAAGATTGATGTACAGAACTAACAGGATATCCACTCATGATATCGTTCGGGGAGATGTTCCATTCAAAGATCAAGTCTTAGCGTTCAATCATAACTTCATGAGAAAAATAGCTGAACCTGCAATTGGTACCTCACAGTTCGACATACCTGGACTTGCAATAAACTCTCCTGTAATTGCGGCAGAAAATTTGGATACGCTAATGATTGAAATGGTATTGAGGGCTTACATGGCACGAAGTACTACGTTAACTTCTTTATGGGTTCATTATCAAAATGGTGAACGCGTATTTTGTGGTCATCCTCTCGGTGAAGGTTGGATTGTTAATCAGAAATTACCTTATTTAATGGATACGCCATCAACAAAAGGAGCACATGATGAATCAGTCCCTCCAGAATATTTTTTTGATCATGGTATTTGCACACCTGAACAATATGCACAAATCAGAAATAGTTCAGTTGAAGGGTTTGGTCGTGTCGCTCAGTTCTCATTAGAAAGAGGGGTAATTTTAGTTGATACAAAAACTGAACATGGTAAGAATAGGAGAGGTCAAATTGTATCACAAGATGAATTATACACAATGGATTCCTCTCGATATTGGCTTACGGACGATTATGAGAGAGCAATCCGAGAAAGGAGAGATCCACTTTCGTATTCTAAACAAATTGCAAGAGAGATGTCACAGGGAACCAGGGGTTACACACCAGAACAAGAGAGAATAATTGCTGTTAGATATATTATGGGTATTCAGAACTTGACTGGTCAAAGATTTGAACCAGATGTTAGAAACAGAGAACAAAGACTTGTAGAAGATACAAACTTGATATTGGATCATTTGATGAAAGCGATGTGAAGTGAGTTAATGGTAACGACTCCAATAAAATATACACAAGATCTTTCAGCAGAACTAACTACCGGTACAGCAATTTCTATCGTTGACGGAAGATATGGTGATCGATTACGAACTCTGAGAAATAAATTTTCTGAAGCGGCTTTGCAAAGAGCTAGGACTGCAATGGAAGTAAGATATTTGATTGCGCTTTCCGAGCTAGGTGTCATAAGACCCTTTAATGGACAAGAGAGACAGTTCTTACACGGACTCTACCAAGACTTTGGTATACCTGAATTCAATAGAGTAAAACAGATTGAACGTGATCCGACCAAAGCTAGAGGTGCTGATGTTAAAGCTGTGGAACTTTATCTTAAGGAAAGATTCCAAGGAACTTCTTTGGAGGATGTTAGTGAAATGGCTCATTTTGCTCTTACTTCTGAAGATCCAACAAATATCGCACTAATGTCACTGACCCAACAAGCTGTGAGAGAGGATTATTTACCTCCTTTACTTAACGTGACAGAAAGACTTGGTAATATGTCTTATGATTATAGATATACTGCAATGCTTGCACGCACTCATGGTAGAGCTGCTCAACCAACAACATTCGGAAAGGAAATGGGACTAGTTGCGAAAAGAGTAGCGAATTGGATTTATAAAATTTATGGTGTTAAACTTGAAGGGAAGTTGGGTGGAGCTGTTGGCAATCTAAGTGATCATTATGCGGCATATCCTGATATTAACTGGATTCGTTTCGCAGAAGATTTCGTTGCTAGTTTTGGTTTGGTACCGAATACATCACCTACGCAAATACTTCCCTACGATAGAGCAATTGAATTATTTGGAAATATACAAGATGCGAATAAAATTTTAATTGGTCTGTCTCAAGATATGTGGCGTTATATAAGTGACGATTGGATATTGTTGAAGAGAGGAGGTATATCTTCAGTAATGCCGCAGAAAGTCAATCCAGAAAGTTTTGAAAGGGGAGAAGGTGCATTACAGATTTCTAATAATGACTTTGGTTTCTTAAGGGAAAAATTGGCAACTTCTAGACTACAAAGAGATTTGAGTAATTCACTTGCAACGAGAATGTTTGGGAATGCTTTCGGACTTTCGATTCTGGGCTACAGAAATCTTTCAGAAGGGCTTGGTGATTCAGAACCAGATGCAGAACAAATGAGGATTGCTCTTAGAGCACATCCAGAAATAATATCATCGATGATGCAAACAATTTTAAGACGAGCTGGTCTGCAAAGACCTTATGATACTTTACAAGAACTAACAAGAGGAAAAAAAGTATCTCTTGGAGATCTCCAAGCTTTTGCGAAAGGTTTAGAGGCTGATGATTCTGTAAAGCAACAATTGCTTACTCTAGATCCTGAAACTGCATATGGTGATGCACCAGTAATTGCAGAAGGGGATTCTGAATATGTTAGGGACATTGTCAAAGAAATGAAAGAAGGGTTAGCATAGAAAATAAATAAATTATCTCACTATTGTCTCGTGTCTTCTCGGTCCTGTAGAAATTATGCCTGTGTGAAGCTGCAATTCTTCCTCCATTCTCTCAATAAATCTTCGTGCATTATCTGGTAATTTGCTATAATCTGTCACACCGAAAGTCTCTTCTTCCCATCCTGGTAATTCTCCATATACAGGCTCGCATTTTTCTAATTCACTTCCGCTTGCAGGGAATGGTTCGTTTGTCTCGTCGATAACTCTTCCATCGAGTCTGTAACTATTGGCTACTTTAATAGGATTCAACCCGTCCAGTATATCCAGTCTAGTTACGACAAGTTGGGTAACTCCGTTTATTCGTTTGGCATATCTTAAAGCAACGTGATCAGGCCATCCTATATCTCTTGGTCTTCCTGTTGTTGCGCCGTATTCTTGTGCCTTGTCTCTAATGATATGAGCTAGTTCAGGTTCCATTTTTGTTGGGAGAACTCCTCTGCCTACTCGTGTCGGATACGCTTTTGCAACGCCAAAAACATTTCTAACCCAAGTTGCTGGTACACCAGCGCCTACCGAAACTCCTCCCACTGTTGGGTGAGAAGATGTGACATACGGATACGTCCCATACATTACATCAAGATGCGTCCCCTGAGCTCCTTCGAAAAGAACATCTCTACCTTGTGACAACCATTTGTGTATTAAGAAACTTGTGTCTGTGACGTATGGTGCAATTGCTTCATAACTTTTCATAAGTTGTCCGACTAGTGCATCAATATTAATTTCATGGTTTTGTGGGAGAAGCCTCTTTGCTGCTTTTATATTTAGGGACATTCTTTCTCTCAGTGATGTTTCGTCGGCTAAATCACACAACCTTATACCGGCTCTATTTACAAAAAATGCATAAGTTGGTCCAACACCTTGCCTGGTAGTCCCTATATTAGCACTCCCTCGCAGCCGTTCGTCCTCTTCTTCGATTGCATAGTAATGGGGCAATGTCAGGTGGATTCTATCTGAGACATGCAAGTTTCCATTTAGCAAATCTTTCTCCTTCAGTCCTGTTATCTCCTTTGCTAGAACTTCTGGATCAACAACCATTCCGTCCGCTAGAACATTACTTTTTCCTTCATAAAGAACGCCTGAAGGCAATAAATGAAAAACAAGGGACTCTTTACCTACATGATCTGCAACTTCTTTGTTAAGATACACTGTGTGACCAGCATTACTTCCACCGCCATATCTAACTACAGCATGGTAACGTCCTGCGAGAAAGTCAACAACTTTCCCTTTCCCTTCGTCTCCCCATTGCATTCCAACTACAACATCGGCCGGCATTCAACCACAATAAGATAGTGGGAAAGAAAATAAATAGATGAATAACTAGATTGCGATTGCTGTACGTTCGGCTAATTCTTTACTAGGTATCCACTCGCCCTTAACAAGAACCTTAACGTGTTCTGGATCCCAAATCGCTATATCAGGATCGTTCGGATCTACGGTTCTGTTAGCTAGTTCTAACCGTGCTTTCTTATGTAATTCTTCTATACCATTACATCCGGCCTTTCTTATAGCATCCCTAACCCTCGTATATCCTCCCTCTAGAAATTCTAACATCGGTGAGGTAACTCTGACCCAACCTTCTATACCTTCTTGATATCTGCGGGAATAATCTCTTATAGGACCTTCAGTGAATTGTCTTGCCCTATTGCTTGCTTCGTACCAAAATTCTTTTGCCAGACCTTCATAAATCACAGTTCCATCTCTTTGAAATCTTACTTTGTACACTGGATTAGGAGTTTCTGGAGACCCTGCTATCAACCTTCCGGCCATTATAATATCGGCTCCGAAGGCATGAGCTTTAGGTATATCGCTAAATGTTTTCACTCCACCATCAGAGATTATGGGCACGTAAACCCCTCTTCTCTTTTCATAACGATCTCTCGCTCTAGCTACGTCCATTATAGCTGTAGCCTGCTTTCTAGCAACACCCAACACTTCCTGTGTTATGCAACCTGCGCCCACACCCATGCCTACTTTAACTGCATCTGCACCCCATTCAACTAAATCATTGAACCCACCGGCATCAACTATATTCCCACCCCAAACAGGAACATCTCTAAATTTCTGCTTGACAAATGCTATTGTTTCTTTTTGGTACTCTGACCATCCTTGAGATGTGTCTATAATTGCTAGATTTCCACCAGCATCGACCATAGCAGGAGTTCTTTCTTTATAATCGTGTGTGTTGATAGCAAATGGAATTATAATTGCCCCAGATTCTTTCAATCTTTTTGCAACAGTTGCTGCTCTTTCGATTGGTTGTGTACAATTAACAACGCCTGCAACATCTGTAAATCGGTACATGTCGAGGTTAGATGAAATGTTTTCAGGTGTGCCGGAGATGCACTGCATTGCAGCTGATAGAAGAGATATTCTTATTCTATATCCTGAGTCTTGTTCATTAGGTGAATACTTTCTTAATGATGCGGACAGGTCTATTGTTTCTGGTCTGTTACTTCGTGTGATATGGCCAGGTAGTAAATCAAATTCATGAATATCACGAGAAGGAGTGTACCTAACTTGCTTAGCCATATATTATTATATTCTGTAAATTTTAAATTCGTTTAATTAATGTGAAAATGCTCCTTAAATAAATTTAAAGTTAAATAACTTTTGATGAAAGATTTTATTGAAATAACAGAAAACCTAGCCAAAGTCGTAGGCGAGATGGAAAACCAGAGAAAGAATGTTGGAAACTTTTTGCGGGATACTAATTCACTTACAGAATTGGAACTAACCGATGACATTCTGGAAAATAAGCTTATAGTTCAGGTTCCCGAATCGAACCAAGAAAATCTGAAAGCGGCTGGTGTGGATGGTGGATTGTTAAAGAAATCTTTTCATGGCATAGATCTGATGCTGTTGAAAGCTGTTGGTGTTATTTCTTCTTACAACTGGGACAAGCTGACGAATACAGAATATTATCCAAGCGCAATACCATCACCAGAACCTAGAACAATAATGGACCCTTTCAGCGATTTGGAATTCGAAATCAACTCCAACATAGAACAACAAATAAAAGAAGTTATTACAGCAACTGAAGTTGTAGACAAGTTCGAGCCGGATATACTATTCCTGCACGGCTCGGTAATTCCGCATTATACATTTGTTCCTGAGAAAGGATCCCTGCTTGGAGAGAATTACAGGCGGATGGTTTTGGCGTATACAGATCTGTTCGAAGCTGTGAAACTGAGAAAAACTGTACTTGCAGGCGTGATAGAAAACAGCAGAGGAACTAGATTCTGCGAGGTTCTGAACAGCATTCTATTGACTCACTTCAGTGCAAGCATGCCACCAGATATGAAAATTGTCTTGACTAGAACAAAGGATTCTAACTTGTTGTCGTATGTCTTGCAGAAAGGTGAGAGGAGCCTAGTGTTTCCTTACTCATCAAAAACATCACAACATCCAATACTAAGAGAGTTTGAAGTCAAGGATAAAATTTTCACATTCTATCTGAAGACTGTTGAGTTTGCCAGACCGATGAGAGTGGATTTTCTCGGCGACAAAGGTGTGATAGACAAGGCGAATTTTATTTCTTCTATATTATTGAAGATGGTCGGACATTCCAACTATGGCATACCATCTGTTCTGATAGAGGCTGGCCAGAGAGCTAAGTTAGAAGAGACTGAACTGGACATGTTTTATCAGGATATAATAAACAAGACTGGAAATATTTCAAGCTTGTTTGAACAGAGGGAAAATCAAAGACCATTCTAAGCTTCAGGTCTTTCTATTCTAGCAAAATTAGGAGTCATGATTACATACCCTTCCTGAAGAGCTACCATGTCCCAGTTGAATTGCGTCGACAATCTTTTCATCTTCTGCAATGAAGTCTGGAACAATCCCACATCCTTCCTTTGCAGATCTCTTACCTTTACAAGAACGACATTTCCCTGTTTCAAATACCCGCCAATTCTCTCCACATCCCCGAGACCATTAACATTCTCTATCCTGACAGTCAGCGTTTCTCTAGGTTCCTGGTCTTCAGAAAATTCAACAGAATCATTAGCAGCTTTCTTTCTTTTGAAAATGTCAAAAATCCCCATCATGCCACCTTATACAATATTTGTCCATATAAATTTAAATACCGCCTCAGACAGGAGAAGCATAAACTATCGTGTCCCCGCGAACAAGAATATTTCCCAATCGAATCTTAACATCGCTTTTAGAAACTTCCGCTTCTTCCAACCAAAGATTCAAATGCAAATCAAGAGCCTTCAAAGTTCCTGTGACTTCCTCTCCATTCTTGAGCTTGATCATTACTTTTTTGCCTTTGGCCTTGTCTAGTACGTCAATCGGTCTGTCTGTCATTGTAATTGCTTATTTTATTATGTAGTACAAATATAAAACCTTTTTGTTTTTAATAATTTAATGGGGAAAGTTCTACTGACACTTTTTTATCATCCTGATGAAGAACATGCTACTCGTATATGTGGAGAACTATCAAAAGAAAATTTAGATGGATCGGCAACACCTTACGAATACTCCTCTCCTAAAAAAAGGTCGCCCGATAACCATTTAAAACAGAAAGCACTTGAACTAGGTTGTGACCAAATATTGACTATTCATAGTGATCATGAATTAGTTCCTTCTAGTTATGGCTTGTTTGTATTTTCTAATGAGAAAGTTTTATATAGACGAGCATTGAAAGAATTGCAAGGAAGATTTAATGTCACCTACGGGTTTATGAAACCATACACTAAACCAGTTCAAATAGATTTGGAATTATCCGAAAGAAATACCACTGAATCAAGCTTGGCTATAGTTAGAGAATTAATCAGAACTATATCAGGTTTATAAATTTCAAACTACGATAATTGTTAGATTGTTATGGCAATATGGCACGGTGAATCCGGAAGAAAATACACTGGCGGAAAGATTCAACTAGCACGAAAGAAAAGAAAGTATGAATTGGGTAGGGAAACCGTATATCCAAGAATCGGTGAAGAAAAAAGACTTGTTATCGGGACTAAGGGAGGAAATAAAAAAATCAAACTTTCATCCTTATCATTTGTTAATGTTGTCGATACGAAAAATAAAACCGCAAAAAAAGTTAAGATTCTGGATGTTATAACAAATCCTGCCAATCCTGATCTTGCAAGAAGAAAGGTTGTTACACGAGGGGCTATAATCAACACGGAAATAGGAAAAGCTAGAATAACATCTCGTCCAAGCCAACATGGAATCGCCAATGCAGTTCTGCTGGAACAATAAACGTTATTACTTCTCTTGCTAATAATCAGTTAAATGAAAAAAACAGAGTATCCTGAGAAGCTATACAGAACGACAAGAAAGACCATCAGAAGAATTGGAAAATACCAGTGGAAATACAGGAATTTGCTGCTTCTTGCACTGAGCCTTTTGTTTGCTTATTACATGCTGAAAACTCCGCA
>CAZMWU010000009.1:0-26715 GCA_964570195.1 uncultured archaeon
GAATGATAGAAACAGCTGCAATCGCGAAAACTATTTTATATCTGCTAATCCAACTCACGCTTTGGCTTATCACTTGCAGGATGATTACAGTCGGAAATATCATGGCGAGTCTATGCAGGAAAAACAGAATCTCGTTGCCTGTCATCAAGCTGAGCGTTCTGAACCAGCCATGAATGCCAAATAAAATAAAAAACAAACCAAGGTACATAGCGGGCGGACTTCTTGACTTGAAGAAGGAGTATGAAACAAAAACAGCTACCATCAGTCTTACAACAGAAGTAATCAACCCCGCTGTTATTTCGTCAACCATTTTACCTAAATCCTTAATATGGTTTTTATCCTATAAAACCCAAGTATAATTCAGTGGAAAACTTGTCCAGGACAATAGGAGTGTTTTCAGGAAAAGGCGGCGTAGGCAAGACTACGCTCGTCGCAAATCTAGGTGCATCTCTGGCAAATGACTTCCATAAAAACGTAGTAATTTTCGATAGTAATTTGCACAGCTCTCACTTAGGATTGCACTTTGGACTGTACGAAGATTTGCCAGTGACTCTTAGAGAGGTTTTGAAAAAACGCGTGCCAATAATGCAGGCGGCATACATCCATCCAACAACAGGCGTGAGAATAATTCCGGCGCCATTAGACGGCGGAGGATTGGAGCTGACGAAAGAGAAATGCTGCACCCTAGTCAACAAAGTAAAAAACAATTACGACATTACTATCCTCGATTGTGCGCCGGGGCTAGGAAAAGAAGTTTTGATACCTATGCAAGCTATTGATGAAGCTATTGTGATAAGCACGGCCGACATAGCCGCAGTGACAGATGCAATGAAGACAATCGAAATTTTAAAGAAATTCAAAAGGAACGTGCTCGGAATAGTAATAAACAGATACTCAAATCAAAAATACGAATTAACGCCGGAGGAAATAACCTCAACGACAAATTACAATATTATAAGAACAATACCAGAAGATCCGAAAATTCCCGATAGCATATCAAGAGGGATGCCTGCTGTAATCTCTTATCCGCACTCGAAATCCAGCATAGCATTCAAACAACTTGCAGGATCTTTGATAAATGAGCCGTATAAAGAAACAAGCTTGTTAGAAAGGATTAAAAGCATTTTCAATTTCGATAAATCCTCTGCACATAGAAATGAAGTTAAACTGCCTGACCAACAGACGATAAGAAAAGAGGCTCCAAAAAAGGAAGTTTCTGATTTAGTGGAAATAAAAGAAGACTTGCTTGAAGATGTGAAAGAAGAAATCAAACGCGAGTTAATGAAGAAGGTTAGAGCGAAACTAAGGGGAAAGATGTATGAAAGTTGACAAGGCTCAATTAAATGTGCCTGATGAACTGGTGGACGAGATAGTAGAAGAAATATTATCCGAGACTAAATCCAAGAAACCAATGGGAACTGCAGGCAAACCCAAACAGAAAGATGAACTGCTATTGGACGGTGACCTGCCAGATGTTTCAAAACTGAAATTACGCCTACAATATCTTGAAAACAGAATTGAAAAACACGTGCACGATTACAAAACAACCGCAATCGAAACTGAGCGCCAAATTGTTGATAAATTTTCGGAATTCGATCAGGAAAATGAAAAGAGACTGATGTATTTGCAGAATCAATTGGAAGCTCTTCGCAATGCCATGATAAGGTTAAGCAACGAATTCAAACAATTCAGAGAAAGCATATCTACTCAGAAACAATAATTTTAGAAATGAAGTTTGGTGTTCTAAGAAATTTAAATAAATTCGAAAGAATTTTTATAGTCGCCTTTACAGGCAGCATAGTCGCAGGAATAATAAACGGCATGGTAGACACCAGCTACTTCCAATGCTGTGAAGATGCGATAGGAATTCCTGAAGAAGGCACCAGTGTTTTAAAAATATTCACAAGCAATTTCATGCTTTCCTTGACAGAATTATTCACGATGGGCATATCCAGCCTTTATTATAACTTCCACACATTTTCTGTGACAACCAGCTATCTTAGTTCGCAAGGCGCCCTGTATATGTTGTTGATTATCTTGCTGATAGGAAGCTTCGAGCTTGTCGGAAGCCTGTGCATGGCTCTTACAGGATTCGGCTTTGTTGAAAAGAAGTTGTTTAAAATAAAATCAAAAATCGATTACAAAACACTATTTTTCTACGGTGTGTCATTGATTTTCATAGGGGCTGCAATAGAATATTTGTTATTAAAGCCGCTTATCTGAAGCTTAAATATTCTAAAGTAAAATTCACTAGCATGAGGGTACCGTTCGTGCTTTCTATAATTTCATTGATTATTTTATCTGGTTGCACTGCTCAAGTCGCCAAAACTGAAAGTGTGCCAAGCGAACAGCCAGCATCTGAAGCTGAAAAAACTATCGAAACTTTGCCCAGACCCCAGATAACCTCAACTGAGGGAACGATACAAGAAACCAGAATAACTACAGGTACAGATGTCGAGGTGACAGAAACTCCTGAAGAACCTACCCCGCCGCCTGAGCCACGAACATTTCAAGTCAATATTGCACAAGGAATAGGCATCGAAGAGGGATCTGGCTGATTAATCTTCGCTTACTCTCGGAGCCAAGGTGAATGAAATACTGGCCTTGTCGCCAGCTCTAAATTCCAACTTCATAGGATAATCCTGTCCAAATCTTATAGTCGCACTGTCGGCAATTTTCGCGGCCTTCACCATTTTTTTTAAATAATCAATCGGGTATCTCGATTTAACTTCGCCACTAGCCTCTAAATTCAGCAAGCTCTCATTGCCACGTTCAAGCTCCAGTTCAGCTTTGCTTACATCCCCCTCAGCACGCATAACAAACCTGTCATTCGAAGTTTCAAACAAGACAGCATCAGAAATTATGTCAGCATCATCGATTCCAGACTCCAGTATATGTGGCTTGACTTCAACTTTCGCAGGAAATTCCAACTGATTTATTGGCGGTATTTCATTCTGGCTTATATCAAGCAAGGGAATTATAAATCTTCTTTTTGACTTGCCTTCTAATTTAATTTCGATCTTGGAATCCTGCAAGTTCAAGGACATCTTATCGTCGGCGCCAACCCTTTTCAGCACCGACAACAGGTTTGTGACATTCAATCCTATCCTTTGTTCGCTATCAATGTTGTATTCATCAAAAGCATTTGAGGATATTTTAAAGTCAACGACAGAAACCATTGCCCTGTCGGCAGCGATAAATGATATGCCATCTTTGTTCAGATTAAATATCCCCTCGTCTATCAACTCGCCTATTGTTGACACAGCACTAACGAACAACTTGGGGTCAGACAACTTTGCGTTGAACATTACACACCTGCTTTATTATATAGCTCCTTAACCTTTTTAAAGAGATTCAAATCCAGTTCATTCACATCTTGGATAATATCAGCTTTCAGTTTTTCGTCAACGACAGAACAGAATATTCTAATTAATTTATTCATTTCAACCTGTATGTCAGATGTCACTTCTATCTTTCCTGTGCCGTCGTCCAAAACAAAAGAATTTTCATCTGTCTTAACAACATTTCCTATTATTGAAACTCTTGAGTCTGTTGGAGCAACTTCTGATATTTGCTTTGTTACATAACGCGACGATGACATCAATTTTAGTTCGAAGTAAAAACTTAAATATTCAACCGTAACTTCTCCAACTGTAACCGCATTTCGTACATCTGTAAAACATTGTCGGGGGTTCGTCTGCCGACCTCGTTTGCTGCATCCACCAGTATGACTCCATGTTTTCGCATTTCTGGCAGATTATTTTTGTCTTCGGCAGTTCAGAGAACTGGTCCTTCTCGCTCATTATAATAACTCTTTTCTTTCCTTCAGTAACAGCGGATCCTATCCTTAGTTTTTCACCTTTTGTCTTGTACACCCGCTTGCATTTTCTGCAGACAAGATAAACATTCTTTCTTTTCTTCTCAATTACAAGCAGGTTTCCGCATTTTTCACAAAATCTCATTCACACACCAAACAGACGGTTTATTACAACCTTAAAATAACCGATTTTAGGTATTATAAAGATTACCTTTCCCTTTATCTGTTCCAGCTTGACGCTGAATTCGTAGTTTAATTGTCCAGAATTGTTATCACCTTTCGTTTGGTACGTTCCGTCATCATTGATTTTTATTATCCTGTGAATTATCGGTGCGTTGATTCCTTCAACGGAATATACAATCACGTCTCCAACTCCAAATTTTTCCTGACTTCTGACAATAGGCATATCCCCGACGTTAAACCCATTTGCAACAGGCCATGAATTAATGTAATTCTTGTCATAGCCTAAGTTCTCTTTAAGCCATTGATAATGATCTTGATCGAGAGATGCATCATGTTCCATTGAACTGCTGACAACCGCAACAACAGGCGTGTTATTTCCTAAAACAGTTGAAAGAATGACATAATAGAAAATCACAGCTGCGAAGAACCCCAATAGAATGTTTCCCCACCATGTGTCCGTTAGAATTTTCGGTATTATTTTCATGCTCTCCCACTGCTCTCTCCCTTTATTATAGCGGTCGCGATCAAATGCGCTACACGAAGAGGTTCGGGTATATCCCCGTGCGTTGAACTCAATCTTATTATATCCTCCGCTTCCTCGTCCTCTAAACCAATTGTTTGGTAATAAGCCTTTTTAAGGTTTCTCAGTTCACATACCTTTATTTTCCCGGCATTTAAAAGCATCTTCCAGCGTTTTTCAAAATCATCAAAATTATTTTTGAGAGCCGATTTAACAGATTCCAAATCAGGATGTTTTCTGTTAATCACAATAATTGGTAATTCGATCTGTCTGTATAACTTCTTGATGTCGATTATATTGAATCCGCCTAATGTTATCCCATCGAACATCAAAACTTTCAACTGTGGTTTGTGTCGAGAGTCGTTAATCAATTCCGTTAATCTCTCAGTGGCGTCCAGTCCGTCAACTTCAACTTCTGTTTTCAGCACAACATCCAGAAAGCTCCCACCGCGATATATAACACCAATTACAGCAACCTTTTTATCATGCCTTTTGAAAGAAGCGTCGTCGAATCCCAGAATTCTTATCTCAGATTTGAACATGTTCTAACTAACTAAATGATAAGCAACAATATTTAAAGCTAATCCCCAAATTATAGAGTTATGGTAAAGAAACTTTTCCCGGAAGCTATGGCGCGGTTGTATACAAGAGTATTTGTCTGCAGAGTGTGCTCGAGCAAGATTAGAGCGGATTCTACTAAAGTCAGAGCGGGAAAGGTGAAGTGCAGGAAATGCAAATCGACAGCACTAAGACCCAAACGTAAGCCGTTGGTGTAGTTAATGGAAAGTGAACTGATTAAAAAGTGGAAAGAGTCTGGAATAAAACCAAGTAATCTTGAATTTTTCACCAATAGACCAAACCTGATAGTAGGAAAATTACCTGATCAGGATGCAGAAGTTGAATACATATGCCCGCATTGCAGTTTTTACGAGATAAAGACTGTCCAAATGGAGAAAGGCGTTACTAAAAGCGGAAAAACTAGTAAGAAATTTGAACGACCAGAATTTCCTTGTTCTAAATGCAACAAAATGATTGAAGTGCTGGCGCTAAAGAAGAAATAGCTTAACTGAGAAAAAACTTACTAGTTGCTAGTATATTTCTATCCTCATTCAACAATCCTGTATTAGGGTAATTCCAATGTTCACCCAAAACAGTTTGAGACCATTGTATACTTCCTCCTGGATATCCGTAAGCATCAGGATGTGGCAATCCAAATGCATGTCCAAGTTCATGACCTAGCGCACCAACACCATATCCGTATATCTTACCGCTGGGCAACCATGTATTTATGCAGTTATCTTTAGCATTTGGTGGGTTGTCAACTGAAAAATACTTATCTTTCACTCTGTTACAATTGTTGTCAATAGTTCCGTATATCGCTGCATCACCAACCATAGCAAATCCTCCGCCAGTAGGATATTGTCTGACACCAGCATATCCGCCTCCACCTATCGCTAATACCCATACGACTCTGTTAGTTGGAAATTGATTCCAATCTTGGTGAACAGGATAACCTTTATTCTTCAATTCGGTTATGATATTTCCTTCAAACTGATTAGCTACTGCACAATTTGCCGCTCCATTGCACCAATAAAATTCGTTATCCTTGTCTCCGATAACAACCGACAATGGTAACGATTGAAACGTCTGCTTATTGCCGTTATCAAAATAGAATTTTCTTATTTCAAATATTTTTCCTTCGAAGAAACTAACAAATGAATCATCCATCGTGTAGTTATTTGTGAAGAATATTATAGGTTTTACCAAATTGGCGAATATTTTATGGGTGCTCGAATTTGTTGAAGAAAACCCTGTTGCCGCTCTGTTTTGAACAGTTATAGAAAATGAGTAACTACCTGAGCTAGTGGCATTAGCGTCGATGGGATTTATAGTGACAAGTGTGGAAATTGTAGATTTAGAATCGACGTAAATAATCGGCTCCTTTTTCTCGCATGTAAAACCTGAGGGGCATGACATTGTTATAGAAAATGATTCTTGATTGCATTTCTCGTTATTATTCGTTATAAGCACCGAGTAAACCATTCCCATATATTTTGATGGCTCCGTAGAATTAATGAGTATTGTTGGGTTGTTTCTAATACAATCGACGTCTGATTTAATCAGAAATATAGCCTGCAATGAATGATTTTTGTTCATTGTAACTGTCGTAGAATTTTCATATATCACATTCCCATCTAGACTCCAGTAACCAAAAGTATGATTTGTGTCAGGAGTTGCGTTAACTTGAACTTCAGTACCTTCCTCGTACTCATAGCTCGGTGGTTCGACCTTTATTGTTCCGCCACCAATAACACCTGTGTTCAACGTATAAAGTTTAACCGACGGTGTCTGGAGTGGCGGCTCTGCAGGCAAGGGTGGGAATACCTCTGAAATGGGTATCTCAACCTTCTTAATTGATATGATCTCCAAAAATTTGTTAACGTTGTTTAACGACACTGTAATGTTCGATTTTCCTTCGAATGCAGGCAATTCTGCAAGTTTGATAACATACTCTGAATTTGGCGGTATATCCAACTTGTTAGTCACGCCAGTTAGGGTATCTCTGAAATAAACCTTCATACCCCCAGCTAAGATATTTCTAATGCCACCGTTTTGAATTACAACATCAGAACCTTCTTGTCTTAATGAAAAGTCGACAAAACTAGGCACGGGTCTCTCAATTTCAGGTTCATTAAATGTCGTGATTAGATAGTATCCTAGAGTACTGCCAATCAATGCAACAATTATAATTGTAATTACACCAGAGACCAAGTCATCACTAATAAATTATATGAAGTCTGACTGAATAGCTTTTTATTTCTTGGGGATAAATCATAATCATGCTCGGATGGCAGATCGGCAATGCGACCGCCTGCAGTTAAGATAGTTGAGAGCGGTTCAGGGGAGTTCAATTCTCCCTCCGAGCTCATCTTATAATTTCTTAAAGTATCAATTACACATATGCCACTTAGACTTTTCAATACGATGACAAAGAAGAAGGAGTTATTCAAACCGCTAAAAAATAAACAAGTAAGATTGTTTGTCTGTGGTGTTACTGTTTATGATTATACGCACTTGGGGCATGCACGAACTTACTCATTCTATGACACACTAGTGAGATTCCTGCGTTATTCTGGCTACAAAGTGACTTACTTGCAGAATGTGACAGATGTAGGACATTTGACTATAGACACAGGCGAAGATAAGGTAGAGAAGAGGGCAAGGGAAGAAAGAAAACACCCTTTAGAAATTGCTAAATTCTATTTAGAAAAACATCTTGAGGCATCGGATAGATTGAAATTATTACGGCCGGATATACTCGCAAAAGCTACAGACCATATAAAAGAAATCATCGACCAGGTGCAGACTATAATCAAAAATGGATATGCGTATGTCGCCAACGGTTCAGTCTACTTTGATACATCAAAATTTAAGGATTATGGAAAGTTGTCCAAGAAAGTTCCGGGGAACTTGAAAGCTGGCGCAAGAGTTGAAATTAATCCTGACAAGACTGATCCGAATGATTTCGTTTTATGGATTAATGCTACCAAAGGGCACATCTTAGGTTGGTCATCACCATGGTCGGAATGGGGATACCCTGGTTGGCATATAGAGGATACATCAATAGCTCTGAAATATTTCAGCTCACAGTACGACATCCACGGCGGTGCTATTGAATTGGCATTCCCCCATCATGAAGCTGAGATTGCTCAAGCAGAAACTACTACCTTGGTCAAACCTTATGTGAAATATTGGGTTCATACAGGATTATTGACTATAAACAAACAAAAAATGGCTAAATCTCTTGGTAATTTTATTCGCGTGATAGATGCTTTAGAAAAGCACGCTCCTGAGACATTGAGGTTATGGATTGCTTCAACGCATTATAGAAAACCATTGGATTATAATGAAAAGGATTTAAAAGTCGCTAAGAAAAAAGTGGAAAAAATACGTACAACTTTGGAAAGAATAAAAGAAAACCAGAAGAAAGGCGACAAGAGAAATAATTTTTCTAATAGATTAATGAAATTGAGAAAGGAATTTCTAAAGGCTATGGAAGATGATTTGAACACACCTTTGGCTTCTACTAAATTTTTAGAAATGATTTCTCTGGTAAACAAACAGATTGATAGAAATAAATTCTCTGCAGGCGATTTAAAATTAGCAGAAAAAACCATCAGAGAATTTGGCGATTTGTTCCAGATAATTTCTCTACCTGAGAAAAAAGAATTGCCCAAAGAAGCCTTGGATATTATTAAAAAAAGAGAAGCTGCAAGAAAGATTGGTAATTTTACAAAGGCAGATGAAATAAGGAATGAGCTTAAAGAGAAATTTGGAATTATTTTAGAGGACACGAAAGAAGGAGTGAAGTGGAAATTTGTTGAATGAAATTGAAAACAACCATTTAAAGTTTCAAATTCAGCTATTTGTATATGTTGGAACATCATGGATTAATTAGGATTTTTCCTTACGAAATTTTAGATAATTACATAGGTTGTGAAGGTGTGGCAATGATAAGAACGTCTCCCCCAGGAAGAAAAGGAGTTTATGCTATTTATAGAGGAATTATAGCTCATGCACCATTTGTACCTATCGGCGAGGAAAAGGGATACGCATTATCCAATCCAAGTGACCGCAGCTTTAATCAAGTCATATCTCCTTCCGACAAAATATGGGTAAAAAAAAGAATCTAGCTCAACCAATTTAAATCCTTTGCTTCAATATATTTTCGAGAAGTCTAACTTCTCAAGGCATTGTATGGCTGCAAATTTTAAATCTATTTGGTCATGGTATTCTCGCGAGTCTGTTCAGAAAGCTCTTGTGGAAATCGGGAAAAATCGTGAAGTTGTCTCTGTCTTCCAAGATGGCTCCTTCGGCAAACGTCCTGATGTAATTCAATATCCTGCGGATGTTGTGCAAGCTGTAGCAGAAGGAACTGTATCATTTCACGGTTCTGTTGAACAATGGTCTAATCCTATGGAGCTTGATGTAGGCATGACTAAAGCGCAGATAGATAAATTGCGAACTGGATGGAGTCTATTAATTGACCCTGACGTAAAGGATTTTGAAATAGCCAAACTTGTTACCAAAGAAATAACTAAATCTCTTGAAAAACACGGTGTGAAAAGTTATTCTGTAAAATTCACAGGTGGGAAGGGATTTCATATCGGTGTACCATTCGAATCATTGCCAGATAGAATCAACCTACAGCCGACAAACATACTATATCCATCACTGTTCCAAACAATGCTTGAGTATCTGAAATGGTATTTGAAAGATTCCTTTAAGGACAAACTGTTGGCTTTGGATGACGCAGAAAACTTAGCTAAAAGAATAGGGAAATCCGTCAATGACATTATTACAGAGAATGAATTGGATTCTTTCAAAATAGTCTCAATGGATATTTTTGGGTCACGCCACCTATTTCGACTACCTTATTCATTGCACGAATCAAGTCTGCTCGTTAGTCTACCAATAAAACCAGAAAAACTAGACAAATTTGAAAAAGAAGACGCATCAATAGAACGAGTTAAAATCGAAGAAAAGTTTTTGATACCAAAAGAAAGAAATGATGGTGAAGGACTTGTAGTCGAGGCTTTGGACTGGGCAAGTAAATACAAAATCGAAGTAAAAGAAGAACTGCCGCAGATGAGGAAATTCGTTAAATTGAAAGAAGTACCAGAAGCATTCTTCCCACCGTGCATTAAATATTTGTTAAATGGATTGACTGACGGTAAGAAACGTGGTTTGTTCATACTTATAACATTCCTGAGGAACATGGGGTGGCCTGATGAAAAAATACAGGATAGGATCTATGAATGGAACGAGAAGAATATACCACCCCTACCGTCTAACTATTTACGGTCGCAACTAAGGTGGCATTTCAGGCAGGATAGAAATCTCTTACCACCCAATTGCACCAACGAAGTGTTTTACAAACAGTTGGGTCTCTACGATGTATGTTGCAAAGAAATAGATCACAAAACCGTAAAGAATCCAGTTAATATCCCTTTAAGGAAACTGAAAGAAAGAAAGCGGAGAGTAAAGTAAGGTTATTAATCTTTTCGTTTAATCTATAATTGTCTACTATGGAAGAAACCATCACGTTCGAATTGATAAGAAAAATCCAACTTGAAGAACAAAAATCGGCTATGTTGACTCGCCTTCCTACAAATTTCTTTAACGCCATTTTGAATTATCTGGAACAAAAAAGGAAATTAGTTTCAGATGACGACAGAAGAAACTCCCTAGAGCTCAAGAATATAGAAAGACTGGTGGAAGATGTTTTCAACAGGAGGGAGAGAAAAATAATCAATATTGCAATAATAAATGCGAGAAGCGGCCTGCCAGCAGAAAATCTAAGCGAAGAAGAGAGGCCATTCTATAACTCGATCGTATCAGTCATTAAAACCAGAAGAAACGACACACTTAAAAATTTATTAACCGGTAAAATAGCAGAGCCTGTTCCTATGGTAGTCTTCAAGGAAGATACACCAGCGTTTCTTGGCATAGACGAACAAACATACGGACCATTCAAGAAAGGTGATACTGTAAGAATACCAGAAGAAAACATGAAGGTCCTTTTAGAAAGAGGTATAGTAGAAGAAATTAAATAAATTCTTAAACTAAATGTTCCAATTGATTAGAATGAAATTCCCGCAGAAACTTAACGTGTATTGTCCTAATTGCAGGAAACATACAGAACATACAGTGGAGATATCAAAGAAGAAACCGAGAAGGGCAATGGCGCAAGGACAAAGAAGATTTACACGAAAGTTGAAGGGGTATGGTAGTTTTCCAAGACCGCAGCCTGATTACGAGAAAGCCACTAAGAAGATAGATCTTCGATACAAGTGTAGTGTATGTAGTAAAAAGCATACACGGGGTCAGGGCTGGAGAGCGAAGAAATTTGAAATTGTGAGAAAGTGATAAAATGGAAGAATTAGTACAAATGCCGAAAAGCAAATTTTTAAAGGTAATGTGTAGAAAATGTAAGAATGAGCAGGTAGTCTTTAACAAAGCGTCTACTCTTGTGAAATGTGCAAAGTGCGACACAGAGCTTGTTATTCCTACGGGTGGAGAAGCTGAGATACGTGGAAAGGTTCTGCAAACGCTATAGTAAATGACAGAGTTAAGGATGCAAAACAAGGTAAAGTAAAACTACCGATGGTAAATCCAAAAGCTAATCTTTTTAAAAGATAATAATTTAATAGGTAGCATGTTCTGGGACAAGAAGTGTAAGAATTGTGGTGACAAGCTAGATGGAAAGTGGTTGTTCTGCCCCAGTTGCGGAATTACTTTGAAAGAAACAGGCAAAGATGTGCTGCAAGAAGTCGATAGAGAATTTCGCCAGATAGACAAAATGATGGAACTGAAAGTACCAAGATTCATGCTCAGACCGCCTCTGAAGACTAAAGGAGTCAGTATAACCATAACTGCAGATAATGCATCACCACCTAAAATTGACGTCCAGGCTTATGGCGGCCAAAAACATATGCATCATCACCATGAACACAAGAATGTGAGAACCCCGAGAATCACAGAAGAACCTGAAACTAAAATACAAAAAAGCCAAAACAGACAGACGATAACACTAAATCTGCCAGACGTGAAAAATCTCGACGATATCGAAATAAAGCAACTCCATCAAAGTATTGAAATAAAGGCTTTCGCAGGCGACAAGGCATATTTCAAACTAATCCCCATTCCTTCGGATGCGACAGTTAACAATGAGTTTAAAGATGGTGTGCTTAAGATTGAGGTTGTTAAATAGAAACTAGCTCCAATTCACGATATTCCTTGCGAATACCAAATTGTCAAATAGCTCAATATTCTTGTTTGTGAATATGTTGGTATCGCATATGACCAAAACCTTCCCGTCACCAATTTCTGCAATTGCTACAACTGATAACCTCCCCTTTTCAACTCTCAAGGAAGAACTGGCAGTTTCTTTTGTATGCACAACAACATCCGCAGGCTTAACAACAGTCAAACTACATACATCGTGCGTCACAACTCTTTCCAAATCTACAGTCAGATTATGCTCAACAAATTCTCCTAAGACAGGATTGCGATAAAATAACCAATAATTGGTTAAATCATAAACTTTCTCATCATTAAGCAAAATTCCTGTATTGACTGAAAGCTCGTTTAAGCTAGATGCTGACTCTTTTTCACCCAGTAAAATAAGTGTCATCCCATTTTTAACGGCTTTGGCAAGTATTTCCATTTCATCTTGCGTGTAAGTTGCATTAGGCGAAATAACAATCAAAACATCTATACCTACCAAATTTTCTATACTTCCGTTAATACTACTAATCCATGACTCAGAATCTCTAAACAAAGATGCAAACCTGGAATAATCAACAAAAGGAGAATACTTTGGGCTGTGACCTAAATCAAATGCAACATTTCTTACACTTTTCTCCACCACAACTTCTTTTGTTGTTTTAACTTGTGGTATTGATACCTGTATATCCGGTCGCTTGAAATCTTCAAATCTCGGTAACAAAGAGAAAACAATCAAACCAACCAAAATTACAATCAACACACTCAACAATCGATTGAACCTTCTCATTCTTCACCTCCTTTTATGTATATTAAAGAGAAGGCTGGTACTGAAGTGGTGTTGCTGCTAAAATCTTCATATGATACATACAGGGGAAATCCTGTAGTTGTCGGATAAACATGCACAGTTTTGTAATAGAACAATCCAGCCATTTCCTTAGCTTTATCAATTGCATCATCCAATCCACCGATCTCATCAATCAATCCTTTCTCAATTGCATCATAACCTACGAAAAGTCTTGCGGTAAGTAGTTCGTCACCAGATATCCTCAGTTTATCACCTCTGTGAAACTCGACAATTTTAATAAAATCTTGCTTAAGTAATTCGAGTGATCTGAATATCTCTTCCTCATCTACAGCTCGCTTGAATGGACCTGAGGTTATTATATTTACATCCTCCACCTCTTCTGGAATTTCAGCAACCACACCTATCGCACCAATATCAGACGATTGTTTGGCAAAGATGTAATCTGTACCAACAGAAAGATAATAAGCTCCTGATGCGGCTGTACTGTCGATAGATGTGACAATCGGTTTCGTCGAACGTAATTTCAAAATTTTAAGATAAATCTCATGAATTTCTGTCGCTCCTCCACCAGGGCTATTTATCCTCAGTACAACAGCTTTAACATCATTTCTTTTTTCCAAATCGTCCAATGCATTCAATACGGGAAACAACTCTTGATTGAATATAGGACCTTCTATATGCAAAATTACAATCTTCGCATAGAAGAAAGAATAAATAGCATACCCAGTTAGAATCAAAGCGATTAATGGAATTACAAGCTCTCGTTTGTTTTTTCTTTTGATAAATCGACTAATCTGTTTAGCGAGAAAGCTCATAACAATTCTTGAGCGAAAAACTATTAATCTCAGAACAGAATTTCGAAAGATTTAAATAACTATTGAAGCTTGTATCTCAGAAATCCTCCAATACCACCCAATTGTTTAAACTGCATGCCTTCAGGCGTATCTGTGGAAACAATCTCAACTTTAGTTCCAAAATTCTGTGCTTTTTCAGCCAACAATTCACCAAGGTAATCTTTATCCTCAACTTTCAAAATCTGTCCGCATGTTTCACATACTTGCCTTTCAATTTCGCTTTCTGGCAAGTCCTTTTCTGTTTCATGCGTGTTGTCGCATTTAAGTTTCACTCTAACCCAATCGAACGCTTCTGACACGATTAACGCGGCTATCGCACCCATATTCAATGCTTCGATAGTTTGAGTATATCCGTAAACAACATTCCCTCCTTTCTGCAGTTCGGTGAAGAATTTCTGCAGCAATTGTCTTTCCTTCATCACAGCGGCTTCTTTCAGCAAATCTTCCGATCTCTGTACAAGTTCTTCAAACCCATGATCACCAGTATACCCGATATCCTTCAGGCCGATGATTTTCGGAATCAGTTGATAGTTTAGATGCTCCTCTTTGACGAACTGATCCTTTATCGGCCCTGGCCCACCTATGATTATTCCTTTCAGTTCCTTTTGTTTCATGAGTATGTCGGATGCTATATTTGCAACTTCCTTGAAGTATTCATTAATAGCCTCTTCACGTATACGATCATATCGTCTCTGGGACATCCCTCCTTTCATCGCTTTCCCAGCAACCAGAGAATCTATATGTTTCATAGGTATAATTTTCTTCCCATGTAACAATCCAATATCAGCTTCTGACGCATCCATAACTATCAAGCCGTAAACTTCTTTCTCAGAAACCATCTCACGCAAAGGATCCAGAACAAAAACCTGATCACACCAGTAAATTTTTGTATTCATCTTTTCCGGAGGCTCGAAGCTCCATATCTTCAGGTCATCCTTTCCTTCCACTTCAGACACATTGCCGCAGAATACTATCAAACCATTCGCAGGAGTCTTCTTGAAAATTCTCAGATGCTGTATGATCTTCTCCAGTGCATCCAAAACATTCTTGCGTGTGGCCTTGGACTTGATGTTTGAAGCAGTAGATTTTTCTGTATACAGTTGATTTATTATGTCGTTTAGATTGTGACCAGATGGAACATAAACAGAAACTAATTCCGTGTGTCTCCCCCTGATAGATTCTAACTCTTTCAGAATTTTCTTTATTCTAAGTTTTTCTTCGTCGTTAAATACAACGCACCTTTCTAACTTTCATTTGGATTTGATTCCTAAAATATATAAAACTAAATTAAGTTATGCATGGCTTTCATATCCTTCTCAAATAATTTCAGCTCTTTTGGTATTTCAAAAGTTATACGATCCTTCAATGATATACCACTCTCCTTCTTTTTGTTCCAAACAGCAGAATTGAATTCGATAACCTTTGGTGTAAGTTTGGATAGAGTACTCTTTAATTCTGGTTTAGGAAATTCTTCTGTGTGAATGCTTTGCTTATGGTATAACTGCCGTGCAATATAATCTGTCATGAAAACAACGATAGGCGCCAGTAGCTCTAGTATAGCCTCTAAGCATGTGTGCAATGTAAACCATGCTGACTCTTTTTCTTCTTTATCAAATCCTTCGCCATATGCACGTTTTTTGATCATTTCTATGTAATGGTCCGCAAAAATGTTCCACGTGAATTCCCTGATTTTGTTCGCAGGGATAAAGAAATTGAAATCCTCATATCCTTTTCTACACTCTTCGATTAGTTTATTTAACTCGTCTAGAATCCATTTGTCTGTGTCTGTTAGTTTAGCTTTTTTCACAACAGGAAACATCGATATGAATCTGGAGATGTTCCAAAGTTTAGTCAAGAACTTTCCCGCACTTGCGATTCTCTGCTCCGAGCATCTGAAATCTGATCCGAGAGAAGACTCAGTTGCATCCCAGAATCTAAACGTATCTGCCCCGTATTTTTCCAAAAGTGGTATAGGATCTATGACATTCCCCTTGCTTTTGCTCATCTTTTCTCCATGCTCATCGACGCAATAGCCACTTATCCATGCGTGTTCGAACGGAGATTTTCTTGTTATTTGGTGGCATCTCAGCAATGTATAGTACAACCATGTCCTTACAATCTCCTTACCCTGCGGTCGCAGTGCATTTGGATACGTCTTTGAAAAGAAGCTTTTATCTCTGCCATATTTAGAAATGAAAAGCGGTGTGATGCTTGAATCCACCCACGTGTCAAATGTTCTTGTGTCACCGATAAACTCCGTGCATCCGCACTTGTCACATTTTTTGATAGGCGATTTCTCTTTCCACGGCCGGTAATACTTTCCTGGGGAAGGAACGAAAACTTTCTTGCAATCTCTGCAGTACCAAATGGGAATTTCAGTTCCGTAATACCGTCTTCTTGAGACAGGCCAATCTATGCTTATAGCATCTATCCAGTTCAATAGCAATTGCCTGTGCACTTCAGGATGAAATTTCAGTTTCTTGCCCAAAGATTTTGTCTTATCCTTCACGTCAAGTTGTTTGACATACCATTCATTCATTGGAATAATTTCTATCGGATTTTTGCTTCTTTCACATGTTGGTGTTCTATGTGTTATATCCTCCTTTTTCACAATCAGCCCATTTTCCTCCAAATCTTGAACTATCTTCTTTCGTGCTTCTTCAACTGCCAGACCTGCATATTGTCCGGCATTGCGCGTGAGCTTTCCTTCGGGATTGAGCATGATAATCTCTTCTAGTTTCAGTTCCCTGAACAGCCTGACATCCTCATAGTCGCCATAGCTGCATATCATCGCCACCCCAGTGCCGAATTCCGGATTAGCTTGCGGGTGTGCTATGATTTTAACTTCTCTATTGAACAAAGGGATCACTGCAGTTTTGTTTATAGCATCCCTATATCTTTCGTCATCAGGATGAACTATAATCGTTTGGCATGACCCTAAAAATTCTGGTCGGGTAGTAGCAATAGTTATTACACCGCCTTCTTTCAGCCTGAATGTAATGTAAACTAATTTGGTGGGCATGTCTTTGTAAATAACTTCAGCGTCTGCTATCGTTGTTCCGCAAACGGTGCAATAATTGTTCGGTCTGGTATCTTCATAGACAAGTCCTTTTTTCCACATTTCAATGAAAGTATCCTGTGTCAGTGTACGATACTCTTTGGAATCTGTCCGGTAATAATTTTTGAAATCGCATGACAATCCCATTGTTTTCATTGTTTGTAGCATTTCAGCCTCTAAATCATCCAGTGCGACTTTACAGTGTTCTATGAATTCTTCTCGTGGTGTGGTGTGAATGGATATGTTGAATTTCTTTTCCGTGTAGATTTCAACTGGTAAACCATTCCTGTCGATGCCAATAGGGAATAATGTTTCGTGCCCTAACATTCTTGCTGTGCGCGCAATCATGTCTATCTGTGAGAAATGTGCTGCTGCTCCTACGTGCCACGGTCTACCGCTTGGATACGGGGGCGGAGTATCTATGACAAAAATAGGTTTCTTAGACTTGACATTAAATCCGTATAATTTTTCTTTTTCCCACAAATTTCTTATTTTTTCTTCTAACTTAGGATTCCAGACAGTTTCTTTAATTTTAGGCACAAGTTTCATAATATCGTCTCAAATTGAATTGATTTAGGAATAGAAGTAAATAAAATCTTACCTTGATACCCGTGATTCACCAGACATTGTCTCAAAAATTAATTATACAACAGATTATTTAAATCTGCAATCCAACTACTATTTACCTTGCCTTTTAACGCCTGAGATGAACTCTTGGCACAGCCTAGTCATGACTCGAATGCACGGGGCAAGGGCATACTTTATTTCCTACAAGAATAGATTTCTAGTGCTTTTCTTGCATGCACCTTTAATAATGGCAAATCACTAAGATACTCTTCTAACACTAGCCTGAAACCAGTATACAAATAATTTTTATCTATTATTGCATTTTGAATCTTAAGCAAAAAGCTCTCTACAAACGCCTTTCCTGTATCAGTTATTCTGTCATAAGCTTCCCTATTGTACGGCGTGTATGATTTTGGTCTTGCTACAGGCAAAACTTCTCTTCCGATAAAACCAACTTGAGCAAGTCTTACACAGTGGTCTCTGACGTCGGATCTGTACAGTCCTACTAATTTTACCAAATCACTTTCTCTCATCTCTGTCTTTTCATATAACTCCATTAAAATCTTCACGGTATTGTATGCTGGTCTTGAGGTACTATTTGGTGTACCTGTCTTGCCCAGTACGTCTAACAGACTTTGATTAAAATCGTTAGTAGCCTTTATAGCAAGTGCAGCGGAAGGTTGTACATACAGTATGCCTTGAGCTGATAACCAATATTCATTTGCATAATTTGCATAAATTGAGCGACCAGATTTGTTAGTAAAACCCCTTTTTTCAATAAACCCTCTAGGTAAAAGAATTTCTTCACAATAACCTTCAAAACTTGGCACGGAAGGGATTTTAATTTTGTCATCACCTTTGGTCAGTGTAATTACTGATGTCCTCATATTGCTTGGTGTGATACCTGTCTTTTCTGGTTGTGGTCTAGGAAGACAATGTACTAACAATACTGCTCTGACTTCGTGATTGACAGAGGAGATTACATCTCTGAATAAGCTTTCTTTTGTAGCTGATAAAAGCATAAACGTATGATAACAGTAAAAGTTTAATAGGTTTTTATTAAACTAATCAAATTATAATTAATGAAAGATGATAAATTTCTCCTCATTCTGTTGGTCGTACTAGGTTTTGTAAGTTTTCTAATCTTAAAGCCATTCCTGACATATGTCTTATTTTCTATAATCCTCACGGTAGTTTCTTATCCATTGTATGAAAAAATCAAATCTACAGTTAGGTTCGCTCCCTTATCGGCAATAATAATTATCCTCTCGATAATCATCATAATAATAGCACCTTCTATATATCTGACAATAACAATTTTCACACAAACACGCGATATAATAACCAACATAGGCGCCGCTGAATTTACAGGACTGCAGAATATAGAGGATAATCTTGAACGGCTTTTTGGTATGGATTTCAACTTTGCAACCCCCCTGCGAGTTTGGATTTTAGATTTATCGTCCACGACCAGATCGTTCATCATCGGAAATATCATAACTTTTACTAGGACAGTTGTAAACTTCCTCGCTGGCACTATTCTGATGTTATTTATAATGTTCTACCTATTCATCGATGGCAGACGATTAGTTGACCAGATAAAAAGACAACTTCCGATTGAAGACAAGCATAAGGATTATTTATTCACCCGCGCGTATCAAACTATACAAGGTCTGTTTTTGGGGTTATTTTTAACCGCCGTTATGCAAGGCATACTGGCCGGCTTGGGATATCTGATATTTGGAATGTCGAATGTCATCTTACTGGGCTTTCTTACAGGCGTATTTTCGCTAATTCCATTTCTAGGCCCCCCAGTTGTCTACATACCAGCATCATTGTTCCTGCTTTTGCAAGGTAATCTCTTCGGAGGATTGGGACTGCTGTTGTACGGGTTACTTTTAATCAGCAATGTAGATAATTTCGTCAGACCACTTGTAGTAAGATTCAGGGCGAAGGTACATCCGTTATATGTAATATTGGGTGTTATAGGCGGTGTTGCATTCCTAGGTTTAAGTGGTATTGTCATCGGGCCCTTGGTTCTTTCTCTATTTCAGGAAGTGCTTGAAGTATATCAGCTGTCAAAGAAGAAACGCTAGATTTTTTTGCGGAAGATCTTTCTATTATATCTGGTGCTTACTTTCAGAATCAAAACCGCAATCAAAACTCCAATTAATGCTCCTCCTATAACATCGCTTGGATAATGAACACCGAGATAAATTCTACCAAAACCTATTAATGCCGAAATTATAAAAAGGATTATTCCAAACCTGCGGTAGAATCTGAAAATTATTGTAGACAACAAAAAGCTCAATTGCACGTGATTCGAAGGGAAACTTCTGTTGTCATCCTCCGGAACCAGCTGCCTGACATCTAACACTTGATAGGGACGCTCCCTCGCCACTAAATCCTTTACAACAGTTACTATCATGAAATCTGCAACAATTGCAACAATCATCAGCAACGCAAGCATCCTATCCTTTCTCCTGAAAAAGAAAAATGCCGTCAATAATCCCCAGAAAGTATAGGGTATGAGATGTGTAAGCGGCATTATCAAGTCCGGGAAAGAGTTAGCTAAAGTCTTGTTGATGAAAAATAAAATTGCAACATCTATATTTGGCATCATTAAACTACACTTGTTTCAAAAGTTTATTAAACAAACTTGGCTAGACCCGGTTTTATCTTTTCCGTATCTATGATGACAATTTCCCTGTTAACTGGGAATGAAACGTTGAATATAGGCACTGTATCGGTCCATGCGAATTTTGACCCCCTGTGAGAATGACCGTGAATTACTAGTGAGGGTTTTCTCTGCAAAAAAATATTCTCATACATCTGTGAACCCATTCCACCATAGAATCTGGGATTTTCACCGACCAATGTCTTGTAAGTTGGAGCGTAATGCATCAATACAATCTTAATATGTGTCATCATCCTGTGAAGGAATTTATCCACAGTATTCATCCTTTCTTGGTAAACTTTCTCAATGTTTGGTATGTTAGTTCTCTGCCAGTTTGTTGGCGTGTCCAAGCTGCCAATTGTGCCAACTATTCCTATAGTGTCGTATCCCATTTTTATTTCTAGGGCTTCACCGTCTAGGAACTTCACGTCCTTTATTTTCAGTTTTATCTGGGTTCTTTGATCTGGAATGAATTCGTTGTTGCCGAAGCATGCTATTATCGGGCAGGATATTTTGCCGAACAGAGCATTGTACACGCGCTCGTATTCTTCTGGTGGGTTGCCACGTTCAATCATATCCCCTGCCAAAAGGAACAAATCAGGCTTTACCTGCATGTTATCGATGGCCCTGACAAAATCCTCGTAGAACCTGGGAGAATGCACATCGCTCGTGGCTGCTATAAGCATCTTCTCTACTTATTAATAGTATCTTTAAAAACTTAACTTTTAACTAATAGAATTGATCTTATGGAAAATGAACTTGAAGAGGAACCTACTGAAGAGAAGAAAGATGTCAAGCTCGGTGAATTTAAATTGCGAGAAAATGCCGTTCTTGTTATAAAGAAAACCACCTACAACGGCGAGGACAGGATAGATTTCAGGGTATGGCTCAATTCAGCCAAATACAAGGGTCCTACAAAACAAGGGTTCGTCCTTACAATGGACAAGATAGACGACTTCGTGAAGGTAATAAATGACATGAAAAAGAAACTTGCTAAAGCTGAAAAACAATAAATTGTACGATTTCTAAGAGTTTGATTATGCCAAAATGGAAATCCTTCAAGCACAACGGCATTTACTTCCCGCCAGAATATCAATGGAAAAAACTTTCTGTAAAAATAAAAAGCGAGAAATTTCAACTGGATCCTAAACAAGAAGAAATGCTATATGCTTGGGCTAAGAAAATAAACACACCATATGTCAAAGATTCTGTATTTCAGAGAAACTTTCTATCAGATTTCAAAAAACTACTCCCGCCAAAATGTCAAGACATAACAATGGACGATATTGATTTATCCCAGATAATAGCATATCAAGAAAATGAAAAGAATCTTACAAAGGAAGAGAAGAAAGCTATAGCTGTAGAAAGGAAAAAACTTCGTGAACAATTAAAAGAAAAATATGGTTATGTTGAGATTGACGGCAATAAATCAGAAATTGCGAACTGGATGGTGGAACCTCCTGGAATTTTCATGGGCCGTGGCCAACATCCTCTAAGAGGAAAATGGAAGCCAAGGATATATACGGGAGATATTATCTTGAACTTGAGTAAAGATACGCCTATTCCTGCTGGCAATTGGAAGAAGATTATTCACGGCAATGACTTCATGTGGGTTGCGTCTTGGGAGGACATGATCACTAATAAAATGAAATACATATGGCCTAGTGAAAGTTCACGACTACGGCAAAAAAAGGAAAAGGGAAAATACGATAAAGCCATGTCAATCGATGACAAGTTAGATGCCATCAGAAAATACATCCACGAAAGCATGTTGTCAAAAGATGAAAAAACAAGGCAAGTAGCTACGGCTTGTTATTTGATCGATCGTTTGGTATTGAGGGTGGGTGACGAAAAAGACGAGGATGAAGCTGATACCGTTGGCGCTTCTACTTTGCGTGTCGAACACGTTAAATTCAGCCCCAATAACATCGAATTCGACTTTCTAGGCAAGGATAGCGTGAGATGGGAAAAGAAAACCGAGATTTCTGGCACAGATCCTGCATTTGTAAAAAATATGAAAGAGTTCACGAGGAATAAAAAACCGACAAAACTTGTATTTCATGATATAGATTCGCGACATGTCAACCAATTCTTCAGTAAATGCGTTAAAGGATTAACTGCCAAAGTATTCAGAACATATCATGCGACAAAAACCCTTGTGTCATATCTGAAGAATGTGAAAGTGAATCATAATGATGGATACTATTCCAAATTATACCAAGCAAAGATGGCCAACCTTCAAGTTGCTGTCACATGCAATCACAAAAAAACCCCGCCGAAGACTTGGGAAGAAACTTTCGCGCGAAAACAAGAGAAATTAACCAAGTGGCTGAATACAACTCCGAAAACAGAAAAACAAAAGGAAAGATTAAAGGAAAGGATTGAGAAATTAAAAATGGATATAGAGTTGTCGAAAAAAACAAAGGAATACAATCTTGGCACATCTTTGAAGAATTACATTGATCCCAGAGTTTACAAGGCATGGTTGGACAAAGCTGGAGTAGACTGGACAAAATTATATACAGTGGCATTGCAGAAAAAATTCTCTTGGATAGAAAAAGCGAAAATAAAATGGGAAACTATTTCTAAGTAATGGACTGGGTGGGATTTGAACCCACGACTTCATGCTTGCAAAGCACGCGGTCTACCAGGCTGACCTACCAGCCCATGAATTAAATGTCAGTTTATAATTTATAAAACCAAACCTTATTAGGTTATATGAGATGGGTGATTCTCTCGTTAATCGCTACCATTTTACTATCTGGTTGCACAGCACAAAATATTTCAGCACCTAGTGAAGCAATAAAATCTACAGAAACAACACAACAAACAGAAACTAGTACAAAAACTTCCACTTCAACTGAAGTAACACAGACGGATTACATAGGAGAAGTTATTGCTGGTACCACAACAAAATACATTAGATACAACAAAGCTGACTACGACAAGGCACTAACTGAAGGAAAGGTAATTTATCTCTACTTTTACGCCAACTGGTGTCCGATATGTCGAGAAGAAAGACCGAAGATACTTGCAACTTTTAATGAGATGAACTACCCGAATGCAATCGGATTTGAAGCTCATTTTAATGACAATGAAGTTACAAAAGATGATGAAGAACTAGCAAGGCAATTAGGTGTATCCTATCAACATACTTCAGTTATCCATGTCGTTGGAATTGATAAAACTGGAAAAGAAGCTTTCAGAAGTCTGTCGTCTGTATCGAAAGAGACAATAAAAGATAGAATTGGAGAGCTGGTATGATGGTTGAAACCACAATTTATTTTGCATTCGCCGCCGGGTTCTTATCTTTCCTATCGCCATGCATATTACCACTAATTCCAGCGTTCCTCGCATATTTGTCAGGGACTACAATCGAAGAAGTGGAGAAATCTAAAAAGAAATTAAATGTCTTTCTCAATGCCGTGTTTTTTGTCCTAGGATTTTCACTGGTGTTTTCTCTGATTGGAGTTTTGTTGAATACCGTTTTCTTGAGTGTCGGCTATGATGTGAGAATATGGCTATCGCGCGTTGGTGGAGCAATTATAATTGCATTCGGCCTTTACCTTCTGGGGTTGTTGAAACTTCCATTTCTTAGCGTCGAACATAAATTGAAACCGAAAAAATTCAAATACAGCTATCTTACGTCATTTGTTTTTGGTATCGCATTTGCCGCAGGGTGGACTCCATGCGTTGGCGCGGTTCTAGGTAGCATATTAACTCTTGCCTTAACATCACCTGGTATTGCATTCGGCCTATTATTTTCTTATTCTATTGGTTTAGGAATTCCATTCTTGTTAACAGGATTATTTTTGTCGCGAAGCCTTTCATTGATTTCAAGGATTGGACCATTTCTAAAATACTTCAACATAGTGATGGGAATTGTGTTGATAGTGATTGGGATACTTGTATTCACAAACAAACTTGCAGCCCTCGCTAACTTAGGATTCATATCAAGTATTTTGCCGTGATAACAAAATGAACAAAGAAATTTTGATTATAGTAATTTTAGTTGTGGTGATACTTGCTGCAGTAATTGGCGTCCAACTTTATGTCACTTCGATGAGTTCAGCAAAAGAATCGTTTAACAAAGCACCCGAATTGCAAGGCATTGCTGGATACATAAACACCGATCCGATTAAATTGGAAGATTTTAAGGGAAAAGTTATTTTAGTAGATTTTTGGACGTACACTTGTATAAACTGCATCAGAACATTGCCTTATCTTAATTCATGGTACGAAAAATATTCTGATGATGGCTTAGTAATAATTGGTGTTCATACTCCTGAGTTTGAATTTGAGAAGAACTATGAAAATGTTTTGGCTGCTGTTAAGAAGTACGGCATCAAATATCCTGTTGTTCAAGATAACGACTATCAAACATGGAATGCATATCAAAACAAGTTCTGGCCTAGGAAATATCTCGTTGACATAAATGGTAACATAAGATATGATCATATAGGTGAAGGTTCATATGAAGAGATTGAAAAAGTTATACAGGAATTGTTGAGTGAAAGAACTAAAAAGTTTGACTTCAAAATGGATGAAACCATTTCAAAACCAGCGAATGCTGTTGATGTAGATTTCACAAAAATCAACACACCTGAGATATATTTGGGTTACACATTTGCCAGAGCTGACTTGGGAAACAGTGAAGGGTTCAAACCAGAGCAAACAGTTAACTATTCATTGCCGTCGACAATAACTCCGAACAGAGTTTACTTGGATGGTGTTTGGAAAAATAACGCAGATCACATGGAATTAATCTCTGGAAAAGGAAAAGTTCTGCTGTTTTACTCCGCAAAAGATGTCAACATAGTTGCCGGTGAAAATTCGGTATTGGAAGTCTTATTAGATGGCCAACCTGTTGGCGAAAATAGAGGAAGTGATATCATTAACAATAAGGTGTTGGTAAGAGAGCAAAGACTGTATAATCTAGTCTCTAACCAAGATTACAACTCCCGCCTTTTGGAGATTGATGTTGAAGGAAAAGGATTCAAAATCTACACGTTTACATTCGGATAAATTCTGTTTACAGGCAAAATTAATCTTTTGATGCCTTATTGGTTTCTGATCATCCATTAGGATGCAAAATTAATGACATTGTCCATAAACATGTAAAGCTCTTTTGTAGTCTCGGAAGCTTCTTTATCGCTGGAAATAATAAATACTATCTTACTATTGGATACCCGAATTTTTGTAACAATATCATGTACAAACTTTATCAAAGTCTTCTCGTCAGTATATATAGCCAATGCGTCTATTGAATCAATCAATGAGATATCAAACTTAAATTGTTTCATAAGCTTTGAAAAAGCTATGCTAATTTCAGTTATATTTGAAGGGGAACTGACGAAGATGCAATTTTTTAAATCCTTTTTGCCGCCGGATACGGCATCGATAAAAACAATTTTGTTAGTGTCCATATCGGTTTTTTCAATTTCTTTAATCACTGTGTTATAAGGTTTGCTAATTGTGATGTAGCAAATTTTGCTATTTCTACCGATAACAACTTTTGTCAGATCTATTTTTTCTTCGTTATATCTGAGTTTAGAAAGAATTACCATTGAAACCTGAGCTTCATTTATGTCATTAACTAGTTGTTGCTCCATATGCCCACTATTTCTGAATGCCTTTTAACATGCTACGAAAGCCGTAGACAAGCGATATCAATGCGACATAGAACAAGAAATGTTCGATAGCAGCTCTTTGGACTGGAGTTACTTCTAGAATCTTGAATGCCAAAGAAAGATGAAACACGTGCACGGCTGTAAGAAGAGCTATGCTGAAAATGACATAAACAAAGGCTTCACTAATAATTTTACCGAATGATTGTTTTATTCGTATGCAGTAGAATATTACTGATATACCAAACAGAATAGCTAAATTATGTATCGCGCCTATTTGCGAAACCACCCCTGGAAATGCTTCCAAATAAGTTAAACCGAAAATTCCAACCCCAACTACAGCTATCATCAAATATAAAAATCCGTATTTTCCCAAAACCATAGCTTCACTAAAGTTATAATAAGATTTTAATAAGATAAAGTTACTGATTTCTTTTATTGTTCAACTGCTATCAGAGTACTCATCTCTTGCCATCCTTAAGCCAAATGAAACCCGCTGCAGTAAAAAGAACCAAACCTAAAATGGTATGCAAAAAATGGTTTGCCCCCAGACCTATACTTTCATGATTAAAAGGCAAGGGATTTGCATGAGCGATACTAAAGTAAATGCCTAAAATGGCTAAAATCACGATTAGAGTAAATCTAATTTTAGACATCGTATATTATTTCATTTCCTAGACATTTAAAAAATTCTGCTATCAGGTAAAGTCAATACTTTTGATGCCTTGGGGGTTAGACCTCGCTCTTGCACTTGGATCTTAAGGAGGTGATCCAGCCGCACGTTCCCGTACGGCTACCTTGTTTATCGCTCTAAGA